>JACZJV010000044.1 GCA_014860355.1 Burkholderiales bacterium | reverse complement strand
TCCCTACCCTCCCTCGCGATCCCATCCATTACAGGAGTCCACATGGCCAGCTACAAACACATCAAAGTCCCCGCTGTAGGCGAGAAAATCCGCGTCCGGCCGGACAATTCCCTTGAAGTACCGAACCAACCCATCATCCCCTTCATCGAAGGCGACGGCATAGGCGTCGACATCACCCCCGTGATGATCAAGGTCGTGGATGCAGCAGTTGCCAAGGCTTACGCTGGCAAGCGCAAGATCTCCTGGATGGAAATGTACGCTGGCGAAAAGTCGTGCAAGGTCTACGGCGAGAATGTCTGGCTGCCGGATGAGACTCTGGAGGCATCCAGGGAATACGTGGTGTCGATCAAAGGGCCGCTGACCACGCCCGTCGGCGGCGGCATCCGCTCCATTAACGTGGCGCTGCGCCAGCAACTCGATCTTTACGTCTGCCTGCGCCCGGTGCACTACTTTCCGGGAGTTCCAAGCCCGGTCAAAGAGCCGGAGAAGACCGACATGGTGATCTTCCGCGAGAACGCCGAGGACATCTACGCCGGCATCGAGTGGGCCTCAGGGACTCCAGAGGCGAAGAAGATCATCGAATTCCTGATTAAGGAAATGAAGGTCACAAAGATCCGCTTTCCGGCGACTTCGGCCATCGGCATCAAGCCGGTTTCGAGCGAAGGTAGCGAACGGCTGATCAGGAAAGCGTTCCAGTACGCGATCGACAACAATCGCAAGTCGGTCACCCTGGTGCACAAGGGCAATATCCAGAAATTCACGGAAGGCGCGTTCCGCGATTGGGGCTATGCGCTCGCGCAGAAGGAATTCGGCGCCAAGTTGATCGACGGTGGTCCGTGGATGAGCTACAAGAACCCGAAGACGGGCCAGGAAATCGTGGTCAAGGATGTGATCACCGACGCAATGCTGCAGCAGATCCTGCTGCGCCCGGCCGAGTATGACGTGATCGCGACCCTAAACCTGACCGGCGACTTGATCTCCGATGCCCTGGCAGCGCAAATCGGCGGCATCGGCATCGCACCTGGCGCCAACATGTCCGACACCGTTGCCATGTTCGAAGCCACCCACGGCACAGCGCCGAAATACGCGGGCAAGGACTACGTCAACCCCGGATCGGAGATACTCTCGGCGGAAATGATGCTGCGCCACATGGGGTGGGTCGAGGCAGCCGATCTGATCATCAACGCTATGACCACGGCGATCCAGGCCAAGACCGTCACCTACGACTTTGCGCGCCTCATGACCGGCGCCAAGCAAGTCTCGTGTTCGGGATTCGGCCAGGCCTTGATCGACAACATGCGCTGAGGCGGTACTTCGCCGTTTTGCGCGCGACCTGCTCACTCGCGTTCGAGCGGTGCGCGCCGGAATGAAAGCGGCAGCTGGCCCAGCGCCTCCTGCCGCGTTCCCGACCGCCGCCGCTCAGGCGACGGTTAAGTCGGCAACCAGGATGCCGGAGGCTTGCTTGCCCTGCGGGCCTTGGGTTACTACAAGTGGCTGCGCCCTTGACACGAATGCTCCGGATTTGCACCTTCCACACTTTCCGCAAGCACCTTCCGCAAGCATTGCGCCGCGTCGCAACAGCGATTACGATTACGCGCAGGAATAGCGCTTTTCGGGCGATAATGCAGCAATGATGGGCGGAACTTGGTGCCGTGCATCATTGTCAAACGGGCGCGTTCGGAATTTCCGGAATGACCCCCAATATCATGGACAAGACCGGTCAAGCAAGGGGAGAGACCCTTCATTTCGATGCCCGCTTGAGATTTCCTGAACGTATCGAAGCACAAGTCAAATTGACTGAGTGTAGAATCTGGAATAGTGTTTAGGTGGGTGAGCGAGCATGGCGAACCGGACGCGTGAAGGGACCGTCTTAGAGGCGAAGAAGGCCAGGGTCAAGCCGCCGCCGCTGTTCAAGGTAATGCTGCTGAATGACGACTACACGCCCATGGAATTCGTGGTCGTCGTACTGCAGACGTTCTTCAACCTGAGCCGCGAACAGGCAACACAGGTAATGCTGAAGGTGCACCGGGAAGGGATGGGAGTATGCGGAGTCTATCCCAGGGACGTAGCCGTTACCAAGGTAGAACAGGTGGGCAGTTTCGCCCGCCAACATCAACATCCGCTTCAATGCGTGATGGAGGAAACTGAATGATTGCCCAGGAACTTGAAGTCAGCTTGCACATGGCCTTTGTCGAGGCACGACAGAAGCGCCATGAGTTCATTACGGTCGAGCACCTGTTGCTGGCGCTGCTGGACAATCCCACCGCTGCCGAAGTGCTGCGCGCCTGCGCCGCCAATGTCGACGAACTGCGCAAATCTCTGAGCGGCTTCGTGGCCGAGCACACCCCGACCGTGGCCGGAACCGAGGAGATCGACACCCAGCCGACACTGGGTTTCCAGCGCGTAATCCAGCGCGCAATCCTGCACGTGCAGTCCTCCGGCAAGAAGGAGGTGACGGGTGCCAACGTACTGGTAGCCATATTCGGCGAGAAAGACTCGCACGCGGTGTACTACCTGCATCAGCAAGGCATTACCCGGCTGGACGTGGTCAACTTCATTTCGCACGGCATCACCAAGACGCCGCAAAGCCAGAGCGCAAAGCCGGAGACCGGCGAGGAACAGCAGGACGAACAGGCCGGCCACGGCGCGCTCGAAACCTACACCCTCAATCTGAACGCGCAGGCCCTGGTCGGCAAGATCGATCCTCTCATCGGCCGCGAACGCGAACTGAAGCGCGTGATCCAGACCTTGTGCCGGCGGCGCAAGAACAATCCGCTGCTGGTCGGCGAAGCCGGGGTAGGCAAGACGGCCATCGCCGAGGGCCTGGCGCGGCGCATCGTCGAAGGCGCAGTGCCTGAAGTCCTGGCGCGCTGCCAGGTGTATGCGCTGGACATGGGCGCATTGCTCGCGGGGACCAAGTACCGCGGCGATTTCGAACAGCGCCTGAAGGCGGTGCTGAAGCAGTTGCTGGATAACTGCAATGCGATCCTGTTCATCGACGAGATCCATACCCTGATCGGTGCCGGCGCCGCATCCGGCGGGACCCTGGACGCATCCAACCTGCTCAAGCCCGCGCTTTCCTCGGGGCAGCTGAAGTGCATCGGCGCGACTACCTATAACGAGTACCGTGGCGTATTCGAAAAGGATCATGCCCTGTCGCGTCGTTTCCAGAAGATCGATGTCGTCGAGCCATCAGTAGAGGAAACGGTGGCCATCCTGCGCGGTCTGAAGAGCCGCTTCGAGGCACATCACGGGATCAAGTATTCCGCTGCAGCGCTCACCACCGCGGCCGAGTTGTCGGCGCGCTTTATCAATGACCGGCATTTACCGGACAAAGCTATCGACGTAATCGACGAGGCCGGCGCCGCGCAGCGCATTCTGCCCAAGACCAAGCAGAAGAAGGTCGTGGGCAAGGTCGAAATAGAGGAGATCATCGCCAAGATCGCGCGCATTCCGACCAGAAGCGTGTCCTCCGACGATAGGGAGTCGCTGAGGAATCTGGACCGCGACCTCAAGGCTGTGGTTTTCGGCCAGGACAGAGCCATCGATGCGCTGGCCGCCTCGATCAAAATGGCGCGCAGCGGCCTGGGCCAGCCGACCAAGCCGATCGGGTCGTTTCTGTTTTCCGGGCCTACCGGCGTCGGCAAGACCGAAGTGGCGCGCCAGCTCGCCTACTGCATGGGCATAGAATTGATTCGCTTCGACATGTCCGAGTACATGGAGCCCCATGCCGTGTCGCGACTGATCGGCGCGCCGCCGGGCTATGTCGGATTCGACCAGGGCGGACTGCTGACCGAGGCGATCACCAAGAAGCCGCACTGCGTGCTGCTCCTCGACGAGATCGAAAAAGCGCACCCCGACATTTTCAACATCCTGCTGCAGGTGATGGACCACGGCACGCTTACCGACAACAACGGGCGCAAGGCCGATTTCCGCAATGTCGTGATCATCATGACGACCAACGCCGGTGCCGAGGCCCTGAACAGGAGCAGCATAGGATTCAGCCAGTCGCGCACCACCGGAGACGAACTCGCGGAGATCAAGCGCATGTTCACCCCCGAGTTCAGGAACCGGCTGGACGCGATCATTTCCTTTGCCGCGCTCGACCATGAAATCATCCTGCGCGTGGTGGACAAATTCCTGATGCAGCTTGAGGAACAGCTGCACGAGAAAAAAGTCGAGGTGATTTTTACCGAAGTGCTGAAGGCGCATCTCGCCAAACACGGGTTCGATCCGCTCATGGGCGCGCGGCCGATGGCGCGCCTGATCCAGGACACGGTGCGCCGCGCCCTGGCCGACGAACTGCTGTTCGGGCGCCTTGTGAGCGGCGGCAAGGTCAGCATCGATATCGATGCGGCAGACAAGGTGAGGCTCATTTTCGCCGACGACACGCCGGTCGCGCCGCCGCCGGTGGTGCAGACGAACTGAAGCACCTGCAGGATCGAAAAAAGGCCGCCGCTGGCGGTCTTTTTTCGCAGCCGATCCGGCTTATGCGCCGATAAGCCGGGCGCCCGACGACTGTGCGCCCGACTTGACACCGACCAGACTCAAGCCGACACTTCAAAACTAGCGAACAAGAAAAACATTCCCGAACAAGGGGGATCGTCCGCATAACCAGTGCGCGTTGCGCTATTGACTGCCGTGTTCGCCGGCAGCGGATCGACTGAACGTCTTTTTGTGGCAAATATGTCGTAAGGGGGGATACCGATATGCGCAGAACCAGGCTATATGCGTTTTTGGCAATCGCTGGAATTGCCGCCAGTCAGGCCGTTTCGGCGGCCGATGCAGGTGGAAAAATAATCGCCGCACAGTGCAACGGGTGTCACGGCTTCGAGGGAATCAGTAAAGGCATTATCCCGGGTTTGAGAGGAAAGCCGGCGGTCTACCTGTCCGAAAGCATGAAGGAGTTCAAGTCCGACAAGAGGAAAGGCACCATCATGAACCGGATCGCCAAGGGTTACAGCGATGGCGAGCTGGATAACGTGGCCAAGTACTACAGCGGCCTGAAGTGAGGGGAGGAGACAATGACAATGAACAGACGACGCTTTATCAAGGCCGTGGGCGCGGCGGGAGCGCTCTCCGGTCTTGGCTTGGTAGGCTGCACAAGCGCCGGTTCCAAGCCGGGCAGCGGTCACGTGGTCATCATTGGCGGCGGTGCGGGTGGTGCGACCTGCGCAAAGTACATCCGCCATTTGGACTCGGGCGTCAAGGTGACCGTGGTGGAGCCCAAGACCGAGTTCGCCACCTGTTTCATGAGCAACTGGGTCATCGGCGGAATCAAGGAGCAGAATTGGATCACCCATGGATATGCCGGCTGGTCGAAGAAGCACGGCATCAACGTGGTCCACGACACGGCGGTGAGCATCGACCCGGTCGCCAAAGTGGTCAAGACCAGGGGCGGACAGAGCATCAAATACGATCGCTGCGTGGTGTCTCCGGGCGTGGACTTCCGCTATGACACCATTGACGGTTACGGGGAAGCCGTTGCCGAATCGGTGCCTCACGCCTGGCACGCCGGTCCGCAGACGGCGCTGCTACGCAAGCAGCTGGAGTCCATGCGGAATGGAGGCTTGTTCGTCATTGCCGCTCCACCGAATCCGTTCCGATGCCCGCCGGGCCCCTATGAACGCGCCAGCCTCGTCGCCAACTATTTCAAGAAGCACAAGCCAAGATCCAAGGTTCTGATTATGGATGCGAAGGACGCATTCTCCAAACAGGGCTTGTTCGTCGCGGGCTGGACTACGCATTACGGCTACGGTACAGCCAACAGCATGATCGAATGGCGGTCCAAGGCCAATGACGGCATGGCGCGCGCGATCAAGGCCGAAAGCCGCACGGTCGTCACCGAATTCGGCGAAGTCAAGGCGGATGTGCTGAATGTGATACCCGCTCAGAAGGCGGGGCATATCGCCGCAGTCGCCGGTCTCACCGACGCCTCGGGCTGGTGCCCGGTGGACCCTCTCACCTGGGAATCCAAGGTGCACAAGGGCATCCACGTGATCGGCGATGCTGCCATTCAGGCACCCATACCCAAGTCGGGCTATGCCGCAAACTCCGAGGCCAAGGTCTGCGCTGCGGCCATTGTCGCCTTGCTGAACGGCAGGTCACCGGATGTGCCTTCATGGGTCAATACCTGCTACAGCCTGGTTACACCCGACCACGGTCTCTCCGTCGCCGGGGTGTACACTTACACGGATGGCAAGATCGCAGAGGTGAAGGGCGCCGGAGGTTTGACGCCCAAGGACGGCCACTTCAGCCTGGAGGCTTCCTACGCCGAAAGCTGGTATCAAAACATCATCGACGACATGTTCGGCTGATCCGCAACCCGCCCGAACGACGAACGCGAACGTAGCAAGCCCCGGGCAAACAGGCCGCAGACGCGGCCTGTTTCGTTTCACCGGGTCGCAGACAGCGGCGTCACGCCTTGCCCGTACTGCCAAAACCGCCGATGCCGCGCTCGCTTGCGGCAAAATCCTCGACCACGTTGAGCTGCACCTGCAGCACCGGCACCACCACCAGCTGGGCTATGCGCTCCAGGGGATTGAGCGTGAACGCGCTGCCGCCTCGATTCCACAGCGACACGAAAATCTGCCCCTGGTAGTCGGAGTCGATCAAGCCGACCAGGTTGCCGAGCACGATGCCGTGCTTGTGACCCAGCCCCGAGCGCGGCAGCACAATGGCCGCGAGCGCGGGATCGGTGAGATGGATGGCAATGCCGCTGGGCACAAGCTCGGTTGCTCCGGGCTCGAGCTCTACCGGTGCATCGATGCAGGCGCGCAGGTCCAGGCCGGCGGCCCCCTCAGTGGCGTAGTGCGGCAAATTGGCCCTGAGGCGCGGATCAAGGATCTTCACATCGAGTTTGTGCATGGCTGACATTTCTAATCGAACGCAAGGGATTTGGAGGAAAAACGAGGCAGCGGGTCCTTGGCGTCCCCGCAGTCGCAGGTTCTTATTTTTTCGGCAGCAGCAAGCTGGCGATGTGTGCGACGAGTGCGCGCGCGAGCTCGATCTTGGGTGCGCGCGCAAGTTCGTGCCTGCCCTGGTCATCGAACAGGATCAGCTGGTTGTCGTCGGCGCCAAAAGCGTATTGGGCAAGGTTGGCGGCTAGCAGCGGCACGTTCTTGCGCCGGCGTTTCGCTTGCGCATAAGCGTCCAGGTTCTCCGTCTCTGCGGCGAAGCCGACGCAGAACGGCGCCTTTCTGCGCGCAGCAACGGTACCGAGAATATCGGGATTTTGCTGCAATTGGAGTGTCATCCCGCCCGTACCTTTTTTAAGCTTTTGGCGCCTGGCCTCCTTAGGCCGGTAATCCGCGACCGCGGCGACGCCGATGAACACATCGGCCTTCCCCACGCGCGCCATCACCGCGTCATACATCTCCTGCGCAGCCGAGACTTTGATTCGCTCCATGCCACGCGGCGCGGCCAGCGCCGTAGGACCGCTCACCAGTGTTACCACGGCACCCGCTTCGCGCGCCGCGCGCGCCACCGCATAGCCCATCTTTCCGGAGCTGATATTGGTAATTCCGCGCACCGTGTCGATCGCCTCGTATGTCGGCCCGGCGGTGACGAGCACGCGCTTGCCGGCGAGCAATCTCGGCTGGAAAAAGGCATCGATCTCTTCGAAGATTTCTTCCGCTTCGAGCATGCGCCCCATGCCGACTTCGCCACAGGCCTGGTCGCCACTAGCGGGCCCGAGGATGATGACCCCGTCCGCGCTCAGCTGCTTCGCGTTGCGCTGCGTAGCCGGATTGCCCCACATCTGCACATTCATCGCCGGCGCCACCAGCAGCGGGCACTCGCGCGCCAGGCACAGGGTAGAGAGCAGGTCGTCACACAGGCCCTGTGCAAGTTTGGCGAGGAAATCGGCGCTGGCCGGCGCAACCACAATGGCATCGCATCCGCGCGACAATTCGATGTGAGCCATGTTGTTGGGCACGCTTGCGTCCCACAAGTCGCCATGCACCGGATTTCCAGAAAGTGCCTGCATGGTTACGGGCGTGATGAAGCGGCAGGCCGCCGCCGTCATCACCACCTGCACTTCTGCGCCCGCCTGCGTGAGCAAGCGGGTCAATTCGGCAATTTTGTAGGCGGCTATTCCGCCGCTCAGCCCCAGCAGAATGCGCTTGCCCTTGATATCGGTCATCGAAATCAGCAACCACGCGTTAAAACGGATAATGAATTTTACGCCAATTGAAAAGGCCGCACATGGCGATCACCGACTGGCCGGAACTGGAACGACCTAGGGAAAAGCTGCTGAAACTCGGGCCGGCGAAGCTTTCGGACGCCGAGCTAGTGGCCATCTTTCTGCGCACCGGCGTGCGCGGCAAGAGCGCGGTAGACCTGGCGCGCGAGCTGCTCCTGCACTGCGGAGGTCTGTCGTCCCTGTTCGCAGCCAAGCGCTCCGACCTGGCCGGACTACCGGGCCTGGGTGACGCGAAATTTTCCCAGTTGCAAGCAGTGATGGAAATGGCACGCCGCGCGCTCGCGGAAACGCTGCGCTCGGGCGACGCGCTCGGCTCGCCCGCGGCTGTGCGCGATTTTCTGCGATTGACCCTGGCCAAGCGCGAACACGAAGTGTTTCTCGCCGTACTGCTGGACGCACAGAACCGGGTCCTCGCCTGCGAGGAGTTGTTCCGCGGCACCCTGACCCAGACCAGCGTATATCCGCGCGAAGTGGTCAAGTGCGCCTTGGAGCACAACGCCGCCGCGGTGATTCTCGCGCACAACCATCCCTCCGGGGTGGCCGAACCCAGCCACGCAGACCAGGTGCTGACGCAGTCGCTCAAACACGCCCTGGACCTGGTGGACATACGAGTCCTGGACCATTTCATCGTCGCCGGCAATTCGGCGCTATCGTTCGCTGAACGCGGCCTGATCTGATTTTGACCAGAATGCCTGTTTCCGGCCGCCCCGCGGCCGAAGGTTCCTCGATGCAAATCCTCCTGAATGGCCTATGAAACAGTGACTTGAATTTCGCCCTGTGCTGCGTATTGCCGAATTTCCGCTTGAAATTCCGCGAGATAGTAGCGTATAATTCGCGCTTTTCCGCATTCGGAGTATTACCATGGCACGCGTATGCCAAGTAACCGGCAAGAAGCCCATGGCCGGACACAATGTGTCCCACGCCAACAACCGCACCAATCGCCGCTTTCTGCCCAATTTGCACTATCGCCGTTTCTGGGTCGAAAGCGAGAACCGCTGGATCAGCTTGCGCGTGTCCGCCAACGGCCTGCGCACCATTGACAAGAAGGGCATAGACGCAGTTCTGAAAGACCTGCGCGCCAAGGGGGAGATTTAGTCATGCGCGACAAGATCAAACTGGAATCGACAGCCGGCACCGGCCACTTCTACACCACGAGCAAGAACAAGCGCACCATGCCGGACAAGATGGAAATCATGAAGTTCGATCCCAAGGTGCGCCGGCATGTACTCTACAAAGAGACCAAGCTGAAGTAAGCGTCTATGGAATCGTTGAAAAGGCCGCCGCTGCGGCCTTTTTCATTTCAGGCGTAGGTGCGCAGCCTGAACGAGAACTCCTCCAACTGCCGGATACCGCTTGCCTCGGCGCGCCGGCACCAGTCCTGCAGTTGTTTCAGCAATTGCTCGCGCGAGGCGTTGGAACGCTCCCATAGCGCAGCCAGTTCCTTGCGCATGGTGTAGAACGTCGACAGCTTCTCGCTTTTGGACAGCGCCGCGGCCAGCCTGGCGCGCTCTTCACCGCACATCTGTTTTTCGTCTCGATTGAGCCAGCGCTTCAGCCCCTTCAGGGACTGCGCTTCCTGCGGCGCGAAGCGGTGCAGCGCGCGCAGTTCCTCGGCATAGGTATTCTTGAACGATTTGGCGTACTTCGCCAGAACGTCGTAGCGGCAGGCGATGACGGCCTGCAGCGTATCGAAATCGGCCACCGGCTTCGCCTCGGTGAATCGCGGCCTGGGCGCGACCTTCTTGACATCGGCCAGCCCCAGCAGTTCGAGCGTGCGGATATACGCCCAGCCGATGTCGAACTCGTACCATCTGTTGGAGAGCTTCGCCGATGAGCCGTAGGCGTGGTGATTGTTATGCAGCTCCTCCCCGCCGATCAGGATTCCCAGGGGGAAAATATTGGTGCTGGCATCGGCGGTAGACCAATTGCGGTAGCCCCAATAATGGCCGATGCCATTGATTACGCCGGCAGCCCAGAAAGGGATCCACGCGATCTGCACCGCCAGAATCAACAGGCCGGGCACGATACCGAACATTGCGATGTTTGCCACACCCATCAGCAACAGCCCGATCTTGGCGCGGTTGCTGTATATATTGCGCTCCAGCCAGTCGTCCGGCGTGCCGTGGCCGTAGCGTTCCAGCGTCTGCTTGTTATGGGATTCCTTGACGTAGAGAAACACGCCCCCCCAAAGCACGCGATTGATCCCGTATATCTGCGGACTGTGCGGATCATCCGCAGTCTCGCATTTGGCGTGGTGCTTGCGGTGGATGGCGGCCCACTCCTTGGTCACCATGCCCGTGGTCAGGCACAGCCAGAGGCGGAAGAAATGGCTCGCCACCGGGTGCAGATCCAGCGCGCGGTGCGCCTGGTGGCGATGCAGATAAATGGTAACGGCAACGATGCTGACATGGGTCAGCACCAGCGTCACCAAGACCAGACCCCACCAAGGCAAATCCAAAATCCCCGAAAAAAGCATCAACGCTCCATAGAACCCATAATTTTTGCCGGACCTGCAGGATCTTCGAAGTATACCGCAATGAGCGTTGGTACAACGCGCTAGGCCAGGCGCGCCGCGCGCCGAATCAGCCCGGCGTGCCGTCGGCGTTGGGCAGGATCCGGACTTCCCGCTGCGGGAACGGAATCTCGATCCCCGCTTCCTTGAACGCGCGCCAGATATCCAGATAAATCTCGGAGCGGATGCTGAGCGTACCCTGCTCCGGATCGCCGATCCAGACGCCCAGTTGGAGATCGACGCCGCTGTCGGCGAAGCGGATCAGGAAAGCTGTCGGAGGCGGGTCGGCAAGCGCGCGCGGGTGCTTGCGCGCCGCCTCCTCCATCAGCTGCATCGCCCGCTGCAGGTCGCTGCGATACGCAATCTGCAGATCAAGCCCGATCCGGATCTGGCGATTGGAGTAGGAGTGGTTGAGAACCGTCGTCGCAATCAGCAGTTCATTGGGAATGATGGCCTCGCGCCCGTCGAGTGCGCGCACTACCACGTAGCGCGTGGTGATGTTTTTCACTTCGCCATAGAAATTGTCCACGGTAATCAGGTCACCGATGCGGATCGAACGGTCGAGCAGGATGATGAAACCGCTGACGTAGTTGCTGGCGATCTTTTGCAGACCGAAACCCAGGCCAACGCCTATTGCGCCGCCGAACAGCGACAATACAGTGAGATCGACACCGACTATCGGCAGCACCATGAGCACGGCCACCAGCACCAGCAAGGCGGTGGCCAGGCGCGAGAACACCACGCGCAGGCTAGAATGCAGCGATTCGGCACGCATCAGCCGCGCCTCGATGACACCGCTGAGCCACAACGCCCCGAGCAGGGTGATCACGGCCCAGAACAATCCCTGCAACGCCAGCCACAGCGAGAATTTCTCCTTGCCAAAACGGAAGGTGATTTCGTCCAGAAAATCGATCACCTCCGGGAGCACACCCGCGATGTGCAGCGCGAGCGCGCCCCATACCATGATCGCAATGGCTCTTTCGAAGGTGCGCGCGACGCTGCCCCGCGGAAACGCCTGGCGCAGGAGGTAAAAGAAAATTCGCACCAGCAGAAGCGCCAGGAGCAGCGGCACGAACAGCCGCAGCAGATCGACTTCAATCCAGTGTTTGAACAGGTTGATGCTCACCGCGAGCAGGATCAGTGCGACGCCAGGAAACAGGATGCGCCTCAAGCCGCCGACGCCGAACCTCCAGATGCCATCGGCTGCGACGCGGTCCAGGCGCAGCGCCCGGCCCACTGCCCAGGCAAGCGCGAAGAAGACGAGCAGGATCGCGATCTGCCATGCGACCTGGGGGTCGTGCAGATCGATCCAGGCCTTTTCCAGCAGGGGGCTAAACGGGTTCTTCATTGCTCGGCGTAGGGCAAAGCTTCGGCAAAGTGCCGTCTCCAGTTGGCGGCGTAAGCGCTCACGATATCAGGGTTGCCGCGCAGGATCAGCACATTCTCGGCGTTCTTGTATTGCGCGGCATAGGTCCAATTGTAGCTCCCCGTGATGACCGCGCCGTCGGCGGTCCCCGCGTCCACGACCATCACCTTGTTGTGCGCACTTTGATAACGTACCTCCAGTACGACCGGAACGCCGGCCTGGACCAGGTCGGGTATGCGGCTGGCCTCGCCGCTGTAGGTCTGCTCCCTGTCCGCCATGACCTGCACATCCACGCCGCGCTTCCTGGCTGCGATCAGCGCATACGCCAACGCGCGGCTGGTGAAGCTGAAAGCCTGCACCAGAATCTGTTGCTTCGCCCCGCGAATACCCTCGACTATCATTGCTTCGGCATTGTCCCAGGGTGTGAACGCCAGCTGCACCGTGCCCCGCGCCGGCAGCGCCGGCGGCATACGCCTCACCGGCAGGATCGGCGGCGCTTGCCGCAGTACGGGAGTCAGCGCCCGCTGCTCCGGCGCCCGCTGTTCCGGCGCCTGCGCTGCGGCCGCGCAAGCGCAGAGCATCACCAGCGCTGGCACGATCCGCCTCATGCCTTCTTCTTCGCCAGCAGGGCCGCGAAAAAGCCGTCGGTACCGTGCACATGCGGCGCCAGGCGCAGGTATTCCCCGGTATCGAGTTCGATGCGCTGCTGCGCCAGAGCCTCGCCGGCCGGGCGCAACTCGAACTGCGCGTGTCCGGCCAAAAAAGACTGCACCACCTCCGCGTTTTCTTCTTCGAGCAGGCTGCAGCTTGCATACATCATCAAGCCGCCCGGCTTCACCAACCTGGCGGCGGCAGCCAAGATCACCTCCTGCTTTGCGCGATATGCGGTCAAAGTCTCTACGCTCTGGCGCCATTTGAGATCGGGATTGCGCCGCAGCGTACCCAGCCCGGTGCAGGGCGCATCCACCAGCACGCGGTCGAGCTTGCCCGCAAGACGCTTCAGACGCGCGTCGTTTTCGCTGGCGATCCACTGCGGATGCACGTTGGAAAGTCCCGATCGCGCAAGGCGCGGCTTGAGCCCCGCGAGACGCTTTTCCGAAACGTCGAACGCATACAGCCTGCCACTGGAACGCATCAGCGCCCCCAGCGCCAGGGTCTTGCCGCCGGCGCCGGCGCAGAAATCCGCCACCATCTCTGCGCGTCGCGGGGCCAACAGCTGGCACAGGATCTGGCTGCCTTCGTCCTGGATTTCGACCGCGCCCTCGAGAAACAACGCGTGCCGATTGATCTGCGGTTTGCCCTCCAGACGCACGCCTGTCGGCGAGTACGGCGTCGCATGCGCGGCGATTCCGTCGGCCGCCAGGCGCGCGAGCACCGCCTCGCGCTCGGCCTTCTGCACGTTCACGCGCAGATCCAGCGGCGCACTCTTGTGCAGGCTAAGCGCAAGCGCCAGCAGTTCCTTGTCGCTGTATTGCCGCTGCAGCCTGGCAAGCAGCCAATCAGGGAAATCGCAGCGCGCCGCGAGCGAGCTGTCCTCGGCCCGTGTCTTGAATTCGATGAGCCACTCGCGTTCTCCCGCTTTCAACGCCGAATCCAGCTCGCGCAGACTCAGGCCGCGCAAGCGCGTCAGTGCCGCCAGCACCAGGCGGCGCGGATCCCGCCCCCCGGCCAGGGATTCAAGCAGGCGCAGGCGGCGCAGCACGGCGAAAACGGTCTCGGCGACAAAGGCGCGGTCCTGCTGCCCCAGTATCGGGTGGGCGCGCAAATAACGCGATACCACGGCATCCGCCGGATACTTGAATTCAAGCACCGCGGCAAGCGCGGTCGCAGTGTGATCCAGCAGGGGTCGGGGCAATGACATGATTCAGGAGTCAGCGGCGCGCGGGTCGGACACTATTTGCCGATGTGCGTCAGCATCTGGTCGATGCGCACGCCGTCTTTCTCTATGACGAGGACGCGTACCGGCAGGTAATGGCGGTCGCGCGCAAACCAGAGTTCGGTGGCCTTGTCTTCACTATTCTCGCGCTGCTTGACCAGATGCACGCTTGCAAACTCGCCCGCCGGCGTCTTCAGCACTTCATCGCCGGCGACTTTATACTGAAAATGCGTCAACCCCCTGCCGTCGGTCACCGTGATATCGATCTGCTTGCCCGGCTTGAGATCGGGCGAGGACTGGAACGCGAAATTGTAGACAAAGCTCAGCCGGTCCTGCAGCGGCAGGACCATGTTCGTGGTCTCGCTCCTGCCTTCGTGCTCCTGCGTCAGCGTCTTCCCGGTCCAGTCGAATTTGGCCACGGAAGCCGGCCTGTCCCCGCGCTGTTCCCGATACTCGAGCGGGCGCAGGCCGGCGCCGGTAATCTCGCCGCGGCACCAGCGCCTTGCGGTGCCGCTGTAGAGCAGCGCACCTATGCCCTTGCCGCGGCCTGCCGAACTCAGCGAAAAATGCTTGCCATCGTGCTCGAGCACCTCCGTCATCTCTGCGGCAACGATGCCGGCGTAGCTCAGCTCGTAAGTCAGACTCAGCTTTTGCGGCGGCAGCGCCGCGCAATAGCCGGCGAAAAGGCAGGCGGCGACAAACGCGATTGATCTGATCATGGCGCGTACAACTGCTGGGGATGGTCACCTTCAATGCGCACCACCCCGTTTTCGATGACCAGTTTCCCGTCCAGGAACCAGCGCGCGGCTTGAGGATAGATGCGGTGCTCCTGCGCCAGCACGCGCGCAGCGAGCCTGGTTTCATCGTCGTGCGCAAACACCGGCACCGCCGCCTGGATGACTATCGGTCCGTGATCGAGCGCCGCCGTGACGAAGTGCACCGTGCAGCCATGCAGCTTCACCCCCGCCGCAAGCGCCCTCGCGTGGGTATCCAGCCCGGTGAACGCGGGCAGCAGCGAGGGATGGATGTTGAGCAAGCGGCCTTCGTAACGCTGCACGAATCCTGAGGTGAGTATGCGCATGAAACCTGCCAGGGCTACCAGGTCTGGATGAAAGCCGTCGATCGCCTGCGCCAGCGCCGCGTCGAATGCCTCGCGCGTGGCATAGCCGCCGTGGGCGACGACGGCTGTGGCTATGCCGCGGCCGGCCGCGTAGGCCAGGCCGGCCGCGTCCGCGCGGTTGCTGATCACTGCCGTTACCGGCAAGCCGGCTTCGACCATGGCCTGCATGTTGCTGCCGCGGCCGGAAATCAGGACAAGCATGCGTTTCATACCGGCATTCTAAAGCCAAACGGCGGTTCGACAGCCAGCAAGGGCCGCGCATGTCAGGCGCGGGTCGGGTCGCCATCCGCGGCCTTGCGCGGGAAATCGGCCAGCGGTCCGAAGCTGTCGGCCTCGAACAATTCGCGCAATTGCTCGGCGGCCTCTTTCGCGCTCTGAATCAACCGCGCCTCGTCATGCTTCAGCGCGTATTGCGCCTCGAGCTGGCCCTCGTCGTGCTGCCGGAACATTGCGATTGCGTGTTCGGTCGCTGCCGCGCCGAAACCGAGCCGTAGCAACGCCAGGCGCGCCACATCGAGGCTGGCCGGAAAGGTCTCGCGGTGGATCGCTTTGATGCCCAGGTCGCGCAGCCGGAAGTAGTGCACGCGGTTGCGCGCACGCGCGAGGATCGGCAGATCGGGAAAGTGCTTGCGCACCACCTCTGCGGTCTTGACCGACGCCTCGACGTCGTCGATGGCCAGCACGAACAGCTTGGCCTCGCCCGCCTTGGCCGCGTGCAGCAGTTCGAGCCGGGAGGCGTCGCCGTAATAGACTTTGTTACTGCCGAAGCGGCGCACGAAATCCACCTGCTGGTAGTTCGCCTCCAGGGCAGTGAAGGGCAGGCCGCACATGCGCAGCACGCGCGACACGATCTGGCCGAAGCGGCCGTATCCGGCGATGATCACCGGATTGCCGGGCCCGTCTATGCTGTCGTACTCGGGCGTCGCGCTCCGCGCCAGCCAGCGCTCGAGCAGGCGCTCGTGCAGCGCAAAAAACGGTGGCGCCAGCAGCATCGACAGCGTCACCACCATCACCAGCAGTTGCGCCGTTGCAGTGCTAAACACGCCCAGGCCCGCCGCGGCGGCGAACAGCACGAAAGCAAACTCGCCACCCTGGGCCAGCGCCGCCGCGAGCCGCTGCGCCGTAGCGTCGGGCGAGCCGCCGGCGCGCGCGAGGGCGTAAACGAGTACGAACTTGACCGCCATCAAACTCAGCGCCAGTCCGAACACCGCAACAGGCTGTTGCCACGCGAGCCCGAGATTGGCACTCATGCCCACGGCGATAAAGAACAAACCGAGCAGCAAGCCCTTGAACGGCTCCAGGTCCGCTTCGAGCTCGTGGCGGAACTCGGAATCTGCCAGCAGCACTCCGGCGAGAAATGCGCCCAGCGACATCGACAGGCCGATCTTTTCCATGACCAGCGCAGCACCGACGACGAGGAGCAAAGCCGCAGCCGTGAATACCTCGCGCCCGCCAAAACGCGCCACGAGCTTGAGCAGCGGGCGCACCACCAGCCTGCTGCCGGCGATCACCGCGACGACTACGGCGACGCCCTTGAGCGCCGCCATCCAGTTGCCGCCGGCATGAGCGCCATTCGATGCCAGCAAGGGCAGCAAGGCCAGCATCGGGATTACCGACAGGTCCTGGAACAACAGTATGGCAAAGGCACTGCGCCCGTGGCGCGCGGCGAGCTGGCCGCGCTCGGCGAGCGAGGAAATCACCAGTGCCGTCGATGACATCGCCAGGCCGAAGCCGACAACCAGCGCCTCGCGCCAACCCAAGCCGAACGGCAGGCACGCCGCGAGCAGCGCGAGCGTGGTCACCGCCACTTGCGCGGTGCCCAGGCCGAATACCGGCCGGCGCAACACCCAAAGCCGGCTTGGCTGCAATTCGAGGCCGATCAGGAACAGTAGCAGCACCACGCCGAATTCGGCGAAGCTCATCGTCGCCTGGACCTCGCCTATCAGCCCCATGCCCCAGGGGCCGATGGCCATGCCCGAAGCAAGGTAGCCCAGTACTGCGCCCAGCCCGAGCCGCTTGAACAGCGGCACCAGCAACACGGCAGTAAGCAGAAATATTGCAGCCTGTTCGATCAAATGCATGGCGATCCTCGGATGAAAACCAGGAAGCCGTTTCAGAATTGCCGAAATCGCCCCTGGTCGGGGCAGCTTGAAGGAAGGCGCCCCAACGGCAGTCCCCGCAGCCGATGTCCTCTCATTGCGAAACGAATCCCAAAGGGCGCGGCACGGTGCAGGACCGCCCGAGGTCGAGCGCCATTGGCCGCACCGGCGGGGCGCGCCCTGCCGATGATATTCAGGCGCCGAGCTTGGCGCCGACTTCCACCAGACGCGTTGCCAAGGCTGCGACTGCCGCCTGTTGCGCCGCGTCCTTGAGGCTGCCGTCCGGGTTGAAAGCCTGATCCGCGTGGCCGAGCGCGAATTGCTCGGACAGCACCAGCACCCGCAGGGTCTGGAGAATCGCACGCAAATGCGTCAATCCGCGCAGGCCGCCCAGCATCCCGGGCGAAGCACCGGCGATCGCCGCAACCTTGCCCTGATACGGCACCAGGCCGCTTTCGCTGCCGTCCTGGCGCGAGACCCAGTCCAGCGTGTTCTTGAGCAAAGCCGACACCGAGGCATTGTTCTCCGGAGAAACGATGAACAGGCCCTGATGCGCAATGAACAGGTCCTTGAGTTTGCGCGCGTTGGCAGGCAGACCCTCGCGTGCTTCCAGGTCCCCGTCGTAGAGCGGAATCGGATAGTCGGCAAGGTCGACCAAGGTCGCGCTCGCGCCGGCCGCACGCAGCGCCGCGGCGGCGACCCGCGCCAGCTTCTTATTGAGCGAGCTTGCACGCGCGCTGCCCGCGAATACGAGAATCCTGACAGTCATGATCTGCTCTCCGTGTGTGCTGCGCGCCTCGGTGAGGACTGTCCGCATCAGCCGGGTGTCGTCGATTGCTGCAGCTTGTTCGCGCTCCACCGGTCCAGCCTGGCGCGCGCACCGTTGATCGCAGGATCCATCTCGCTTGCATGGCCGGGCATTTTCGCGGTCAGTTCGATGACGTAGCCGTTCGGGTCGCGAAAGTAGATCGAGCGTATGAAGCCGTGGTCGGCGATCCCCCGGGTTTCGATACCCTGCGCCTTTCCTTTTGCCATCATTTGCTCCAGCTCGGGCTCCCCGACCTCGAGGGCGATGTGCAGATCGTAGTCGTGCTGCTGCTTGAATTCGAAATCCATGTCCGGCGCTTCGAAGAACGCGAGATAGGATCCGTCGCCGAGTTCGTAGAACGTATGCAGCGTATCGGTCCTGCGGCCGCTTTTCGTCTCCTTGATCTCGAGCGTGCCGGCCAGGCGCAGCCCGAGAAAGTCCTCGTAGAATTGCCGTGTCTGCTCCGAGTCGCGGCAGCGATAGGCGTTGTGATGGAGCTTTCTGATCATGTTCGAATCTCCCTGATCGGCGAAAGAACGCCGGTACTCACGCCGTCTCGAACCGGCGGCGCGTTGCCGCGCCGGCCCCGTGCGCGAAACACCCATGCCCCCCGCTCATGCACCTTTCATTGCGTCAATACTAAAGCGGCCGGCACCGAAAGCAAAGACCCCCAGCATCCCTCCCATGATGGACAGGTTCTTCAGTAGCTGGATGGTCTGCTGCTGCGCCTCGGCCGGCGCTAGACCCGAGGGATTGTGAAACACCAGTGTGACCGGGATCAGGAACAGGAAGATCACCGCCGCGGCCCAGCGCGCTTTCCAGCCCATGGCGACGAGCAGGCCTCCCCCGAGTTCCACCAGTATCGTAAGGGGCAGCAAAATGCCGACCAGAGGCACGCCCTTGCTCGCCATATAGGCTGCGGTGCCGGCGTAGCCGGCGATTTTGCCGTAGCCGGAGATGATGAAGATCAGCGCCAGCAGAATGCGGCCGGCCAGGGCCGCGGAATTTTGCAGATTTGTATTCATCTTTTCCCCACGCTCGATTTCATTTCTCATGCCAGATCGAACAGGATGAATTCCGCCTGCTCGCCCTTTTCAAATACCAGCGCTTCGACACCGCCCGCCTTGAGGGCGTCGCCGGCCTGCAGCAACCGGCCGTTTACCGTGAGCCTGCCGCGCGCCACGTGCACATAGGCCCTGCGGGCGGCGTCCAGCCTGTGCTCGATGCGCTCGGCCCCGTCGAGCAGAGCCGCGTAGACCATGGCGTCCTGATGGATCAGCACCGAACCCTCGCGCGCATCGCCGGATGCGATCAGGCGCAGTCGGCCGCGCTTGGACGCGGCGTCGAAATGCTTCTGCTCGTAACTCGGCCGGATGCCGGTGACATTGGGTTCGATCCAGATTTGCAGAAAGTGAGTGGTCGCGTCTTTGGAATGGTTGTATTCCGAATGCAGCACCCCCTTGCCCGCGCTCATGCGCTGTACATCCCCAGGGACGATGCTCGATCCGTTGCCCATATTGTCTTCGTGCGCCAGCGCACCTTCGAGCACGTAGCTGATGATTTCCATATCGCGGTGACCGTGGGTGCCGAAGCCGCTGCCGGGAAGAATGCGGTCCTCGTTGATCACGCGCAGGCTGCCGTAGCCCATGTGCTCCGGATCGTGATAACCGGCAAACGAGAATGTGTGAAAGGACTTCAGCCAACCGTGGTCGGCGTAGCCGCGTTCCTTGCCCTTGCGTACCTGTAGCATGCGATTCTCCAAACTGAATGTTCTCAATCGATGAATAAGCTGTTGCCAAGTGTAGGGTTGCGCTTTCCAAATTAATAGCGGACAATTTTCACCTGTTCAATCAAATTGACTGAACAACATTTCGAGCATGAGGCTGACCCTGGACGCCCTGCAAGTCATGGACGCGATCGAGCGCAATGGCAGCTTTGCCGCAGCCGCGGCCGATCTGCATCGGGTACCGTCCGCGCTTACTTATACGGTGCAGAAGCTGGAGCAGGATCTGGACGTGGTCCTGTTCGACCGCAGCGGCCACCGCGCACGGCTGACGCCCGCCGGACGGGAACTGATGCAGGAAGGCCGTCAGCTGCTGCGCGCCGCCGGCGAACTGGAATGCCGCGTCAAGCGGGTGGCCACCGGCTGGGAGACGGAACTGCGCATCGCGCTCGACATCATGATACCGGCGGTGCAATTATTCGCGCTGGTCAAGGATTTCTATGAGCAGGAATCGGGCACACGCATACGCCTGATGCACGAGGTGCTGGCCGGCACCTGGGATGCCCTGGTTTCGGGCCGTGCGGAACTGGCCTTGGGCGTATCGGGTGAAGTGCCGCCCGGCGGCGGATACGCCATCCGCATGCTCGGCTACAAGGATTTCGTGTTCGCCGTCGCACCCGGCCACCCCCTGGCGGCGATGTCCGAACCACTGAAGCACGAGCAGATACTCGTGCACCGCGCGGTCGCCATCGGCGACAGTTCGCGCAATCTGAGGCCGCGCTCGGTCGGGCTGTTGACCGGTCAGGACGTGCTCACGGTCCCGGACCTGGAATCCAAGGTGGCGGCGCAGGCGGCGGGTCTGGGTTGCGGCTATCTGCCCGCGCATGCGGCCGCAGCGCTGATCAAGACCGGGCGCCTGGTGGTAAAGGAGGTGGAGGAAATCAAGCCCTCGGGCAACCTCTACTACGCCTGGCGCTCGCGCGAGAAAGGCAAGGCGCTGCACTGGTTCCTCCAGCGCCTGGAAAGCCAGGAAGTGCGCGCAGCGCTGCTGCGCTACTGAATACCGGCCTCAGGGTTTGGCTTGCGCCAGCCTGGCGCGGATGTATTCGATGCGCTCACGGTTGACGCCGAAATCGCGCCTCCCCAGGCGCGAAGCCGAGCGCACCTGAATTTCACCGGCCTTCTTGTCCAGGTAGAACTCGGCGTCGTCGACGAAGCCCATCAGCCTGGAGCTGAATTCGGCGTACAGATAGTCCGGCCCCGCTTGCACCACCCTGGCTCGCTGCATGCCCTCGACGATGCGTCGCAAGGCAGCCCAGGCCTGGCCGGCATCGCCCGCGTAGCGCAAAGGCTCGATGTAATGCTCTGCGTCTGCGTTCCTGTCGATCTGGCTGTTGACATTATTGGGAGAGCGCTTCGGCGGCGCGAGGCGCCCGTCGCGCAGTCCCAGATTGTCCGGTCGCGTGCCGCTGAATAGACCCATGGTCGCTCCGATGGCAATGACTAGCGCAGCGAGCGCGGCGAGCAGGGCCGCAACGCGCAGCGATCTTTTCCAAAAGCCGGACGCACTACCCTCGGCCATGCTGCGGACACGGGTGGCGCAAGCGCGTTCAGCCCTCGGCGCCGCGCTCGGCAATCTCGCGGTGCACGGCAGACATGTCGATGTCCTTGGCCTGGGTGATCACTTGTTCCAGCGCCGGCGCCGGCAGCGAGCCCGCTTCGGCATAGAGAATCACCTTCTCACGAAACACCATCAGGGTGGGGATGGAACGAATATTGAACGCGCCCGCGACCTCCTGTTCCTCCTCGGTGTTGACCTTCGCGAATACCACGTCGGCGTGCTGCTCGGACGCCTGCTCGAAGGTGGGCGCGAAAGCGCGGCAGGGCGCGCACCAGGGCGCCCAGAAATCGACGATCACCACGTCGTTGCCGGTGACGACCTGCTCGAAATTGTCCTTGGTCAGTTCTACGGTGGCCATGCCTGTCTCCGATCGGGTTTTCGAAATTATATCAGCACGGCAGAAGCAGCCGCGCATGCACTACCCCAGGGTTTCCAGAAATTCCGCGATCGCGCGACGGTAATCCGGCTCTGCGGCGAGGCTGTCGTGGTCTGCCGGGCGGATTTCGCGCCACCGTTTGCGTCCGGCCCAGGCCGCGTACAATCGCTCGGAGTGCGGACGCGGAATCACGCGGTCGTCGCTGGCAACCAGACACAGCAAGGGCGCACTGATCTGCGGCGCACGCGACAGCGAATCGAAACGGTGCCTGAGCATCAGCCGGATCGGCAGGTACGGATAGATGCCCTCGGCCACGCTCTGCACGCTATCGTACGGGGAAACGAGGATCACCCCCGCTACCTGACGCCGCGACGCGAGATAGACCGCGACGCCGCTGCCCAGGCTGCGTCCCATCACGGCAACGCGAGCGCCCGGTGCGCGGCGGGCCGCGTAGTCGTAAATTTGCAGCGCATCGCTGAACAGCTCGGCCTCCCCCGGCTTGCCTTCGCTCCCGCCGTAGCCGCGGTAATTTACGAGCAGCAGCGACCAGCCGGCGTATTGGCCCGCTGTCGCCGCGAGCCAGGACACTTCCTCGCCATTGCCGCCGAAATAGATCAGCACCGGCGCAGGCGCTTGCGCAGCCCTTGGATGCACCAGCCAGCCGCGCAGCTTCACCCCGTCGTTTGCGGCCAGGCTTACCTCCTCTATAGCCGCATCGGGAAACGCCTGCACCGGATCCTGGGTTAGGGGTTGCGGAAAAAAAATCAGCCGCTCCTGGAACAGGTAGATCAACACCGGAAAGCCCAGGGCGACGCAGCCGGCGAGCTTGAGCCAGTCGAGCAGCCTGGCTTTCAGTTTCGCGTTCAACGCAGCTTCACCCGCCGCAGGGCGGGCGAGGGCGCGCCCGGGCGGCAACAGCCGCAGTCGTCCGGTGTGAAATAAGCTTGGCGCCTCATGCCGGCATCATAGTGAAGCCCGGCGCCACTGGCAAAGCATGCAATAGCGCCCAGACCCCGTGGCGGGATCAATCCTGCCGCGGCGCATACAGGGGAGCATCAGGGGCGATATCCCCCCATATTGCAACGAACACTAGGCCGCTTGCGCCTGCGCCAGTTCGCGCGACAGCAGCACCCGCTTGCGCAGCGCGCCCCAACGGTAGTCGCCGAAACTGCCGGTGCTGCGTATCACGCGGTGGCAGGGTACGAGATAGGCGATCGGGTTGGCGGCGACGGCGCCGCCGACCGCACGCGCAGCGCGCGGCTGGCCCAGGTTTCGCGCAATAATCGTTTGCGGACATCGCTTTCGCCTTGGTTGATGACGGCGCCATTCTATCGGTCGCAAAGTATGCGCCGCCACCCGATTCTTGCTTAGAATCGCGCATGAACCAATATCGCGGCCGCTTCGCCCCCTCGCCCACGGGACCATTGCACTTCGGCTCGCTCGTGGCCGCGGTGGGCAGCTTCCTGGAAGCGCGCAGCCATGGCGGCCAGTGGCTGCTACGAATGGAAGACCTGGACACGCCGCGCGAGCAGCCCGACGCCGCCGACACGATCCTGCGCACGCTCGAGGCCTGCGGTTTGCGCTGGGATGGCAAGGTCGTGTACCAGAGCCAGCGCAGCGACGCTTATGGCGCCGCGCTGGCGCGCCTGCAGGCGCACGGCCTGACCTATCCCTGCGGATGCTCCAGACGGGAAATTGCGGATTCGATTCTCGCTCCGGACGGCGCGCTGATCTATCCGGGCACCTGCCGCAATGGTCTCGCGACCGGAAAAACGCCTCGCGCCGCCCGCGTACGCGTCGGCGACACAGTGATCAAATTCGACGACGCGCTGCAGGGACGGATATGCCAGGATCTCGCTGCCGCAGCCGGCGACTTCGTGTTGCTGCGCGCCGATGGACTCTATGCCTACCAGCTCGCGGTGGTGGTCGACGATGCCGAACAGGGGATCACCGATGTAGTACGCGGTGCCGATCTGCTCGACTCGACACCACGCCAGATCTATCTGCAGCGCCTGCTCGGATTGCCCACGCCGCGCTACCTCCACCTGCCGGCCGCAGTGAATGCCGCAGGAGAGAAGCTGTCCAAACAGACGCGCGCCGCACCGGTGGACGGGCGCGATCCGGTACCCGCGCTGGCGCAGGTGATGCGCTTTCTCGGCCAGACGCCGCCGCCGCAGTTGCAGCGAGCGACCCTGGCCGAGTTCTGGGACTGGGCCTATGCAAACTGGAATTCAGAGCGCATCCCGCAGCGGCACAGTCTTCCCCTTACCTGCAGCCTGTAAATTGATGGGCTCGGCACGCCTGAACAGAACGATGGCCCATCGCATCAGGTTCACGGATATCAGAGGTATCCGCTCCACAAACGCGCGACAAGATCGGCGGCGGCCCGCTGTTCCTGGCGCAGGCGGCCGCGATGCGTGCGGCGTATCCTAGCGGCCCGCTTTTTCTTGCGCGATCAGCTTGCGGATCTCGGCGAGCTTCGACTTGAGCCGTCGCCTGTTCTCCGTCCCCACGCGGAGGAGTATCTTCTGCCCGCTCGACAGCCCCTCGAGCGCGGGATCGGAGAAACGGTACAGCAACCAAAGGCGCGTCGGTTTGAGCGGACCCCTGATTTCGGGAACTTCGACCGGCAGCGCGCCGGCCGGTTCGGGCGTGTCGAGCAGCAGATCAATCACCGCAATCAGCCGGTCGTTAAAGTACTTCCCGGGATAGCCGAGACTTTCGTAGGCGCTCTGGAACAGCGGGTAGAGCTGCCGGTACAGCGCGACCGCGCGTTCGCTGTCCACGGCTTCGACCAGCGCGACGAACGGCAGGTAGCGAGCGGCGTTCGCCGTACCGATGACGCTGGCGCCATTGACGGTCTCGACGCTGAAACGTCCGGGCGTCGGATGTATCGGCCACCTGCTCGGCGGCGCGAGCGGACGCGCCAGGTTGTCCACCGTCGCCACGACACGACGCACGAAATTGTCCAACTGAAGATCCGCCAGGACGGTCTTGGCCCCGAACAGATCGGTGACCTGCTCCTTGACGAAATCGTCAGCCTGCTCTAGCGGCGGCAGCCTCGTCATGCCGGGCGGCGCCGGGACGGGAAATTTGATCGCAGGCTCTGGCGGTATAGTCGCGGGGGGCGGCGCAATCGCGGGGGGCGGCACGACCGGGACCGCGGGCGGAAGTTGCTGCGGCGCCTGCCGTAGCCAGAAATATGCGCCGATCGCGACCAATGCCAGGACTGTCACCAGCACTATCCACAATCTTTTCATGCCGACCTCGCTATACACTGATGGGTGAAGATTATCTTATTCCGGTGAGGTCCGCATCCGGACGGAAAATTGTGTCAAATCAAAGAAGAGATGTCCCCTTCCGATGATGCTACGGAAGGATTGACGGTCGACTCAAGGACTGCCCGATCGGGCCGCGCTGCGGCCCCACATGACCCGCGGCGCAGGCGGTAAGCGCAGTCGCAGAAGAACCCGCGGTTCAGCGGCCCTGGGCAGACGATTCGGGCGACTTGCTATCCGACAAGCGCTTTTAGCGTATTGCCCCCTCGATGATCTGACGAACCTCCTGCACCGGACCTTTGGAGGGCGTGACCACCGCCTGTTTTCCACACACCTCTGTTGAGAAACGCGGTGTTTGGCTGGCGTGCTCATAGGCTAGGCCCAGTTTGCCGATCAGTTTGCCGACCTGGATTTGCGACAGCTTGTTCTCCTCCGCCAGCTCTTTGAGACTGCTCACTTTGCCATCGTGGATCCATGCGATGCCGAAGCTCCTGGGTGGTTTGCCGAGAAAAACGAAGGCCTCGTGTTCCGCTGGCACAACTTCAAGGCGGTCGGGGGCGCGGCGGGCCAAGTCTTCGAGCAGCGCTCTTAGCTCGCCGAGTTGGGCTTGTGCCTCGTTATCTTCAGGCAGTGGCGGGTAGTCCTTGTTGCCGCCAAACAGCTTGTCGAGAATTCCCATGATGATCTCCTCCTGATGGTCGATCAAATGAGTACCCGAGAACATACTCAAGATTGCAAATCATGAGGCGGTGTCAGGCTGTTTAAGCCTACACGCTATTGGCAAAATTTCAATATCCGGCGTGTCCCGCCGCTTTTGTTCTCGTGAGCCGCCGTGCCGGACTGCCTGCGCCTCACTGTCCCGCGCGGATAGTCTTCGACACTGTCCCCAGGAACGCAGCACGCTTCGGGTGGCGTACCGTCTGCGATGTGGCGCAGGTTCTGTGAACGACTGTTATTTCATCCTGAACAGCGCGCGCACCGAACCCGGCTGCAGCATTACCGTGGCGAGCGCCAGCAGCACCAGCGCCAGCGCCGCGAAATCCTGCCATCGCGGGACTTCGGATAGCACCAGCATGCCGCTGAATACCCCGACGACCGGGATCATCAAGGTCGACAACGAAGACACGCCCACCGGAACCGTCGTGGCAATTTTGATCCACGCCCACTGGCAGAAAACGAATGAAACAAGGATATTGTAGGCCACGGCGGCCGCGGGCCCGGGCGATAGCGGCCGCAGATCGTGCATCTCGAACGCGAACGCGCCGGCGTAAATCGGGATGCCGCCCAGCAGCAGCTGCCAGGCGGTGAACGACGCCACTGGCAGACGCACTGGATAGCGCTTCATCATTACCGTACCCATGGCCCAGGAAAGCGCCGCGCCCAGCATCAACAGCGTGCCCTTGGGCGCTGCCTGCACCGCCTGCAGTTCGTTCGACAGCAGCAGCAACATCGCGCCCATGCCCAGGACGACCCCGAGCACGCGCCGCGCGGTGAGGCGTTCGTTCAACAGCCAGGCAGATAACAGCACGCCCCACAGCGGCATGGTGAACGCCAGTATGGCCGCGCGGCCGGACGCCATGTAGCCGATGCCGTAGACGACGCACACGTTCCAGACCGTGATATTGAAAAACGTGATGAGCAACAGCCGGCCCCTTTGGCCGCGCGGCGGCCGCAAGCGCAAGCCCGAGCCGGCCGCGATGGCGAACAGGCCGGCTGCGCCCCCCAAGAGACAGGCGCTGCGGAAGCTGAGCGCCGGCACCTGGGTCAGCGCCAGCTTGATCATGGGCCAGTTGAATCCCCAGCCCAGCGTCAGCGCCACCAGCAACCACAGGATAGAAGCCGGAAAGTTCTGGCGCTCCTCTGCGTTCAAGCTTGCCCCTCGGCACGCAGAGCAAGCTCTACGGCGCGCAGGTCGGCGCTGGCGTAATCGAGTTCACCGCGCTGCACGAGGGCGCACAATCGTTCGAATTCGGCGCTGTCCAGGCTCTCGATCCGCCGCTTCAGCCAGTCGGCGGCGCTCGCGGCTATCAGACGCCGCACACGGCCCCCGTGCGAGCGACGCTGGCTGGCGCAAGCCAGCGCATGGCGCTCGATCAGGTCGGCCAATTCCGGCACGCCCTCGCCGCTGGTGGCGACGGTGCGCACGACCTGCGGCGTCCAGTCTTGGTAGTGGCGCAGCGACAGCATCGCCAGCAATTCCCGTTCGGTGCGATCCGCTTGCGGCAGGTCGGCCTTGTTGACCACGAGGATATCGGCGATTTCCAGGATACCCGCCTTGAGCGCCTGTACCTCGTCGCCCAGTCCCGGCGGGCACACCACCACGCGCGTGTCGGCAACTTCCGCCACTTCGACCTCGGACTGTCCAGCGCCCACGGTCTCGACGATGATCTGCCCGTAGCCGGCGGCGTCGAGCAGGTCGATCACGCGCGCCGCTGTGCGCGACAGTCCGCCACCGTGACCGCGCGACGCGAGCGAACGTATGAATACGCGTTCGTCCGCCTGGTAGGCCCCCATGCGGATGCGATCGCCGAGAATGGCGCCGCCGGAGAATGGACTCGAGGGATCGACCGCCACCACCCCGACTCTGGCGCCGCGCGCGAGGCACGCGCCGATCAGTGCGCTGACCAGTGTGGACTTGCCTGCACCCGGGGGGCCGGTGATCCCCAGCACGCGCGCGCGCCCCAGATGCGGCTGCAGTTCGCGCAGTAGCGCCTTGCCCGCGTCAGTCTCGTTCTCCACTGCCGACATGGCGCGCGCCAGCGCCCGGCGCTCGCCGGCGAGTATGGCTGCCGGTGCGCTCACTCCAGGCTCAGGCTTCATGCCGCCGTTGCCGCGGCATGAGCAAACGCGGTATCGATCGCCACATCCCGTCCCTTAAACCACGACCAGCGGCTGGCCGAAGCCGAGTTCGCGCCGCAAGGTGGCGCAGATCTCCCCGTGTGTGCAGCCGGCTTCGGCCGCCTCGACCACGCGCTCGAATATGTTCTGCTTCGAATCACCGGCGGCAGAGGCGAGGCGATCCTGCGCCTGGCGCACCGCGTCCTGTGAACGCATGCTCTTGTACGCCTTGAACGCGGCGATATGCGCCTGCATCTTCGCAGGATCCGGCGTGGGCAGCGCCTGGCGCTCGCCCTTGCCTTCCTCTACCTGGTAGGCGTTGACGCCGACTACCGTCTGCTCGCCCGACTCTATCCTTTCCTGGAAGCCGCGCGCCGATGCACCTATCATTTTCTGCACCAGGCCCTGCTCCACTGCCGCGTACATGCCGCCCGCTGCCTCCACTTGCGCCATGATGTCCAGGATCTTCCGCTCCATTTCGTCAGTGAGCGACTCGATGTAGTAACTCCCCCCCAGCGGGTCGATCACGTCGGTGAGGTGCGCTTCCTCGCGCAGGATGTTCTGCGTGTTGACTGCGATGCGGGCACCGAACTCGGTCGGGCAGGACAGCGCCTCGTCGTACGCATCGGTGTGCAGCGACTGCAGCCCGCCGAAGATGCCGGCCATGGCCTGCACCGTGACGCGCGCGATGTTGTTCAGCGGCTGCTGCCGCGTGAGATCTACCCCGGATGTCTGGCCGTGGAACTTGAAGCGCCAGGAGCGCGGATCGCGCGCGCCGAAACGCTCGCGCGTGATGCGCGCCCAGAGGCGCCGCCCGGCGCGGAATTTGGCGATCTCCTCGAACAGGCTGACCGAGATGTCGAAGAAAAAAGTGAAGCGCGGCAGGAACGCGTCCGGCTCCATGCCGCGCGCCCTGCAGTCCTCGGCGTACTGGATGGCCGATGACAGGGTGAAGGCCATGGCCTCGGCCGGTGTCGCTCCGGCCTGCTGCATGTGCTGCCCCACCACCGACATCGGGTTCCAGCTGGGCAAGTGACGGTTGCAGAATTCGACGTGGTCGGTGAGGATGCGCCGCGCGCCCGCAAGCGCGATGCGGAAGAACATGTGGTTGGCGACGAAGTGGCTCAGATAGTCGCTCTGGTTGGAAGTGCCGCTGATCGCGCGCCAGTCGATGCCGCGCCGCTTTGCGGTCGCGAGCACGAACGCGAGCAGGGTAAACGGAGAAGGATCGTTCATGGCGCAGGACGTGCGCTCCAGATCCACCCCGGCGAGGCATAGCTCCATGTGATCCACGGTATTCGCGACCACGCCGCAGGTGCCGAGCAACTCCGCATGCACCTCGTCCATGTCGTAGCCGCGGAACACCGAGTTGCACGGTATCAGCGACACCGCCGTGGTTCCCTGCGCGATCATATCGAGCAGGCGCGCGTTGTAGTCCGGCGGCGTGCCCAGCCCGATCAATTGCCGTTGGGACCAGGTGCGGCCGCGGTGCATGCTGGCGTAGATGCCGCGGGTGTAAGGCGGCTGTCCCGGATAGCCGAGCTCGGCGGCGTAGTCGCCGCTCCAGTCCTGCGGCGTGTACAGGGGCTTGACATCGATGCCGGAGCGATTGCGCGTGGGCTTGTCGCTGGCGGCGGTCGCGCCGAATTCGCGCTGCCATCGCGCCGCTGCGGATTCCTGCGCGGATAGTTTGCTTGCGTCCAGTGGCTTGTTCATCCGTTTGCTCCCCCTAAACGTTCACGGCGCGGCGCGCGTCGGTGAGGCGGCCGATCTCTGCCGCAATTTCCTCGAGTGCGCTGCCCGGGTGGAATACCCTCGCCACGCCGGCCTCGAGCAGCATCGCCTCGTCCGCGTCGGGCACGATGCCGCCGACGATGACCGCGATGTCGTTCAGTCCCGCTGCGCCCAGCGCCTGCATCAGCTTGGGCACGATCAGGTGATCGGTCGCGAGCGAGGACACGCCGATCACGTCTACGTCCTCCTCCATCGCCAGCTTGACCACGGCGGGAATGTCCTGCCACGGCGGCGTATACACCACCTCCATGCCCGCATCGCGCAGAAACGAAGCGACCACGCGACTGCCGCGATCATGGCCGTCGAGGCCGATTTTGGTTACCAGTACCTTGGGTGGTTGCCTATTCATGTTGCGCCGCCTCGATCGGAACGATTTGATTTCATGGTTTCTGTGCCTCGCGCAGCAACTTGAGAAAACTGCGTGCGATGCTGCGCGGGGAATTCCTGCCGTTCTCGCGAAACCAGTGCTGACTCCAGTTGAGTGCGCCCAGCAGCAGCAGGCGCAAGCTCTGGCGGTCGGTCTCCGGCGGCAGCGGCAGCTCCGCTACCAGTTCCGAAAACAAGCGATCGTAGCCGTCGCGCAGTTTCACCAGGCGCGCCGCCGCCTTGGGCACGTCCTGCGGCAGCACCCGGATCACCACCAGCGCATAGTCGCCGGTCTTGAGCAAGGCCTCCAGATGCGCCACCGCCGCCGCCTCCAGCCTGGTCCAGGGCTCCGCATGCCTGGCAACCGCGGCCCGCACCTTTTCGGTGATCAGGCGCACGCCCTCCTCGTAGACCGCGACCAGCAGATCTTCCTTGGCGGTGAAATGGTAGTACAGCGAACCCGGCAGCATGTCCACCGCGGCGGCAATGTCGCGCATCGAGGTCGCGGCATAGCCTTTCTCGCGAAACAGCCGTGCCGCCGCGTCCAGGATCAGCGGCAGGCGGTTATCGCTGCGCGGCATGCGTAAGGGCTGGGACATGGATTCCAAACTATAAGAAGAACAAACGACTGTTTGCTTTATAGACGACTTCGCCTTTCGGGTCAACACCCCGGGCGGCAGTATCTTGATTCTCCCGTGGCATGAGCCTTGCGCTTGACTACCCTGTTCACCCCTATGGCGGGTTCTTCTACTGGCGCCGGTAAACCACCAGGGCCACACCGATGGCCGCCAGCGCCATCCCGGCCATCGCCATCGGGCTGAGCGTTTCTCCGAACATGGCAAATGCCATCAGCGCCGTTGTCGGCGGAACGAGATAGAACAGGCTTGCCACCCTGGTCGCGGCGCCCTTGCGGATGAGGATATACAACAGGGATATCGCACCGATGGACAGCACCAGTACCAGCCAGGCCAGAGTGGCGATGAATTCGCCGGTCCAGCGCACCTGCATGGTTTCGAGCGCGAGCGCCAGGGGCAAAATCACCAGCCCGGCGGCGCAGAACTGAATCACCGAACCGGTGCGCAGATCCACCGCGCCGCAATAGCGCTTCTGATACAGCGTGCCGACGGTAATGGATAGCAGCGCCAACAGCGACAAGGCCAGCGTCTCCGGCGTAATTCCCGACAGCGTCGAGCGCCCGAGCACCACCAACAGCACTCCGCCAAAGCCCAGCACCAAACCCGACCATTGCCGCGCCCGCAAGCTTTCACCGAACAGCGGCGCACTCGCGAACGCCGTGAGTATGGGCTGCAAGCCGACGATCAGCGCGCTGACACCCGCTGACATGCCCAGATGAATGGAGCAGAACACGCCGCTGAGGTAACCGCCCTGCATCAGCACCCCGACCAGCGCGACATGCCCAAGCTGCGTCAATGTTTCCGGCCAGGCCGCGCGCATCAATAGCGCGAGCGGCAGCATCAGCACCACCACCAGAGCAAAGCGCAACAGCAGAAAAGTCAGCGGTTCGGCATAGGGCAGGCCGTATTTGGCGCTGACAAAGCCGGTGCTCCACAGGAGCACGAATAGCGCGGGCATCGCCTGCAGCCATAGCCGCGCAGCGCGGCTCTCAGCAAGCGGCATGGCTGCCCTGAAATTCCGGTGCGCGTCGAGGCCGTTTGCGCACGGACGAATCGGCCGCTGACGTCGAGGCGTGCGAGGAGATGCTGGCCTTCCTTTTGTAGGCTCTGAGCAGCCCTTGCAGTTTTGGCGTAGCCGCCTCCGATTCGGGGGAACTGAAAGAAACCTATCCCCTAGTGTTGCAGGGGGGCGGGGATAGTTTGACCGCATCTAAGCAGTCGGAAAGCGGCGCAGTATATCAACCCGACCGCTGGCAGGCGAGCGCAAGTGAGTCTCCGCCAAGCCGGCCCCGGCCATATTCAGTAGTCAACTTATAATGCGTTGATACATATATATAAATTGCGCGCCTGTCAGCAGGGTCTTGCACCACTTGATACTAAGTCAATGATTCCACATGTTTTGTGCAACACATCAAACATAAATTGAGCATATTAAAAAAACACTTGACAGGCAACGAGTTGAGAGTAGAATCTAAATTGTTGCAGTGCAATATCTTCGTAGTTACGAGGCGATTGCACCCGAGATTGCTGGATTTTTTCGTAACTTAATTGGAGATTTGAAAATGTACGCTACCCCTGAACAATTTGCTGCTGCCAACAAAGCCAGCGTTGATGCGCTGTTTTCTATTGCCCAAGCCCAATTCGCCGCGTTCGAGCGCTTGTCCGCCCTGAACTTCAACACCACCAAGACGGCGTTTGAAGAGAGCGTAGGCCAGGCCAAAGCGCTGATGTCGGTCAAGGACGCGCAAGAACTCGTCAATCTGGGCGCCACCTCGGCCCAGCCCGCCCTGGAAAAAGCGATTGCATATTCGCGCAATGTGTACGAAGTGGCGACCCAGACCCAGGCCGAAGTCACCAAGCTGGCCGAATCGCAGGCTGCCGAAATGAACAAGTCGGTTGTGTCGCTGATGGACAAACTGACCAAGAACGCGCCCGCCGGATCGGACGTGGCCGTCGCCGCGGTCAAATCCGCCATGGCAGCCGCCAATTCCGCCTACGACAGCTTCACCAAAGTGGTCAAGCAAGCGACCGACCTGGCCGAAGCCAACGTTACTGCCGCCACCGCAAATGTGGTGAAACAAGCCGGCAAAAAGAAAGCTGCTTAAGCTTGGACTGTACCAGGGGGGCGATGCCCCCTTGCAGATTCCCCGTGTAACAGGAAGCTCACCTTGGCATGCAGGTCTGCTTAGAGCTTCCCAAAGCTTTCTTCAAGAAAACGCTGACAACTTCTCCTCCTCCTTTGTTGTCAGCGGCCCCGAGGGCAACCTCGGGGCACCCTGAACCCCGGGCCCGGTCCCGGGGTTTTTTTTGGCCATGGCGCCCCGGCCCGGTTGCTCCGCTGCCGCGCTTGTATTGCGCCCGACTTGCCCGCATATAGATCATGACCGGGATCAAGGGGGCGGCGAAGATGCAGTCCAGACTATCTCGAATACTCTAGGGACATCGACTATGCGATTGCGCAATCCGAACTCGTGGATGTGGGCAGAGGCGCTGGAACTGCTGCAGGACGCCGAACGCCTGCAACGCCAGTTCTTCCGCATCGGCGTGGCCGATGGCGCGCCTTGCTGGGAGCCGCCCGTGGATCTGTACGAAACCGCCGGTGAGTTATGGCTGCTGGTCGCATTGCCGGGCGTCACGGCGCAACAACTCGAAGTGATGCTCGCGCCCGGCCAGATCGTCGTGCGCGGCGAGCGCTCTTTGCCGGCGAATTCCCGGCGCGCGGCCATTCATCGTCTGGAGATCCCCTATGGGCGCTTCGAACGCCGCATCTCCCTGCCGGAGGGCGGATTCGAGATGATCGATCAGCGGCTGGAGCATGGCTGCCTGGTACTTACCCTGCACCGCCTCACGTGAACGAAAATATCATGCAACTCGAAAAGACACCCCCCCAGGCCCAAAGCGAATCGGCTGCCGCAACCGAGGTACTCGAAACGGGCAGCGCGCCCGCACTGCCCGATGACGCGCTCATCATCGTGCCCGTGCGCAACGTGGTGCTGTTCCCCGGCATGATCCTGCCGATCACCATCGGCCGCGAAATTTCGATCGCGGGCGCGCAACAGGCGGTCAAGACCGAGCGTCCGATCGGCATTGTGCTGCAACGCAACCCGGAAATCGACAGCCCCGCGCTCGATGAGCTGTATCCGGTGGGGACGCTCGCCAACATCTTGCGCTATGTCACCACGCCGGACGGAACGCATCACATCATCTGCCAGGGCCAGCAGCGGTTTCGCGTACTCGAACCGCTCGCGGGCTATCCCTACATCGCGGCGCGCGTGGACCGGATCGCAGAATCTGATGCCAACGGCAAGGAAATCGAGGCGCGCTTCATGCAACTGAAGGAGCGCGCGCTCGAAGTGCTGCAACTCATGCCGCAGGCGTCGCAGGATCTGGCGGGCGCGGTGCAGAACATGGGCTCCGCTGCAATGCTCGCCGACATGGTGGCCGGCCTGATGGATATCAAGGCGCCGGAGAAGCAGAAGCTGCTCGAAGCGATCGAACTGCAACCGCGCCTGGATGCGGTGCTGGAACTGCTCGCCCAGCGCCTCGAGGTGCTGCGGCTTTCGCGCGAGATCGACGAGCGCACCAAGGCGAGCATGGATGAGCGCCAGCGCGAGTATCTGCTGCGCGAGCAACTCAAGTCGATTCAGAAAGAGCTGGGTGAAGGCGAAGAGGGCAATGCCGCCGAGGTCGCCGATCTCAGGCAGGCCATCGCCGATGCGCACATGCCGGACGAAGTGCAAAAGCAGGCGAGCAAGGAATTGAAACGCCTGGAGCGTATGTCGGATGGCTCTGCGGAGTACTCGATGGTGCGCACCTATCTCGACTGGCTGATCGAGCTGCCGTGGAAGGCGCCAGAGGCCGGCGCCATCGACATCGCCGAGGCAAGACGCATATTGGGAGAAGACCATTTCGGCCTGGATATGGTGAAAAAGCGCATCCTCGAATTTCTCGCGGTGCGCAAGCTCAATCCGGACGGTCACGGCCCCATCCTGTGCTTCGTCGGCCCGCCGGGCGTCGGCAAGACTTCGCTCGGCCAGAGCATTGCCCGCGCGCTCGGACGCAGCTTCGTGCGCTTGTCGCTGGGCGGGGTGCACGACGAAGCGGAGATCCGCGGCCATCGCCGCACCTATATCGGCGCGCTGCCGGGCAATATCATCCAGGCGCTCAAGAAGGCCGGCACGCGCGACTGCGTGATGATGCTCGACGAGATCGACAAGGCCGGTGCCGGCATGCACGGCGATCCCTCGGCGGCGCTCCTCGAAGTGCTGGACCCGGAGCAGAACTCGACCTTCCGCGACAACTACCTCGCCGTGCCCTTCGATTTGTCGCGCGTGCTGTTCATCACCACCGCCAACGTGCTCGACACCGTCCCCGGGCCGCTGCGCGATCGCATGGAAATCGTGCAGCTCCCGGGCTACACGCAGGAGGAAAAGCTCGAGATCGCGCGCCGCTACCTGGTCAAGCGCCAGCTCTCGGACAACGGCCTCTCGGCGCAGCAGTTCGACATTTCCGACGGCGCGCTAGCCGCCATCATCCGCGATTACACGCGCGAGGCCGGCGTGCGCTCGCTCGAGCGCCAGATCGGCGCCGTGTGCCGGCGCATCGCGGTGAAAATCGCCGAAGGCGAACTGAGCCAGGCGCGCATCGAAGAGGGCGACCTCGCCGATATCCTGGGCCCGGCCAAATTCGAGAACGAAGTGGCGCTGCGCGCAGGCATGCCGGGAGTAGCCACGGGGCTGGCCTGGACGCCGGTGGGCGGCGACATCCTGTTCATCGAAGCGAGCAAGAACGCGGGCGGCGGAAAGCTCATTCTGACCGGCCAACTCGGCGACGTGATGAAGGAGAGCGCGCAGGCCGCGCTCACCCTGGTCAAGTCGCGCGCCGCGAACCTGGGCATAGCCGCCGCTGCGTTCGAGCGCAGCGACATACATGTCCACGTTCCTGCGGGTGCCATCCCGAAAGACGGCCCCAGCGCGGGCGTCGCGATGTTCATCGCGCTCGCCTCGCTGTTTACCGACAGGAAGGTGCGCACCGACACCGCGATGACGGGCGAAATCAGCTTGCGCGGCCTGGTGCTTCCGGTGGGAGGAATCAAGGAAAAGGTGCTCGCCGCGATGCGCGCGGGCATCAGCCGGGTGATGTTGCCCGCGCGCAACCGCAAGGACCTGGAGGAAGTGCCGGCCGAGGCGAGGGAAAAGCTCGAGTTCGTGTTTCTCGAGGATGTGGACGATGCCGTGGGCATGGCGATCGAGCCTGAGGGCAAGGCCGCCGATCTGACTGCGCAAATCTGAGGAACACCGCGCCTATGATCTTTGTCATAGTTTGAAATCGCCAAGCAAGTAAGCTGAATCGTGACGTCCTGGCCTGCAACTGCATTTAGTCAGCCAAGGACGGGCGACCGGGCCGGGCGTTAGGCGGCCCGAATGAGGCTGGAAAGTGCGACACGTGGAAACGTCAACAAGGAGCGTAATAATGGCAAATCTTACTCGTTGGGAACCCTTCAGCGAAATGGCGCGTCTGGACCCGTTCCGGGACATAAATGACTATCTCAGGGGCTTTATGCTGCGGCCCGTGTTCCAGGGCCTGGAAGCAGAGCCCGAGATCAAGCTCGAGATTTCGGAAGCGGACAAGGCCTACACGGTCAAGGCGGACGTGCCAGGCGTGAAGAAAGAGGACATACAGGTGTCGATCGACGGCAACCAGATCTCCATCAGCGCCGAAGTCAAGCGCGAAAAGGAGGAAAAGGAAGGCAAGAAGCTGGTCCGCAGCGAGCGCTATTACGGCAAGCAATTCCGCAGCTTTACCCTCGCGCATGACATCGACGAGGGCAAGGCCGAAGCCGAGTACAGCGACGGCGTGCTGAGGCTGACGCTGCCGAAGAAAGCCGGCTCTGAAGCCAAGAAACTCGCCATCAAGTAGTTCGCCGCGCCCTCAGTCGGCTGGTTCGGCGTCGCCGAATCAGCCTGCGGCGGGCAATGCCGGGGCATCGGCAAGCAGGACGCAATCGCCCCGGCAGTTTGCCTGCGTGTGCGGCTGAGGAGCCGGGCGGATCGATCGCATCGCGCTGCAGGCGCGCGATTTCCGCCTATTGTCCTGCGCCTTCCCCGCCCGTCCCGGCTGCGCCAGCAGGCACCGTATCCTCAACCGGGTCCTGGAACTCCGCCTGGATCTGCTTCACCTTCTTCATGTTGTACAGCAGCGCGTCGACGCAGTCCTCGTCGAACTTCGAGCGCGCGAGCTTGCGCAGCCAGGCGAAAGCCTCATCGTCGGTCCACGAAGGCTTGTAGGGGCGCGGGCTGGTAAGGGCATCGAACACGTCCGCGACGGCAACGATGCGCGCCTCCAGAGGTATCTCCCCGCCGTGCAGGCCGTGGGGATAACCGCCTCCGTCCATGGTTTCGTGATGCGATTCGGCAATGTGGCGCAACAGGTCCAGTCCGTCCAGGTGCTCCAGCCCGAAATTGTGGGCGATCGCATCGATCATCTCCAGGCCACGCACGGTGTGCGTTTTCATTTCCTCGCGCTCTGCCTCCGAGAGCCGCGAAGGCTTGAGCAGGATGCGGTCGGGCAGTGCGAGCTTGCCGATATCGTGCAGGGGAGCAAACTCGAAGATGCGCTCGATAGCGGCGTCATCCAGATTTGCGGCACCGGTCGCCGCGAGGTGCTGGGCGATCACGCGCGCATAGCGTGCCATGCGGTCGATGTGGCCGCCCGTTTCCGGATCGCGGAAGTGCACCATGTCGTGCGCCGTCTTGACCGCGGCAGCGAGTATGCGCACCGCGAGCATTTCCGCGGTGACGACGGCCGAGATCAGGTGGGCGTAGACGTCGAGCGTGCGTAGCGCAGGTTCGGCCAGCGCGCCCGGGCTGCGCGAGTTGAAGAATATGAAGCCCCAGAACGTGCCGTCGAGATACATCGGGACCGTGTAGCTCCAGCGGTATCCCTCCTCCGCAATGACCCTGGTGTGCAGATGGCGCCCCTGGCGGAAGAGTTCGAGGTCATTGACCACGCGTGGACGGCCGGCCCGCAGGATCTGCGCGAGGGAAGGCGACTCGGCGAGGCGCGCCTCATAGCGCACCAGGTGGTTGCACCCGGGTGAACTGGCGAGGAAGGTCTTCAGCAAATCGGTGGCCGGATCATAGGCGACGACCGAGATCCGGTCCACGCACTCGATCTGCACATACAGGGCCTCGTGGATCGAAGCGAGCTTGCGCTCGAGCGCCACGCTGCGGTTTAGGTCGTCGAGCGGGTCAGCGTGCCCGTAGAGTCGGCTGTCGGGTTCGCCCTCGGCCATGCAAGTGCCTTTCCCCATCAGGTTCGGCCGCAGTTTCGGCATGGGCGGCCTTGGTTACGCGATACTTTAGCAGCAACACCGCGCGGCGTAGCAGTACGCCCGGACCGTGGCCTGCCTCTCGGTCAAGGCAAAGTCCGGTCGCCTTCGCCCAGTGCTTTTTGCATCAACACCGAGTCCACCCAGCGCCCGAATTTGAATCCAACGCTGGGTAGCAGCCCGGTGCGCTCGAAACCACAGGCGGCATGCAGGCCGATCGAAGCCGCATTGCCGCTGTCGCCGATGACGGCGATGAGTTGACGGCCGCCTGCGCCGGTGCAGGCTGCGATCAGGGCCTGCAGCAGCGCCCGCCCTATGCCCCTGCCGATGCAGTCGGGGTGCACGTAGACCGAATCTTCCAACGCATAGCGATAGGCCGGGCGCTCGCGATAGGGCGCAGCATAAGCGTAGCCGGCCAGCCGCGTGCCCGCCTCCGCCACCAGATGCGGCAGGCCGCGCGCCAGCACGTCGGCGCGCCGCCGCGCCATTTCATTCACATCCGGCGGCAAAATTTCGAAGCTCGCCAGGCCGTGCAGCACATGATGGGCGTATATCGCGGTGATCGCCGGCACGTCCTCGGGCCTGCTTGCGCGAACGGCGGACACGAATTCGCTCGGCTCGGTTTTCCTGGTATTCATGGCCGGGAATTTTGACAGGCCGCGCCGCTTGCGTCGAGCCAGAAATCGATGCCTGCATCCGGCTGGTCGCCGGACCCAGTCAGCCTAAGAAGAATCGCCGGCGACTCCGAAATCAATCCTGCCCTAGCGGCCGAAGTCGCGCATGTCGGGTACCGCGAAGCGACCCTGCAGGGACAATAACTCGTCCCGGTGTAGTCGCGCCACCTTGTTGACCAGCCTGTCGCCTTTGGCAAGCAGGCGGATTTCGATGCGGCGCCGGTCCTCGGACGAACGGCGGCGTTCGACCAGACCCAGCTTTTCGCAACGTGAAATCAGCGCCACGACGCCGTGATGCTGCGACTGCAGACGCTCGGCCAGTTCGCCGACCGTCGCCCAGTCGCGATCCGGATAGCCCCGTATCTGCAGTAACAATTGATACTGCTGCGGCTTGATTCCGTGCCTGAGGGCAAGCTTTTCGCTGAACCTGATGAATTTGCGGATTTGATAGCGAAAATCCGCAAGTGTTTCGAAATCGCGTTTGCTCAGCGGGCTCGCATCGGGTCCTGGCACGGCAAATCCATGGGGTGGCGTTTACTGCGGAACGAAGCGCATGGTGCCGCAATCCGTGCGTGCCGGCAAGCGGATGGCGTCAGCACCGCGCCCCCGGCGGTCAGTGCAGCAGCACGATCTGCATCAATATCAGCCAGGCGAGCAGGCCCGCGCCGGTCACGACCGTTGCCATCTGCATTGCGCGCAGGTCTTCATGCATGCGAAACAGTGCGTAGATCCCGCGGTAGGTAATGGCCAGCGATGCGAGCAGGCCCAGGGCGCCGACCGCGAGGCAGACGGGGAGGTTCGGAACGAACAGCACGAGCGAGGACAGCCACATCGGAATCGGCGCGATCGCAGCCAGGGTAAAGCACTGGTGATAGCCTGCGGGAACGTTATTCGCGCGGCACGCAAGGTGCATGACCCAGGCCATGGCCGGTACGGTGAGCAGCTCAGCGATAAAGTAAATCGCGGCGGCGCTGTGCCACTGGCCAGGCGCAACCCCGGGAACGTAAATGTCGCCGTAATTGCCGCCGGCATAGTAGATCATGGCTGGCGGCAACAGCGACAGGGGCAGCACTACCAGCGCAAACATGCGGGATATGGAGGGGTGGATTCTGATCAGTTCGTCCCATCCCTCGTGGAACGACCAGAGCATCTTCGACATCTGCGACGGACTCATGGCACTCTCCTGTGGCTAGGCGGACCGGCAGGGTCCGGATTTCTCCAACACGCAAATCGGCGCCCATGCATTCCTGCGCGCGACGAGGTTAATATATCACGTTATGATGTATTGTCAAGCACTGTGCACCGACCGGCCCTGGAAACCGTAGAACGCCTCGACGCGTACCCCGAAGCGTACCCTGTGCGGCGCGACGCCCGCCTCAGCCAGCGTCCATTGCGTCGCCGTGACCATAGCCGCCGAAGGTTGGATTCGAGTTATTCCGTCCCGAGCGCATAGGCATGCACGCGAGCGACTGGTTCGCCTGCGCGAGGTACGCGATCAGGTCCGCACGCTCCTTCCCGTCCGCGAACTCGGCGAACGCGCAGGCTGCCCGGGGCTGGGCGTGATCTTTGCGGTCGCCGCGACGCTAGACCGGCTGCAGCAGACGCGTTTGGCCGTGCTCACGCCCTATAACGAGGACCTTACCCGGTCGGTCGCCGCCGCGGTTCCGACCGGTCGCGAGATCGTCTGCGCCTACGGCATGGGGATCGAAGACAATATTGCGCTCGCCGACCCTACGCCCGCCGAAATCGTGGCATTCGCGAGCGAACGCCTGGCGGGACGGGCGTTCGACGGAATATTCGTTTCATGCACCAACTTCCGCGCCTACGAGGCGCGCGCTGCGCTGTCTGAAGAGTTCGGTGTGCCGGTGGTCACCAGCAACAGCGCGGTAATCGACGCGATCCAGCGCTTTCGCGACGCAAGCCTGAGTCGATGCGCGACGCTGCGGACTGCCCAGGGCTCGATGGCAATCTGAGCGGGCGCGCGCCCTCGCTCCCGCCCCGCTGCCGACCTGCGCGCTTCCCGGCTGCGCAGCTTCGGCTCCTGCATTCGTTGACAACGCCCGGCATGCCGCCGCCCGCCCTGTCTCAGGCAACCTCGCGCTCAAGCGGCGAGCAACGGGCGCCACCATAGCGCGGCCGCGCAGATCGCGAGCGTGGCGAGCGTCACCGGCACGCCTACGCGCGCGTGGCGCCGCCAGTCGATGCGGATGCCGCGCCGCGCCGCGGCGTCCACGAC
>JACZJV010000001.1 GCA_014860355.1 Burkholderiales bacterium | reverse complement strand
CGGCCGGCGAGCTCGAGATTCTGCAGGCGGCTGCGGAGGTCCATGCGCGTTTCGGCGAGGCCGCGATCCAGAACTACATCATCTCGAATTGCGCCTCGGCAAGCGACCTGCTCGAAGTGGGCGTACTGCTGAAGGAAGTCGGGCTGCTCCTGCCGGGCAAGCCGGCGCGGCTGGCGCTCAACATCGTCCCCTTGTTCGAAACCATTGCGGACCTCGCGGGCTGCGGCGACATCATGTCGACGGCGTTCGCGCTCGACACCTACCGGCACTGGGTCGAAGGACGCGGAAACGTGCAGGAGATCATGCTCGGCTACTCCGACAGCAACAAGGACGGCGGTTATCTTTCCGCCAACTGGGCGCTGTACCAGGCCGAAACGAGCCTGGTCGGCGTATTCCGCGACCACGGCATCCGCCTGCGCCTGTTCCATGGCCGCGGCGGCTCCGTCGGCCGCGGCGGCGGGCCCGCCTATGCGGCCATACTGGCGCAGCCGCCGGGCAGCGTGGACGGCATGCTGCGCCTGACCGAACAGGGCGAGATCATCGACAGCAAATACGCCGACGCGCAGCTGGGGCGCGAGAACCTGGAAACCCTGGTCGCCGCGACGCTGGAGGCGAGCCTGCTGCAGGCGCGGGCTGCGAACGGGGCGAGCGCCCGTTACGAGGAAGTCATGCGCTCGCTCAGCGCGCATGCGTTTCTGGCGTATCGCCGGCTGGTCTACGAGACGCCCGGATTCGTCGACTACTTCCGCATGACCACGCCGATTGCCGAGATCGCCCAGCTCAACATCGGCAGCCGGCCGTCTGCGCGCAAGGCGAGCTGGCGCATCGAGGATCTGCGCGCGATTCCCTGGGTGTTCAGCTGGGCGCAATGCCGCGTGCTGCTACCCGGCTGGTACGGCTTCGCCAGCGCGGTCGAAGCCTGGCTCGCCGAAAACCCTCAAGGCATGGACACGCTGCAGCAGATGTACCGGGACTGGCCGTTCTTCCACAGCGTCGTGTCCAATATGGACATGGTGCTCGCGAAGACCGACCTGCCGATCGCAACGCGCTATGCCGAATTGCTCGAGGATGCCGAGTTGCGCGAACGCGTGCTGGGGCGCATCGGCGCCGAACTGAACAAATCCATCCGCTATCTGCTGCAGATCACCGGACAGGCGGCGCTGCTCGCCGACAATCCGGAACTCGCGCAGAGCATCCGCAATCGCGTCCCTTATCTCGATCCGCTCAACCACCTGCAGATCGAATTGCTGCGCCGCTATCGCGCCGGCGACACCGATGCCCTGACGCAACGCGGCATACACCTGAGCATCAACGGAATTACCGCCGGCCTGCGCAACAGCGGCTAGCACGGATGCGCGGGCCGCCGGCGGCGAACCAATTCCGCCGGAACTGTCAAGACTCCATTCTTCGCCGCTTTACGCAGGCCGGAATTTGTGAAAGTATGGGCCCGCGGTGCCTAAGCCCCCGGCCAGAGAGAAGGGGCGGAAATAGCGGGCGAATTCCGGCACAGACCGGGACGGCCCGGCAAGTTCGATTCGGGGCCCGACCCCGGGAGGCGCTTGCCGACAATAGGAGGATGGATGCTGCAAACACCAGCGAGGGGCGGAAATCGCCTTCTGGCCGTGGAAGGCGTATCTGTGCATTTCGGCGGCATCGTCGCGCTGGACAGCGTCTCGTTCGACATCGCGCCGGGGCAGATCGCCGGCCTGATCGGCCCCAACGGCGCGGGCAAGACCACCCTGTTCAACTGCCTGTCGCGGCTCTACCGCTACCAGGGCGGCACTATCGCGTTCGACGGCCGCCCGCTGCTGGACATTCCGCGGCACGGGATCGCCGCGGCGGGCATAGGCCGCACCTTCCAGAACCTGGCGCTGTTTCGCACCATGACGGTGCTCGACAACGTCATGCTGGGGCGCCACTGCCGCACCAGCACGGGTTTTCTGTCCAATGCCCTGCGCCTGCCGCGGGTGGCGCGCGAGGAGCGTGCGACCGCCGACAAAGTGCGCGAACTGATCGCGTTCCTGAAACTGGAGGCGGTAGCCGGCAAGCGCGTGTCCGAGCTGCCGTTCGGAACGCAGAAGCGGGTCGAACTGGCGCGCGCGCTCGCGAGCGAGCCCAGGCTGCTGCTGCTGGACGAGCCGGCGAGCGGGCTCAATCACGAGGAAGTGGACGCACTCGGCAAGCTGATCCGCAATATCCGCGACCGGCTCGGCGTCACCGTGCTGCTGGTCGAGCATCACATGAGCCTGGTGATGGACGTCTCGGACAAGGTCGTGGCGCTCAATTTCGGGCGCAAGATCGCCGAGGGCACTCCGGCCCAGGTGCAGCAGCACCCCGAGGTAGTCGAGGCTTACCTGGGGGCCAGCGCCTGATGGCAGCGCTGCTGCAGGTGTCCGGGCTGCACGCCGCCTACGGGCAGACGCGGGTGCTGCACGGCATCGACTTCGCGCTGGAGGAGGGTTCGATCACGGCGCTGCTGGGCGCCAACGGCGCGGGCAAGACCACCACGCTGCGCGCGCTGTGCAATATGGTGCAGACCACGGGCGCAATCAGCTACGCCGGCACGCGCATCGAGACCAGGGCGACCGAGGACATCGTGCGCCTGGGCATTGCGCATGTGCCCGACGGCCGCGGCACGTTCGTCAATCTGAGCACCGAGGAGAACCTGCGCCTGGGTGCCTATGTGCGCAAGGACAGGCGCGCGGTCGAGCAGGACTTCGAGCGCATTTACAGCTACTTTCCGCGGCTGAAGGAGCGCCGCCATCAGCAGGCCGGCACGCTCTCCGGGGGCGAACAGCAGATGCTGGCGGTGTCGCGCGCGCTGATGCTGCGGCCGCGGCTGCTGCTGCTGGACGAACCGTCCTTCGGCCTGGCGCCGCTGATCGTGCGCGAAATTTTTGACATCATGCGCGCGATCAACCAGAGCGAGAAAGTCAGCATCCTGCTGGTGGAGCAGAACGCGGCCATGGCCCTGGATCTGGCCGATCACGCGTATCTGATTGAAACCGGCCGCGTGGTGCTTTCCGGCACTTCGGCCGAAATCAGGAGCAACGACGCCGTGCGGCGCTCGTATCTGGGCTACTAGGGCAGCGCAAAAGCTATGGACGCCTTCCTCAATCAGGTTTTTGCCGGTCTCGCCACCGGCGGCATCTACGCCAGCCTCGCGCTGGCGCTGGTGATGATCTACCAGGCGACACATCACGTGAATTTCGCCCAAGGCGAAATCGCCATGTTCGCGACCTACATCGCCTGGACCCTGATCAACGCCGGCGTGCCTTACTGGCCGGCGTTCTTCCTCACGGTCGCGATCGCCTTCGTCCTCGGCGTGCTGATCGAACGCATCATCGTGCGCCCGGTGGAGCGGGCGCCGGTGCTCTCGGTCGTGGTGGTATTCATCGGCCTGCTGGTGATATTCAACAGCCTCGCCGGCTGGATCTACACTTACACCATCAAGGTGTTTCCGAGCCCTTTCCCAAAGGAACCGGTACACCTGGGCAGTCATTTGTTTTCCGCGCACCAGATCGGCGCTGTCGGTGTCACCCTGGTGGTGCTAGTCCTGTTGTACGCGTTCTTCCGATTCACACCGCTGGGGCTGGCGATGCGCGCCGCGGCGCAGAACCCCGATTCAAGCCGCCTGGTCGGCATACGCGTCGGCTGGATGTTGGCCCTGGGTTGGGGGCTGGCCGCTTCTATCGGCGCGATCGCCGGCATGATGGTCGCGCCCACGGTCTATCTCGATCCGAACATGATGGCGGGCATCCTGCTTTACGCATTTGCGTCGGCGCTGGTGGGTGGAATCGACAACCCCGGCGGCGCGGTGCTCGGCGGGTTTATCGTCGGCGTGCTGGAGAACCTGCTCGGCGCCTACGTGATCGGCAACGAACTCAAGCTCGCGTTCGCGCTGGTGCTCATCGTCGGGGTCCTGGTAGTCCGGCCTTCGGGCCTGTTCGGCAGAGTGCACGTAACCAGGGTATGAACGCATGACCATCAAACCGCCCGTGAGTGCCGACCCAAGCGCGATGAACAAGAACCGGATCATTGCCCTCGTCGCGCTGCTGCTGATCGTGTGCGCTCTGCCGTTCATGGTAAGCAATTACCGTACGTTCCAGCTGACGCTGGTGCTGGTGTACGCGATCGCGCTGCTGGGACTGAACATACTCACCGGCTACAACGGCCAGATTTCGCTTGGCCATGGCGCGTTCTACGCCATCGGCGCCTACGTCGCCGCGATTCTGATGGACAGGTTCGGCGTGCCCTACTACCTCACCGTGCCGGTGGCCGGCGTCGTCTGCCTCGCGGCAGGCTTTTTGTTCGGCCTGCCGGCATTGCGCCTCGAGGGGCTATATCTCGCTTTGGCCACGTTCGCGCTGGGCGTATCCATGCCGCAGGTGCTCAAGGAAAAGCATCTCGAACACTGGACCGGCGGCGTACAGGGAATAGTCATCATCAAACCAGACCCTCCGTTCGGGCTGCCGATCAATCAGGACCAGTGGCTGTATTACTTCACCCTGGCGGTGCTGCTGGTCATGTTCCTGCTCGGCTGGAACCTGCTGCGGGGCCGCGTCGGGCGCTCTCTGGTCGCCATTCGCGACCAGCCGATCGCCGCGGAGGCGATGGGCGTGAACAGTGCGCTGTACAAGTCGCTCGCATTCGGCGTGAGCGCGATGTACACCGGCGTCGCCGGCGCGCTGGGGGCGATCGCCGTGCAGTTCGTCGCGCCCGACAGCTTCAATATTTTTCTCTCCATCACATTTCTCGTCGGTATCGTGATCGGCGGGCTGGCATCGATCCCGGGTGCCATCTATGGCGCGATATTCATTCAGTTCGTACCCAATATCGCCGACCAGATATCCAAGGCGGCGCCCTGGGCGATCTACGGCGTGTTCCTGATCGGATTCATGTACGTGATGCCGACTGGCGTGGCGGGCGCCGTGCGCATCGCATGGGCACGCATCAAGCGCAAGACCGGCGGCGCCGGACCGACCTAGGGGAACTTGATCGGCATTCCCTGGTTCGAAACAGGATTCTGAGGCCGTTCGTGCGGGACTGCGACGGCCTTTGATATAGAGAGGCGTGAGGGGACGTGTCTCCCCATTTTGTAACTCATGTGAAGGAGGTCAGCATGTCAACCAGGCAATTGTTAGTCTCAGCAACTGTGATCGCCGGGCTTGCGCTCGGCGCATCGTCTGCACTGGCGCAGAAGAAATACGATACCGGCGCCACCGACAAGGAAATCAAGATCGGCAACATCATGCCTTACAGCGGCCCGGCCTCGGCCTACGGCACCATCGGCAAGGTCCAAGCCGCGTACTTCAAGAAAATAAACGAAGAGGGCGGCATCAACGGGCGCATGATCAATTTCGTCAGCGTGGATGACGGCTACAGCCCGCCGAAGGCGGTGGAGATGGCGCGGCGGCTGGTCGAACAGGACCAGGTGCTGTTCGTATTCCAGTCCCTGGGCACGCCGTCGAACTCGGCAATCCACAAGTACATGAACGCGAAGAAAGTGCCGCAGCTGTTCGTCGCCACCGGGGCGACCAAATGGAACGACCCGCAGCACTTTCCATGGACCATGGGCTGGCAGCCCAATTACCAGACCGAGGGCACGATATACGCCAAGCACATCCTGCAGACCAAGCCGGATGCGAAAATCGCCGTGCTCTACCAGAACGACGACTACGGCAAGGATCTGCTGAAGGGCTTGGAAGACGAACTCGGCGCCAAGGCAAAAACGCTGATCGTGGCCAAGGTTTCCTACGAAACCAGCGATCCGACCGTTGACTCGCAGATCGTGCAGCTGCAGGGATCAGGTGCCAATGTCTTCGTGAACATTGCCACTCCCAAGTTTTCCGCCATGGCGATCCGCAAGACCTACGACATCGGTTGGAAGCCGGTGCACTATGTGAACAACGTCGGTGCTTCGATCGGTTCCGTGCTGGTGCCCGCAGGCCTGGAGAAATCCGTAGGACTGATCACCACTGCGTATCTCAAGGATTCGCAGGACAGCGCGTGGAAAGACGACCAAGGCATGAAAGACTGGTTCGCCTTCATGGCGAAATATTATCCGGATGGCAACGTCAAGGACGCGAGCAATGTGTACGGATATGCGGTGGCGCAGACGCTGGTACAGGTACTCAAGCAATGCGGCGACAACCTCACACGCGAAAACGTGATGAAGCAGGCGGCCAGCCTCAAGGATTTCGCCCCCACCCTTATCCTGCCGGGGATCAAGATCAACACCAGCGCGACCGACTTCGCGCCGATTCAGGCGGAGCAACTGGCACGCTTCGACGGCAAGCAGTGGGTGCGTTTCGGCGAGGTGTTGGGCAAGTAGGTCGCGCGCAAAGCGCCGTAGCCACTTTCGGCCCCGTCCTGCGCTTGTTCCCGTTCGGAGCAGCGTGCCGGCCGGGGCCGAGTTACGTCTGCGGCGCCCGGGCCGGCGCGAGGCGCAGGCCGATCACGAAGCTCAAGCCGACGATGGCTGCCGCGGCGCAGCCGAGCAGCAGTTCGCGTTCCGGCGCGGGGCTGGCAAAGGCGGGAAAGAGCAGTCGCGCCAGGCCGTAGCTGCCAACCAGCAGCGACAGGCCGGCGATTGACAGGCCCATCACGCGCGATGCGATCAGGGCGCGCCGGTCGGCGCGAGCGAGCAACCGCGCGACCCACAGTCCGTTGACGCCGTCGGTGCTCATCATCCCCAGCATGAATGTGACACCCAGAATTGCGGCGAATGCCCAGCCCGACAGGCTCTTCGCCGTGAGGGAAAACAGCGCCACCTGGCTCGCGGTGTCCAAGGACAGCGCGAACGGCGCGCCGACCGCTATCGGCGCCGGATGGCTGATGCGCGTAGCGGATTCACTGCATCAGGCCCTGGCGCTCAATGAAGCCGACGATGGTGTCCAAACCCTGTCCGGTCTTCAGATTGGTGAATACGAACGGACGCCCGCCGCGCATCTTCTTCGCGTCGCGCTCCATGACTTCGAGCGAAGCACCGACCATGGGCGCAAGGTCGATCTTGTTGATCACCAGCAGGTCGGATTTCATGATGCCCGGTCCACCCTTTCTCGGTATCTTGTCGCCGGCGGCGACGTCGATCACGTAAAGCGTCAGGTCGGAGAGTTCAGGGCTGAAGGTGGCGGCGAGGTTGTCGCCGCCGGATTCGATGAATATGATGTCCAGGTCGTCGAACGCGCGGTTCAACCGCGCCACCGCTTCGAGGTTGATCGAGGCGTCCTCGCGGATGGCGGTGTGCGGGCAGCCGCCCGTCTCGACGCCGATGATGCGCTCGGGGGCGAGCGCGCCGTTCTTCACCAGGAACTGCGCATCCTCCTCGGTGTAGATGTCGTTGGTCACCACGCCCAGTTGATACTTGTCGCGCAGCGCCCGGCACAGCGACAGGGCAAGGGCGGTCTTGCCCGAACCCACCGGGCCGCCGATGCCGACCCGCAGCGGATTGGCGCGTTGCGCGTCGGGGTTCGTGGTTCTTTGCGCTTTGACCATGTCTTGTACCGCTCCTAAGATCGAAACAGCCGGCTGTACTGGGTTTCGTGCCGGCTGCACAGTATCGCCAAACCCGGCGTGTAGTTGCATAGATCGTCGTCGGGGAGCGCGCAGGCGGCATCGACGATGCCGGGCAGCCGTGCGGCCAGCGACAGCAGCAGGCGCTGGCCGTCGGTCTGGCCCAGCGGCACCGATTTCAGCGCCGCCATGACCTGGTTCTCCAGCCACGCCCACAGATAGGCGATCAGCGCGTTGCGCGCCGGAATTTCCCATTTCACTACCGAGTAAGCGAAGGCTGCGGGAAAAGTGATTTCGCCGAGCCCGCGCAGCTGCGCCAGCGATTGCTGGTCGAACTCGCCCGTTTCGAGCAGCAGCCGTTGCAGCGAATAGCCCATCTGCAGCGTTTCCGCGCGCAGTTCTGCGCTCTCGCGTGTGCTGCGGAAAAAGTCGTTCCAGTGCGCCACCCGCGGCATATCGCCATCGGACCATGCCGCATGCAGGCGCCACCATACCGGTGCTTCCAGGCGCGCGAGCGCATAGGCGAGCACGTCGCCGATCCAGCGCCCGGCGCTGGTCGCGTCGCGCACGATACCGGCCTCGACCGCGGCTTCCAGCCCCTGCGAATAGCTGTAGGCGCCGACCGGCAGGGTCGGACTGGAGAGTTGCAGCAAGCGGATCAGGGCGAGGTCGGTACTCACGGGATTCGATAGTCAGCGATGCAGCAGGATGTTCCGGCGTACCCGCGCCGCGGCGGCGGAAGACCGGCGCCAATACCGGCATTCTATTGGATACGCGCCGCGAGGAGGCATGTTTGCGCGATGTGCCCGCGCAGCCTGTCGCGCCGCACCGCGTTTCATCCCGCAAATCCAGCAGTTCGTCGCATATGGCTCGCCCGGCGCACGCCGGCCGCGGAAACTGCCTCCACCGCAATCAACCGGAGCTCATCATGTATCATGAATTTACCCCGATCATACTGGTTCATCTGGGCGCCGCACTGGTCGCGCTCGCACTGGGAGCAGTTGTGTTCTTCGGCCGCAAGGGCACGTTCGGCCATCGAGTGCTCGGCCGCGTCTGGGTACTACTGATGCTGGTGACCGCGATTTCCACCTTTTGGATCAGGAGCACCGGTGGATTCTCCTGGATTCACGGCCTGTCCGTGATCACGCTCCTTGTGCTGGCGCGGGCGGTGTACCTCGCAATGAACGGAAATGTCAGGCGTCACCAGAGCGCGATGAAAGCCCTGTATTTCGGCGCGCTGATCGTCGCCGGCGCCTTCACCCTGTTGCCGCAGCGCCTGCTAGGCCACGCCCTGTGGACTTCGGCCGGCTTGATCTGATTCATTTAACTATCGAAGGGATGCGTCATGGAACACGAACACCTCGTCCGTCTCGCCCGCCGCCGCGCCGGCATGAAATTCGGCTTCTTCATCCACCTCAGCGTGTTCATTGCGGTGAACACGCTGCTGTTCCTGATCAACCAGCAGGCTACACCCGGCTACACCTGGTTCCCGTTTCCCTTAGGCGGCTGGGCCGTCGGACTGAGCATACACGGCCTTGCGGTATACTTGTCCGGGTCCGGATTGCGCGAGCGCATGGTCGACGACGAACTGCGCAAGCTGGAATCGCGCCGCGCCCCGGGCGCGCGTTGAGCCGACCGAGGTCTGATGCCCATAGTCTCGAATTCCAGCATATCGCGCTACATGATCGGCACGATGGTGTTGAGTGCGCTGATCGCGGTGGCGCTCACGGCCTTCGGCAGCGGCGGATTCGGCACCAACCTGGTCTACAGCCTGTGCATCGGCCTGCTCGCCTACGCCACGATCGATTTGCCGCGGCGCTGGCTGTGGCCGCAAGGCTCTCCCGCGCTCGTGCCCATGGTAGTCCTTGCGCTCGTGGCCGCGCCGGTGGGCTACTTTGGCGGCAGCCTGGTCGCCAGCCTGCTACTGGGCGAGCCCTGGAAGCCCGGCTACGCCAGCCTGAACGCGATGCTCGGATTTCTGGCGCTCACCGCGGGAGCAGGCCTGGGCGGCACGTACTACTTCTGGACGCGCGAGCGGCTGGCGCACAGCGAGCAGGGCGCGGCCGAAGCGCGCCTGAAACTGCTGCAGGCCCAGATCGAACCGCACTTCCTGTTCAATACGCTGGCCAACCTGCAGGTGCTGATCGGCTCCGACCCGAAGCGCGCGCAGGCGATGCTGGCCCATTTTGACACTTACCTGCGCGCCACGCTCGCCTCGACCCGCAACGACATGTGCACGCTCGCCGAGGAGTTCGCGCTGTTGCGCGGTTATCTGGAGATCCTTGCGATCCGCATGGGGCCGCGTCTGGCGTTTGACCTCGAGCTGCCGCCGGAGTTGGCGAGTGCCAGGCTGCCGCCGATGCTGCTGCAGCCCCTGGTGGAGAATGCGATCAAGCATGGACTGGAGCCCAAGTTGGAAGGCGGCAGTCTGCGCGTGACGGCGAGCGCCGAGGGCGCGCAGCTGGTTCTGCTGGTGGAAGACAGCGGCCTGGGTTTCGGCGCCGTATCCACTCCCGGAACCGGCCTCGGGCTGCGCCATGTGAAGGAGCGTCTCGCCGCGGTCTACGGCGCTGCCGCCAGCGCCGAAGTCGGTGAAAATGCGGGCGCAGGCGTGCGCGTTTCGCTGCGCCTGCCATTGCAGCAATGAACCCGCGCGCGCTGATCGCCGAAGACGAACCGCTGCTCGCCCAGAGCCTGAAGGACGCGCTTGCCCTCGCCTGGCCGGATCTGCAGGTGATCGCGCTGGCGCCCAACGGCATCGAAGCCCTGCGCGTGGCCGAGGCGGAGCACCCCGATGTCGTCTTCCTCGACATCCGCATGCCGGGGCTGGGCGGATTGGAGGTCGCGGCGGAACTCGCCGACAAACTGAACCAGGGCGAGCCGGTGCCGCGCATCGTGTTCGTCACCGCCTACGACGAGTACGCCCTGAAGGCGTTCGAGCTTGCGGCCGTCGACTACCTGCTCAAACCGGTAGGCGCCGAGCGGCTGGCGAAGGCGGTCGAGCGCCTGAAGGCGCAGCTCGCGGCGCCCAGGGGCGATCTTGCAGAACTCGTTTCCAAACTGCAGAAAGTGATGGGCGCGCCGTCATCGAGTGCGGATGCGGGTGCGGGTACGCTCAGGACGATACGCGCCGCCGTGGGCAACACGGTGCGCATGATCCCGGTGGAGGAAGTCTGTTACTTCCAGGCCGCAGACAAGTACACCAGCGTGGTCACGCGCGACGCCGAGCTGCTCATCCGCACGCCGCTGAAGGAGCTGCTCGCGCAGTTGCCGCAGGACAGGTTCCGGCAGATACACCGGGGCACGGTGGTCAACATGCTCGAGGTCGCTTCGGCGCTGCGCGACGAGGCCGGCCGCTATTCGCTGCGACTGAAGCAGCGCAAGGAGACGCTGCCGGTAAGCCGCGTCTACGCCGAGCAATTCCGGCAGATGTAGGCCGGCGGGGAGCGCTTGTTGATCGGACGCTGCACGAGCGCCAAAGTCGAGAAAGCGCTGCAGCGCCTGAAGGGGATTCTGCCGCTTGGAGAAAGGCAGATTGAAATCGGCGGGGAGCTAAGGGAACTGCATCAGCAGGTTCTGCGCTCCTTCGTGACCAGGGGGCGGATGCTCACCAGGCAAGAAATGTCGCAACAGGTCAGCAACCTGGACCATGCGATCGATGTGTTGAGCAGATGTGAATTGGTCATCTTTTCCGGGGACGGCGAACCCGTGGGCGCCTACCCGTTCACCATGGAGGCGCGCGAGCACCGGGTCCAGGTGAACGGATACCAGGTCCATGCCATGTGCGCCCTTGACGCCCTGGCGGTCAGCCCGATGTTCGGGATGGCGACGCGAATCGACTCCCGATGCGCAGTCAGCGCCGAGCGCGTCTGCATACTGCAGTCGGGAAGGACCATAGAGAATCCGGACGCGGCAGGCGAACTCCATATGGGCATCGCCTGGGGCGCCGCCGACCCCGATGCCCGCTGCGCAGACAGTCTTTGCCGGCAGATGATATTTCTGCGCGACGGCAACATTGCGCGGCAATGGCTGGCCGCAGATGCCTCGAACAGGGAAATCTTTACGCTGCCGCAGGCCCTGGAGTTTGCCGAGCGGCTATTCGTACCGCTGATGTCCTGAGCTCACCAGCCGCCGATACGCGGCCAGACGGCGCTGATCTCTTGCGCCGCGCCGCGCACCACCTGATAGGCCGGGTGCTGCGCGCCGGTGGCGCAGGCGTGGTTGGGGAGGATGCGCACCAGGGCGCCGACCGGCAGATCGGGCAGGCAGCCCCGTGCATCCGGACGCAGGGCGAGGATGCCGTGCTCCTGGTTGGCATCGGTCATGATGAGCTCGGGCCAGGGCCTGCCCTGCGCGTCGCAAACGATGCCGTAGCCCTGATCGGTTTTCTGCTTCATGGTGCCGCGGTCGCGCGACATCGCCATCCAGCCCGCGTCGACGATGATCCAGCCTTTTTCGCGCTGGTGGCCGACGACGGTGCCCAGCACCGAGACCGCGATGTCGTCGAGCGTACACACGCCGATGCCGGCCATCACCAGGTCGCAGAACATGTACACCCCGGCGCGCACTTCGCTGACGCCGGCCAGGTCTTCGGCAAAGGTCGCGGTCGGCGTAGAGCCTACGCTCACCACCGGACAGGGCAGGCCGGCGTCGCGCAAGGCACGCGCCGAATCGACCACTGCGTCGCGCTCCTGGATCGCCATGGCCTTGATGCCCTCGACGCAGTCCTGGTTGTATGAATTGCCCGCGTGGGTCATGACCCCGCGCAACTCGCAGCCCCCTTCGGCTAGCGCGCGGCCGACTTCGAGCAGCGCGCGCTCGCCGGGCGCTATGCCGGAACGGTGGCCGTCGCAGTCGATTTCAATAAGAACCGGAATGCGATCGCCCGCCTTGCGCGCATGCGCCGCCAGGGCGTCTGCCGCATCGATGTTGTCGAGAATGACCGAGAGCCGGGCCCCGCGCCGGCGCAGCGCGCTGACGTGCTCGAACTTGTTGGGCGTAAGGCCGACCGCATACAGGATGTCGCGCACACCGTGGCCGAAGAAATATTCGGCTTCCTTCAGCGTCGACACGGTGATCGGGTCGTCCGGGCGGCGCAGCACGCGCCGCGCCACGTCTATCGATTTCGCCGTCTTCAGGTGCGGGCGCAGCGCCACCCCCAGCCGGTCGAGGCGCGCGCGCATGCGCGCGACGTTGCGTTCGAGCTTGGCCTCGTCCAGAACCAGGCAGGGGGTTTCGAGTTGAGCCAGCTTCATGCGCGTTGGGTCCGGATCGCTCCCGCGGTTTGCGCGTGCACGCCTATGCTTTGTGCTCGTACTGGTGGATTCTACCGCCATGTCCGGACTCGTCGTGGTGCCCATGGCCGCCGCCGTAGGCGCCGGACTCCGGCTCGAACGGCGCCTCGATTTCCGCGACATTCGCACCCAGCCCGGCGAGCATGTCGCCGAGCACGTGATCAGCCAAGATGCGCAGATAGCCCTCGCCGATCTCGACCGGCACGTGGCGATTGCCCAGATGGTAGGCGGCGCGGGTGAGTTCGAGGCGGTCGGCGCAGGCGATGTGCATCACCTTCTCCGCCGCCGCCGCCACGCGCACCACGCGCCCGTCCTCGGCCGCCAGGCATTCGCCGCCGCGCAAGACCAGGCCGCGCTCGGTTTTCAGCACCGCTTCCTCGCCCGAGGTAAGCCGGGTGCGCAGGCGGCTCCTGATGCGCAGATCGAAGGGCAACACCAGTTCGCCGTAGGGTTCGGCTACCGGTTCGCAGCGTTGGATCAGCGTCAGCACAGGGCGGCGTTCTATCGCATCAGAACAGGAAATAGCGCTGCGCCATCGGCAGCACCTGAGCCGGTTCGCACTCGAGCAGCACGCCGTCGGCCTTGACTTTGTAGGTCTCCGGATCGACCTCGATCTTGGGCATGTAGGCGTTGTGGATCATGTCCTGCTTGCCGATTTTGCGCGTGTTGCGCACGGTCACCAGGGGCTTTTTCAGGCCCAGCGCCGAAATCTTGGGGTTCTTCAGCGCCGCCTGCGACACGAAAGAAACCGAGGTGGCGAGCGCGCCGCCGTAGGCGCCGAACATATAACGGTAATGCACCGGCTGCGGCGTCGGTATCGAGGCATTGGGGTCGCCCATGGCCGCCGCGGCGATCATGCCGCTTTTCAGGATCAGTGAGGGCTTGACGCCGAAAAACGCCGGCTTCCACAGGACCAGATCGGCGAGTTTGCCCGCCTCGACCGAGCCGACCGAATGGGCGATGCCGTGGGTGATCGCCGGATTGATGGTGTACTTGGCGATGTAGCGCTTTACGCGGAAGTTGTCGTTGCCGGCCGTATCCTCGCTGAGCGCCCCGCGCTCGACCTTCATCTTGTGCGCGGTCTGCCAGGTGCGTATGAGCACTTCGCCGACGCGGCCCATGGCCTGCGAATCCGAGGCGAGCATGCTGAACGCGCCGAGGTCGTGCAGGATGTCCTCGGCGGCGATGGTCTCGCGCCGGATGCGCGACTCGGCGAAGGCCACGTCCTCGGCTATTGCCGCGTCCAGATGATGGCAGACCATGAGCATGTCCAGATGCTCGTCGATGGTGTTCACCGTGTAGGGCCGGGTCGGGTTGGTGGAGGAGGGCAGCACATTGGCCAGGCCGCAGACGCGGATGATGTCCGGCGCGTGGCCGCCGCCCGCGCCCTCGGTGTGGTAGGTGTGGATGGCGCGGCCCTTGAACGCCGCGACCGTCGCCTCGACGAAGCCGGATTCGTTGAGCGTATCGGTGTGAATCGCGACCTGCACGTCCATCTCGTCGGCGACCGCGAGGCAGCAGTCGATCGCAGCGGGTGTCGTGCCCCAGTCCTCGTGCAGCTTGAGTCCCATGGCGCCGGCGAGCACCTGCTCTTTCAGCGCCGGCTTCTGGCTGGCATTGCCCTTGCCGAGGAAGCCGAGGTTCATCGGAAAGGCTTCGGCCGCCTGCAGCATGCTGTAGATATGCCAGGGCCCGGGGGTGCAGGTTGTGGCAAACGTCCCGGTGGCCGGACCGGTGCCGCCGCCGAGCATGGTGGTGACGCCGGACATCAGCGCCTCTTCGATCTGCTGCGGGCAGATGAAATGGATGTGCGCGTCGATGCCGCCGGCGGTGACTATCATGCCCTCGCCGGCGATGATCTCGGTGCCGGGGCCGATGACGATGGTCACCGCCGGCTGGATGTCGGGGTTGCCCGCCTTGCCGATCGCGGCGATGCGCCCGTTCTTGATGCCGATGTCGGCCTTGACGATGCCCCAGTGGTCGACGATCAGGGCGTTGGTGATCACCGTGTCGGCGGTGTCCTTGGACGCGCGCTGGCTCTGTCCCATGCCGTCGCGGATCACCTTGCCGCCGCCGAACTTCACTTCCTCGCCGTAATGGGTGTAGTCCTTTTCGACTTCGATCCACAGCTCGGTGTCGGCAAGCCGCACCCGGTCGCCGGTGGTGGGTCCGAACATTTCCGCGTAGGCCTGGCGCCCGATCTTGAGGCTCATTTCGAAGCTCCCTTCAGTTTGCCCATGACCTTGCCCTGGAAGCCGAATACCTCGCGCGCGCCGGCCAGTTCGACCAGTTCGACCGTGCGCGACTGGCCCGGCTCGAAGCGCACCGCAGTGCCGGCGGCGATGTTGAGCCGGGTGCCGTAGGCGGCCTCGCGGTCGAATTCGAGCGCATCGTTGGTCTCGTAGAAATGGTAGTGCGAGCCGACCTGGATCGGCCGGTCGCCGCTGTTGGCGACTTCGAGCTTGAATGTGCGCCGCCCGGCGTTCAGCGTGATCACGCCCGCCTTGATTTTCATTTCGCCTGGAATCATCTCGTTCCCCTGTGTCAGACGATGGGATGGTGCACGGTGACGAGCTTGGTGCCGTCGGGAAAAGTCGCTTCCACCTGGATCTCCGGGATCATTTCCGGCACGCCCTCCATGACGTCGGCGCGGGCCAGCAATTTCGTGCCATAGCCCATCAGTTCGGCGACGCTCCTGCCCTCGCGCGCGCCCTCCATGATGGCCGCGCTGATAAAGGCCACCGCTTCGGGGTAATTGAGCTTGAGCCCGCGCGCCTTCCTTCTTTCAGCAAGGAGCGCGGCGGTGAATATGAGCAGCTTGTCCTTCTCTCTCGGCGTCAGTTCCATTGCTGTCCTCTCTTGGCCTCATGTAGCCCAGATGCGCGGCGCCACCGCGCTGCGTCCGGCCAGCGCCGGTCGCAGCAAGGTCCACAGCGCGATGAAGTATCGCATTGCCGCCTCGCTGCTCGCGCCCAGATAGCGCGCCAGCAGCAGGCGCGGCAGCACGGTGATGCCCGCCTGAGCTTCGGGCACCACGCCGCGGCATTGTTCTAGCAGGTCCTTCGGAATTTCCCTGCCCGCTGCGATCAGGGTCGCGCTTACCGTGCATTTGTTCAAACCCGCCGGCGATGTGAGCATGGGATCGTCACCTCCTAGGCGCGCGTATTCGCACCACAGGCGCCGCTCCTCTTGCCACACCTCGGTGCGCTGGCGCAGTTCGCCGCTGTTGAAGCGCTCGCCCGACGCGGCGCGCCCCATGCACGTCATCTCCCAGCCCATGTACAAGGCATCCCGGTGCAGCCGGACTTCGGTCCGGGTGATGGCGCGCGCGGCATTGAATACGATCGCCGGCTGCGGCAGCCATTCGAGCACGGCGCCGCGCGCCAGGTCGAAACGCTGCGCGAGGCTCGCCTGCGGCCCCGCGCTCTTGTACCACTTGCCCGCGCCCGGCGTGGTGAGCAGCGCATGCGCGCCCTCGCGCAGGCTCAGTTCCAGCCTGAGGGCATCGCCTGCGGCGATGCCGCCGGGCGGATGCACGACGATGCTGTGGCACACTGCGTCTCCCTCGGGATAGAGCGCCTTCTGCACCAGCAGCGGGCCGCTGTGCTCGCGCCCCGTGAGCGTGGTGCGCCCGCCTTGCCGGGTGTATTCGAGCGCCAGCCGCGCCTGCCATTGTGCAACTGCAGTGTGCATGATGTTTCCCACGAAGCGGGGGGAAGTTCCCCTCGCGCTCCCCTGAAATGGGCCGGAGCAAGAAAGATCTCGCTGCGGGCTACGGCGATGACTATAACGCGAGGCAGGCTTTTACGTTGTCCTTTTCCATGTCGGCGCCCGCTCCGCTCTTGATCACCTCGCCGCGCGACATCACCACATAGTGATCTGCCAGCGAACGGGCGAAATCGTAATACTGCTCCACCAGCAGGATCGCCATTTCGCCCTGCCGGGCGAGCAGGCGGATCACGCGCTCGATGTCCTTGATGATCGAGGGCTGGATGCCTTCGGTAGGTTCGTCCAGGATCAGCAGCCTGGGTTTCATCGCGAGCGCGCGGCCGATGGCGAGCTGCTGCTGCTGCCCGCCGGACAGATCGCCTCCGCGCCGCCCGAGCATGTCCTTCAATACCGGAAACATATCGAAGATCTGCGCCGGAATCGCGGCGCCGCGGCCCCGGGTCGCCAGGCCCATCAGCAGGTTTTCCTCCACCGTGAGGCGCGGAAATATTTCGCGCCCCTGCGGCACGTAGCCGATGCCCAGGCGCGCGTGCGCATGCGGCGTGAGCGCGGTGATGTTCGTGCCGGCCAGCATGACAGAGCCCGATCTGACCGGCACCAGACCCATCAGGCACTTGAGCAAAGTGGTCTTGCCCACGCCGTTTCTTCCGAGCAGCGTGGTGCAGCCCATGGGAATGTCGAAGCTCAGGTCGCGCAGGGTGTGGCTGCCGCCGTAGTATTGGTTGAGGTTCTTTATGCTCAGCATGGTTCAGTACCGGGTCTCAAGCATGCTCACGGGCCGTGAAAGGCATTGCGCGCTGCGCCGCGAAGCAAGTCCTCCTGGGGGACGCGCGCCAACCGTGTTTTTGGTACGGATAAACACCATCCGTACCAAAAACACGGTTATGGTTAAAACCGAATACAGCGCGGGTTTTTATACAAGATCGTCGATTGCCTGCGGATGTGCTTTTCATCCGCAGGCAATCGACGATCCGCGCGGACGGTTTTTCGTCCGCGCAAAATGAAGGCTTCAAAGCAAGGGAGGCGCATTTCTCGTCGTCAAGGTTAAGCACCGGTCACCGTCCCAAATACACTTCAATCACGCGCGCATCGTTCTGCACCTCGCCCATGCTGCCTTCGGCGAGCACGCTGCCCTCGTGCAGCACCGTCACCTTGTTGGCGATGCCGGCGACGAAATCCATGTCGTGCTCGACCACCACCACCGAGTGCTTGCCCGCCAGGGTCCTGCACAATTCGCCGGTGCGCTCGGTCTCCTCGTCGGTCATGCCCGCGACCGGCTCGTCGAGCAGCAGGACGCGCGGCTCCTGCATCAGCAGCATGCCGATCTCCAGCCACTGCTTCTGCCCGTGGGACAGCAGTCCCGCGTCGCGGCCGGCTACTCCGGCGAGATGGATCAGGCGCAGCGTGTCCGCGATGCGGTCGTGCTGCGCCGAATCGAGCCTGGCGGTGAGGCTCGCGCGCACGCGCTTGTCGGTCTTCATCGCGAGTTCCAGGTTCTCGAACACGCTGTGCTGCTCGAACACTGTCGGCTTCTGGAACTTTCGGCCTATGCCGGCGTGGGCGATCTCGGCCTCGGTGAGTTTGGCGAGGTCGATGGTCTGGCCGAAGAATACGCTGCCCGAATCGGGCCGGGTCTTGCCGGTAATCACATCCATCATGGTGGTCTTGCCCGCGCCGTTGGGGCCGATGATGCAGCGCAGCTCACCGTTGTCGATGTCCAGCGAGAGTTTGTTCAGCGCCTTGAAGCCGTCGAAGCTGACGCTGATGTCCTCGAGGTAGAGGATGGTCTTGTGCGAGACGTCGATGCCGGGCGCTAGCACCCGGGCGCCCGCCGCTGCGCCCCCGCCGAAGGAATCCGGATCGTTGATCGCCGCGGCGTTCATGTGCGCTTCGCGCGCGATGGTTTGAGCAGCCCGATCACGCCCTGGGGCAGGAACAATGTGACCAGGATGAACAGCAGGCCGAGGAAAAACAGCCAGTATTCGGGAAAGGCCACGGTGAGCAGGCTTTTCGCGCCGTTGACCAGGCCGGCGCCGAGGATTGCGCCCACCAGGCTGCCGCGCCCGCCCACCGCCACCCAGATGGCGATCTCGATCGAGTTGGCGGGCGACATTTCGCTGGGATTGATGATGCCCACCTGCGGTACGTAGAGCGCGCCGGCGATGCCGCAGATCACCGCCGATACCGTCCAGATGAACAGTTTGTAGTGCACCGGGTTGTAGCCGCAGAACATCACGCGCGATTCGGCGTCGCGGATCGCGGTGAGCACCCGGCCGAGTTTGGAGGCGACGATGGCGCGCGCTGCGAGCAGGGTGAGCAGGAGGACGGCGCCGGTGGCCACGAACAGCGCCATGCGCGTCTCGGCGGTGGCGATGTGAAAGCCGAGGATGCGCTTGAAGTCGGTGAAGCCGTTGTTGCCGCCGAAGCCGGTGTCGTTGCGAAAGAACAGCAGCATGAAGGCAAAGGTGAGCGCCTGGGTAATGATGGAGAAATACACCCCCTTGATGCGCGAGCGGAAGGCGAAAAAGCCGAAGACGAAGGCGAGCAGCCCCGGCACCAGCACCACCAGCAGCGCCGCGTACCAGAAATGGTCGGTGAAGCTCCAGTACCAGGGATATTCCTTCCAGTTCAGGAACACCATGAAATCGGGCAGTTCGCTCTGGTACTGGCCTTCGCGGCCGATCATGCGCATCAGGTACATGCCCATGGCGTAGCCGCCCAGGGCGAAGAACAGGCCGTGGCCCAGCGACAGGATGCCGGTGTAGCCCCAGACCAGATCCATGGCCAGCGCCACGATGGCGTAGCACATGATCTTGCCGATGAGCGCGACGCTGTAGTCCGAAACATGGAACAGGCTGCCCTGGGGCAGGGCCAGGTTGGCCAGCGGAAAGGCTACGAACAGAATAAGCGCGCACGCGGCTAGCGCGATCCAGCCGCGGCGCCCGTAGAGTCGGGATATCGTGGCACCCAGCGGACCCATCAGCTGTCCGCCATGCGGCCCTTGAGGGCGAACAGGCCCTGCGGGCGCTTCTGTATGAACACGATGATGAAAGCCAGAATGGCGATCTTGGCGAGCACCGCGCCCGACCAGGCTTCGAGAAACTTGTTCGCCATGCCCAGGCCCAGCGCCGCATACACGGTGCCGGCGAGCTGGCCGACGCCGCCCAGCACCACCACCATGAAGGAATCGACGATATAGGTCTGGCCCAGGTCGGGGCCGACGTTGCCGATCTGCGACAGGGCGCATCCGGCGAGCCCGGCGATGCCCGATCCCAGGCCGAAGGCCAGCGTATCGACGCGCGCGGTCGGCACGCCGACGCAGCTGGCCATGCCGCGGTTCTGCGTGACCGCGCGCACGAACAGGCCCAGCCGCGTGCGCGTGAGCACAAACCAGACCAGCAGCAGCACCGCCGCGGCGAAGCCGATGATGAGCACGCGGTTCCAGGGGAACACGACGTTCGCCATGAGTTCCACGCCGCCGGACATCCACACCGGATTTTCCACCTGCACGTTCTGCGCGCCGTACAGGGTGCGCACCGACTGGATCAGGATCAGGCTGATGCCCCAGGTGGCGAGCAGGGTTTCCAGCGGCCGGCCGTAAAGAAAGCGGATCACGCTGCGCTCAAGCAGAATGCCGACCAGGGCCGAGGCGAAAAATGCCGCCGGCACGGCGGCGAGCAGGTACCAGTCGAACAGGGCCGGCAGCTGCGCCCGGAACAGGTTCTGCACCAGGTAGGTGCCGTAGGCGCCGACCATGATCAATTCGCCGTGCGCCATGTTGATCACGCCCATCAGGCCGTAGGTGATCGCGAGGCCCAGCGCCGCGAGCAGCAGGATGGAGCCGAGGCTGACGCCGGTGAACACCTGGTTGATGCGATCCGCCGTGCTGAGCCGCGCCTGCACCGCTTTCAGCGTGGCCTGCGCCGCGTCGCGCACGGCCGCGTCCGGCTCGGCATAGACCTCGCCCTTTTTTTCCAGCCGGCCGAGCAGCAGCATCTTGGTGTTGGGGTTGTCGCTTTGCGCCAGCGCCTTGACCGCCGCCAGGCGCAGCGCAGCGTCGGCGCTTTTCAGCTGTATGCCAGCCTGCACCAGGGTGAGCGATTGCCTGATCTGCGGGTCGGTTTCGCGCGCGAGCGCAGTGGCGATCAGCGGCAGCATTTCTTCGCGCGCGCCGTCTTCCAGCGATTTGACCGCGGCCAGCCGCAGGGCGCGGTCCGGAGAACTCAGTTTGAGTGCGCTGCGCGCGCCTTCGAGCGTGCCGCGCAGCCGGTTGTTCACGATTGCGTCTTCCAGGTCCGCCGGCAGCGGATCGACTTTTTCGCCGCTCGCGGCGTCGATGCCCTGCGTGTCCTTCACGATGAGCACGCGCCTGCCGCCGGCCACCTGCACTACGCCCTCGAGCAGCGCCTGAAAATAGGCGTCTACGCCCGCGTCCCCCGAGGCGACCAGCTTGCCCACTGCGGCCACCTGCTCGTCGCTGTCGCCCGCGGCCACCGCCAGCACCAGGTCGGCGGGCAGGGCCCAGGCCGCTTGCGTGCAGCAGAGGAAGGCGGCGAGGCCCAGGGCCTGCGCGATTTTTTTCAGGAACATGGCACCTTCTTGGACTCTGTAACAAGACGAGGGGACGTATCCCCTCGCGCTTCCCCGAATCGGGCCGCAGCAAACCGGCTGCGGGTACTTGAATGGCGGGCTGCGGCGCCGCCGCAGCCCGCCAGCTTGCGCTTACTTTTGCGATACCTTCACGGACATCTTGGCCGGCTCGTCCTTCTTGCCCACGTTCTCGGGTATGAAGGGGCTCCAGGGTTGCGCCTTGACCGGGCCCTTGGTCTTCCACACCACGTTGAACTGGCCGTCGGACTTGACTTCGCCGATGAACACCGACTTGTGCAGATGGTGGTTCTTCGTATCCATGGTCGAGGTGATGCCCGAGGGTGCGGTGAAAGTCTGGCCGGCCATCGCGGCGATCACCTTGTCCACGTCCGTGGTCTTGGCTTTTTCCACGGCCTGCTTCCACATGTGGATGCCGATCCAGGCGGCTTCCATCGGGTCGTTGGTGAGCGGCTTGTCGGCGTTGGGCAGCTTCTTCGCCTTGGCATAGTCGGCCCACTGCTTTTTCCACGCGGTGTTGGCCGGATTCTTCATCGACATGAAGTAGTTCCAGGCGGCGAGATGGCCCACCAGCGGCTTGGTGTCCACGCCGCGCAGTTCCTCTTCACCCACGGAGAACGCCACCACCGGCACATCGGTCGCTTTCAGTCCGGCGTTGCCCAGTTCCTTGTAGAAGGGCACGTTCGAATCGCCGTTGATGGTCGATACCACTGCGGTCTTGCCGCCGGCGGAAAACTTCTTGATGTCGGCGACGATGGTCTGATAATCGGAATGGCCGAAGGGCGTGTATTTCTCGTCGATATCCTTGTCCTGTATGCCTTTGGAGTGCAGGAAGGCGCGCAGGATCTTGTTGGTGGTGCGCGGATAGACGTAGTCGGTGCCCAGCAGCACGAAGCGCTTGGCGCCGCCGCCTTCCTTGGAGAGCAGGTATTCGACTGCGGGTATCGCCTGCTGGTTGGGCGCGGCGCCGGTGTAGAACACGTTCTTGGACAGTTCCTCGCCTTCGTACTGCACCGGATAGAACAGCAGTCCGTTCAATTCCTCGAACACCGGCAGCACCGACTTGCGCGACACCGAGGTCCAGCAGCCGAACACCACGGCCACCTTGTCCTGGGAGAGCAGCTGGCGCGCCTTTTCCGCGAACAGCGGCCAGTTCGAGGCCGGGTCCACCACCACCGGCTCGAGTTTCTTGCCGAGCACGCCGCCCTTGGCGTTGATATCGTCTATCGCCATCAGCGTCACGTCCTTCAGCACGGTTTCGCTGATCGCCATGGTGCCCGACAGCGAATGCAGGATGCCGACCTTGATGGTGTCGGCGGCCAGGGCGTAATGCCCGGGAATCAATGACGCTGCCGCAACCACTGCGCCTGCCGCAATACTCTTTACAAAACTTCGCCGTTCCATGTTCGCATCTCCCAGAAGTAAAAAAAATCAACCATGAGCCAGACCGGTTGCGCTTGCGCGTCTCGTAGGCCGGCTTACGGAGATGTTGAGCACAAGCCGTGCCAGCCGCGCGAACGAGCTGCGCCTCGTCGAGTAAGCGACTGTTTATGAAGTGGATGAGGCCGGGGCGCGGCGCCGGACCAGGGACCGTGCGCAGCAGCGCGCGCAGGCCCGTGCGCAGCGCATGGTCGTTGTTGGTGCGGCGAAATCGGCGCGTGCACCAAAATGGTGGCGCCTGCGCCGGTGCGCGGACGCGTGGACGAGTTGACCAGTCCAGTTACACCCGGATTTGTCGCTGGTGCGGGCGCGGTCTAGAATCCGCAGATGAAACCCGGACCGGCGATTGCAGCGCTGTGCACCGCCCTCGCGCTCGCGGGCTGCGCCAGCACCAGCATCACCGGGGCCGGTGTAACGCCCTCGATGCAGGGCAGCGTGCCCGCCCCGGGCAGCGCTTACAGCTCAGGCGTCGTCTACTTCGACGTGGACGCCAACGCCTATTTCGCCCTGCTCATGCTGGGCCTGTACGCCGCCGGCGTACAGGACGATCATCCGGGCAGCAGCTACGGGCCGGGCGGACGCCTCCCGCCGCAAATGGACCAGGGTCGCGCCATCGCCGAGCGCGATTGCACGCAGCCGATGGAGGCGCCCAGCGCAAACCTGCGCTGCAAGTAGCCGGCGCCCTGCCCATGCGCTGGCCCCGGCCCGGCGCAGGGCAAAATAGCGCAGGCTGATGATAAACTGGGCGCATCGTCCGGATTACCCCGCGATTCTGCGAAGAAGAAAAGGCTGGTCCCGCCATGTTACGCAGCACCAAGATAGTCGCAACCCTCGGCCCCTCGTCCAACAGCCCCGAAATCCTCGAACGCATGTTCGTCGCGGGCGTGGATGTGGTGCGGCTCAATTTCTCGCACGGCACGGCGGAGGATCACCGGCAGCGCGCCGAGACGGTGCGCGAGCTGTGCCGCAAGACCGGCCGCACCGTGGGCATCATGGGCGATCTGCAGGGCCCGAAGATCCGCGTCGGCAAGTTCAAGGACGGCAAGGTCACGCTCAAACCGGGGGAGTCCTTCATCCTCGACGCCGACTGTGCGCTCGGCGACGAGGGCCGCGCCGGCCTGGACTACAAGGAACTGCCGCGCGACGTCGCCGCGGGCGATGTGCTGCTGCTCGACGACGGCCGCATCGAGTTCGAGGTCGAGCGGGTCGCGGGCAACGAGGTGCACTGCCGCGTGGTCCACGGCGGCGTGCTGTCCAACAACAAGGGCATCAACCGTCGCGGCGGCGGACTGACCGCGGCCGCGCTCACCGGCAAGGACATGGAAGACATCCGCACCGCCGCCTCGATCAAGGTGGACTTTCTCGCGGTGTCGTTTCCCAAGTCGAGCGCGGACATGTACATGGCGCGCCAGTTGCTGCGGGCCGCGGGCGGCGAAGCCTTCCTGATCGCCAAGATCGAGCGCGCCGAGGCGGTCGCGCCCGGGGCCCTGGAGGACATCATGTCGGCCTGCGACGGCATCATGGTGGCGCGCGGCGATCTCGCGGTCGAAGTCGGCGATGCGCTGGTGCCTGCGCTGCAAAAGCGCATGATCCGCATGGCGCGCGAGGCCAACAAGGTCACCATCACCGCGACGCAGATGATGGAATCGATGGTCGCAAGCCCGGTGCCCACGCGCGCCGAGGTGTCCGATGTCGCCAATGCGGTGCTCGACGGCACCGACGCCGTGATGCTGTCGGCCGAGACCGCGAGCGGCAGGTATCCGGTCGAGACCGTGGCGTCGATGAGCCGCATCTGCGCCGTTGCCGAGAGTTCGACGCCGGTTACGCTCGATCGCGAGTTCCTCGACCGCGTGTTCACCCGCGTGGACCAGTCGATCGCGATGGCGGCGCTGTTCACCGCTTTCCACCTCAAGGTCAAGGCCATCGCCGCGCTGACCGAGTCGGGCTCGACCGCGCTGTGGATGTCGCGCCTGAACTGCGGCGTGCCGATCTATGCGCTTACCACGCGCACCTCCACGCGCTACCGCTGCGCGCTGTTGCGCGACACCTATCCGGAGATGGTGAACTATGCCGGCAGCGACCGCGAGGAGCTGCTGGCGGAATCGGAAAACGTGCTCCTGCGCGCGGGCCTGGTGGAAAAGGGCGACCTGATCGTGCTCACCATAGGCGAGCCCATAGGCAAGGCCGGCGGCACCAATACCATGAAGATAGTCAAGGTCGGCGAGCATCGCCGGCCCTGATGTCTTGCCTGGGGCAGGCGCGCGGCCCGGCGGGCCGGGCCGGATTTCCGCGCGCTGCGCGATCTTGCCTTGAATTAACCGCGTGGTTAATATTGGCGCATCGCATTTTCCCGCAGCGAGTCCTCCCTTGAATCTTCTTCCGCAGCGCTTTTCCGACGTCGCGCATCTCGAAGACGTCATGAGCACGCCCGCGCCCGCGCTGGTCGCAGACCTCGAGCGGCTTTCGGGCGATATCCTGATCCTGGGCGTCGGCGGCAAGATGGGGCCTACGCTCGCGCGCCTGGCCAAGCGCGCCGCGCCGGGCAAGCGCGTGATCGGCGTGGCGCGCTTCAGCGAACCCGGGTTGCGGGACAAACTGCAAGCCTGGGGCGTGGAATGCATCGCCTGCGACCTGCTCGAGCGCGAACAGATCGAGCGCCTGCCGAAATGCGAAAACCTGGTGTTCATGGCAGGGCGCAAGTTCGGCTCGAGCGGGCGCGAGGACCTCACCTGGGCGATGAACGTGATGGTGCCGGCCCAGGTGGCCGAAGCATTCCGCGCTTCGCGCATCGTGGCGTTCTCCACCGCCTGCGTCTATCCCTATGTCGAGGTGGCCTCGGGCGGCGCGACCGAGGCGGTGCCGGCGGTTCCGCCCTCGGGCGATTACGCCAACTCCTGCGTCGGCCGCGAGCGCATGTTCGAATACTTCTCGCGCAAGCACGCAACCCCGGGCCGTCTGCTGCGGCTGGAGTACGCGATCGACATGCGCTACGGCGTGCTCCACGACATCGGCAGGAAAGTGTTTTCCGGCGCGAGCATCGACCTCAGCATGGGGCATGTCAACGTCATCTGGCAGGGCGACGCCAACAGCATGGCGCTGCGCGCGCTCGGGCTGTGCACGTCCCCGACGAGCGCGCTCAACCTGAGCGGCCCGGAGACGCTGAGCGTGCGCGCGCTGGCAGAGGCTTTCGGTGAGCGTTTCCAGCGGCAGCCGGTGTACACCGGCAAGGAGGCGGGCACAGCCTGGCTCGTCAACTGCGCCGAGGCGCAGCGCCTGCTCGGACGGCCGGAGGTGGCGCTGGACACCATGATCGCCTGGCAGGCGGACTGGATCGAGCGCGGCGGCGCGAGCCTGGGCAAGGACACGCATTTCGACAGCCGTGACGGAAAATACTGAAACCACCCTGGTGCGCGAGCACGACCTGGCCGAAGAACATATCGCGGGCGGCCTGGCCCTGTCGCGCGCGGCGAACTGGAACCAGAACGAGGCCGACTGGCGCATGATGCTGCGCCTGGGAAAGGGGTTCGGACTGTCGGCAGCGGACGGCACCCTGGTCGCGAGCATCGTCCTTCTGCCCTACGGGAATGCATACGCCTGGATGAGCATGGTGCTGGTGTCGCCCGGGCATCGGCGCCTGGGCTACGCCTCGCGCATGCTGCGCCGCGCGCTCGCCTGGCTGCAGTCGCGCGCAATGGTCGGCGTCCTCGACGCCACGCCGGCAGGGCATGAGGTCTACGTGCAGGAGGGCCTGCGCGATACCTGGGGCTTTCAGCGCTACAGCCTGCCTGCGGCGCCGCCGCTTTCGGGCTGGCAGGATGTTTCCGGGCTCGAGCTGCGGCAGATCGCCGACGGCGATTGGCCGCAGATCCTCGCGCTCGACCTGCCCGCTTTCGGCGCGAGCCGCGAGCCGCTGCTGCGCGCGCTCGCTGCGCGCCTGCCCGAGGCGGCGCTGCTTGCCTCGCGCGGCGGAAAGATCTGCGCCTATCTGCTCGGCCGCGACGGGCGCGAAGCGCGCCAGCTCGGCCCGCTGGTGGCCGCGGACCTGGTGTCGGCGCAGGCCTTGCTCTCGCATGCGCTCGCGCGCGTACCGGGTCCCTGGTACATGGACATCGTCGATCGCCACGCCAGTCTGCGCAGCTGGGCCCTGATGCAGGGTTTCAGCGTGCAGCGGCCGTTCACGCGCATGGTCCACGGCGCGCAGCGCGCCCCCGGGGACAACCGAAACGTGATGCTGGTGGCGGGGCCCGAGCTCGGCTAGGCCCGCCCGGGCCGCGGACTCCCGCTACTTGGTCATCTTGATCGACTTGTCCAGGAATTCGTTGGTGTAGGCAGTCTTGATGTCGAAAGGCTGATCCAGGCCGATGTAGGTTTTCACCAGATCGTAGTCGGCCGCCATGCGCGCACTGTCGTGCCAGCCGAGCGCCACCGTTTTCGAGGTCTTGTCGCTCATCAGCACTTCCACCAGCGTCCAGTTGGTCATTTCGTTGTCGTACTTGAGCGCGCCGTTGGCATCGACCAGGGCCTGAATGCAGGGCTTGGGATCGGCCACGCAGGCAGCGAACGCCTTTTGCGTCACCTTGACGAAGCCCGCGACGATGTCCTTGTTCTTCTTGAGGTACTCGGCGTTGACGATGATGGAGTTGCCGTAGGGGTTGAGTCCGGCATCGCGCCATGCGAGAAAGCCCATGTCGTCGCCCAGCTCCCGCTTGAATACATGGTGCAGGTTGTAGAAGGACGTGGTGGCGTCGATGGATTTGGATTTGAGCGCAGCGAGCTTGCTGTTGGGGTCGATGTTGACCCAGGTCACCGATTTCGGGTCGATGCCGTTCGCCTTGGCCAGCGCCGGCCACATGATGCGCGCGCCGTCGCCTGCCGGGTTGCCGATCTTCCTGCCGGAGAGATCCTTCACCGACTTGATGCCCGAGCTCTTCAGCCAGTAGAGGCCCTGCGGCGAATTGGCATAGACGTTGTACACGCCGACGATGTCGGCGCCCTTGCCGCGCGCTACCAGCACGCCGCCCATGTCCGCGAGGCCGATGGGCGTGGCGCCGGCACCCACTTTCTGGGTCGCGAGCGCCGAGCCCTTGCCCTGCATGATGTTCAGGTCGATCCCCGCCTGCGTGTACCAGCCCATTTTCTTGGCGTAGTAGTAAGGCGCATGGTCGCCGCCGGCAATCCAGTTGAGGATGAAGTCGACCGTTTCGGTCTTCTGTGCCAGCGCGGGGCCGCTGGCGGCGAGCGCCAGTGCGCAGACGGCTGCCGCGGCGAGGCGGCGGATGCGAAATTCGGTCATGGGTTTCTCCTCGGGTGGATTTTGTGCGCGGCAGGTCCGCACTGGCGCAACCTGACGGTGTGCGGCGATGGTACCGAGACGGGGTTTGACTGTCAACGAACGCGGCGGCGCCCGCCGGCATGCGGCGCCGGCGGTATTGACAGATTTTCCGGTTCCATGCAAAAGTAACCAGGCAGTTAATTGGAAGGATGAGCCGTGGGCTTGCTCTGGACCGATTGGCCGGCGGAGGTGCTGGCGGTATTGCGCCGCGGGGCGGTGATCCCGGCGCACCTGCTCGCGCTCGATGCCGGGCGCAAGCTCGACCGGCGCCGCCAGCGTGCACTGGCGCGCTATTACCTGGACGCCGGCTCGGGCGGCCTCGCGGTGGGCGTGCATTCCACCCAGTTCGCCATCCGCGAAGCGGGCCTGTATGAGCCGGTGCTGCGGCTCGCGATGGAGACCGCCGGATCCTGGGGCAGGCGGCCGCTGGTGATGATCGCCGGGCTCGCCGGCAAGACCGGGCAGGCGCTGCGCGAGGCGGCGGTGGCGCGCGACCTGGGCTACCATGCCGGACTGCTCTCGCTCGCGGCGATGAAGAGCGCGTCCGAGGATGAACTCATCGCGCATTGCGGCGCCATCGCCGCCGAGATTCCGGTGGTGGGCTTTTACCTGCAGCCGGCGGTGGGCGGACTGCAGCTTCCGGCTTCGTTCTGGCGCCGGCTGGCCGGGATTGAAAACGTGGTTGCGATCAAGATGGCGCCGTTCAATCGCTACCGCACGCTCGATGTGATGCGCGGCGTGGTCGAGGCGCGCGCCGAAGAGCGCATCACGCTGTACACCGGCAACGACGATCACATCGTCCTGGACCTGCTCACGCCTTTCGTGGTGATGCGCGGCGGCGCAGAAGTCGCGCTGCGCATCAAGGGCGGACTGCTCGGGCACTGGAGCGTGTGGACAAAAACCGCGGTGGAACTGCTCGCGCGCATCCAGGCCGCGGTTGCGGCCGGCGCCATCGCCCCCGAACTGCTCGCGCTCGATTCCAGGGTGACCGACTGCAACAGCGCGTTTTTCGACGTGGCCCACGATTTTCGCGGCTGCATCGCCGGCTGCCACGAGGTGCTGCGCCGCCAGGGCCTGCTCGAAGGCATCTGGTGCCTGGATCCGCACGAAGGCCTCTCCCCGGGCCAGGCCGACGAAATCGGCCGCGTATTCTCCGACCATTCCGAATTCGACGACAGCGCCTTCGTCGCCGCCAATCTGGCGCGATGGATGACATGAGCCTGCCCGCCCGTGGCCAGCCGGCGCGCTGCGGCAAGCGGGATCGCCGCGGCCGAACCCGCGAAAGACTGCGCCCATGCAGGCGGGTTGGCCGGGGCGCACGATCAAACGACTGACTGGAGGTGTTCGACGTGTCCTACGATTTCATCATCATCGGCGCCGGCCACAACGGCCTCGCCTGCGCGGCGTACCTTGCGAAGGCGGGCGCCAAAGTCCTGGTGCTCGAGCGCAGCGCCCGCGTGGGCGGCGGCTGCCACACCGAGGAGGCGACGCTGCCCGGATTCAAACACAATCTGTGCTCCGTCGTTCACACGCATATCCCCAGCAGCCCGGTCTACCGCGACCTGGAGCTCGAACGCCATGGCGTAAGCTACGTCTACCCGGAATACCTGCGCGGCACCATATTCCCGGACCACAAGAGCATCGTGATGTACCGCGAACCCGAGCGGATGGCTGCCGAACTGGGCAGGTTCTCGGCGCGGGACGCACGGACCTTCACGCAGCTGCATGAAGACTATGCCGAGTTCATCGACTCGACCTACCTGCCGTTGATGTACTCCCCGCCGCTGCCGCCCTCGCTCGAGGGCGCCGAACTGGAGAAATCCGCGGAAGGCAGGACCATGCTGCAGTGGCGCCAGAGCACGCCGGTGCAGCTGTTGAACGAACTGTTCGAGAGCGAGGAGGTAAAGGTCCATTTCCTCACGCGCATGACCGTGCTCGGCTTCCCGCCCGATCAGCACGGACAGGGATGGATCTGCCTGTTCCGCATCCTCACGGGCGAGGCGCCCATCTGCGTCGGCGGCTCCCAGCAGCTGGCGCACGGCCTGCGCAGCGTCGTCGAGGCGAGCGGCGGCGTCGTGCGCACGGGCATGGAGGTGCAGCGCATACTCCTGAGCGGCAACCGGGCCACAGGAGTGCAAATGAAGGACGGCAACCGCATCGAAGCGGCGAAGGCGGTGATCACCGACGTCGAGCCGAAAAAGAGTTTCCTGCGGATGGTCGGAGAAGAGTTCCTGCCGCCGCCGTTTGCCACGCGGGTGAAGAACTACCATGCGCAAGGGCGCTCGCTCTTCGCCCTGCATCTGGCGCTGTCGGAGCCGCCGCAGTACCGCGCCGCCGCGCACAACGCGCCGGTGAACCTGGCGTTCAGCCAGGAAATGTTCGGGGCGACGATACAGGACCAGGTTCGCGCCTACCAGGACATCGCCCGGGGCACGCCTCCCCGCAACGAGATGCTGCAGATCACCCTGCCTACGCTGTTCGATCCGTCGCAGGCGCCCGCGGGCAAGCACACGACGGTACTCTGGCAGTACGCGCCCTACAGCGTGGCGCCCGAAGGTCCGGCAGGATGGCGCAGGCTCAGGGACGAGTATGCCGCGCACCTTCTGGATCTGTGGAGGTCCTACGCGCCGAACATTACTAAAGACAAGATCCTCGGCATGGCGATTCAGGATCCGACCGATACCGAGCGGCTGAACGACAACTTCGTCAATGGCGTCGACGTCGTCGGAGACATGACGCCGGACCAGATGGGATATTTCCGGCCCTTCGCCGGCTGGTCCGGCTACAGATCGCCCGTAGAAGGGCTGTACATGTGCGGCGGTTCCTGTCATCCGGGCGGGGGCGTGCACGCCGGAGGGGGGTACAACGCAGCCGGCGTGATCGTGCAGGATCACAAGCTGAAGAAGTGGTGGGACTAGGGACACCGATGCCGCAGCGGGAAGCCAGATTCAGCGTGAACGCCCCGCCCGGGGAATTGTGGCGGTTCATCCGCGACTTCGAATCCTTGTGCACCTGCATTCCCGGCGTGGAGCGCATCACCGTGGTGAACGAACGCACGGCCGAGCTGACGGTAAGGGAAAAAGTCGGCGTCGTGCCCCTGATCATCGAGCTGAGGGCGCAGATCGATTCGGAGGACCCGCCGCACAAGCTTCATGCCACTGCCAGGGCCGAGCATCTGACGATGGCGATCGACGTCAGCTTGCAGGCAGGCGCATCAGGGACCGAACTGATCACCGTGTTCGACGTCAAGGGCGAGGGACAGCTCAAAGCGATCGTCGATCGCCTGTTCGAGCGCAGGGCGACCGAGCGGACCGCCCAGTTTGCGGATTCCCTGCAGCAGCGCTTCGGTGCCGCTGCGTCGCGAGACGCTGCGGCGCAGATTTGCAGTGGTCCCGGCGCGGCGCGAAAGCCCGTCGGGCGGATCGCGCGATGGCTCAGGCTGCTCTGGCGGCGTCTTCGCGGGCAGTCCACGCCCCCGGGGTAGTAGATGCCGTATGATCGTGCTACGACCTGAAGTTGCGTATAACCCGACCCTTAGCCATTCCGGGGCTTAGACATGAACGACACACCGCGCCGCTACACGCTTGCAATCCTCGCCCATGTGCTGCTCGTCGCAGCCTGGTACCTGTTCGTCGAGATCGGCAAGGTGCCGAAGTACGTCATGCCCTCGCCGCAGGCGACCCTGGGGGCGCTGTTCAGCGGGAACTATCCCTGGTGGGACAACATCTACGTCACCTGCGTCGAGATATTCGGCGGCTACATCCTCGCGGTCCTCGTAGGGGTCGGGTTGGCACTTTCGTTTTCATGGTCGCGCATCTGGGAGGACGCGATGATGCCGCTGCTGGTGAGCCTCAACATGATCCCCAAGGTGGCGCTGGGACCGCTGATCATCGTCTGGTTTTCCTATGGCATGTTTCCCAATATGCTGATTTCGTTTTCCATCGGCGTGTTCCCCATCGTCCTGACCACGGCGCGCGGCCTGCGCGAAGTGGAACCCGAACTGCTCGATCTGGTGCGCAGCCTGCGCGGCTCGAAATGGCAGGTCTTCAGCAAGATCCAGCTGCCCGGCGCGCTGCCCTACATTTTTTCGGGCATGAAGGTGGCGGCGGTGCTGGCCGTGGCAGGGGCCATTGTCGGCGAGTTCCTCGGTTCCGAGAAAGGCCTGGGCTACCTGATGCTGCAGGTGCAGGTGACGCTGGACACGGCCGCGATGTTCATGGCGGTGATCCTGATCACCCTGATCGGCGTGCTGCTGTACGGCCTGGTGCTGCTGCTCGAGCACCTGCTGGTGGTGCGCGACGCGCGCGTGAACTGAAGCGGGAAGGTCCCGTGAAAACCTGCGCGGACGAAAACCCGTCCGCGCGGATACTCGATTGCGTACGGACGAAAGGCCGTCCGCACGCAATCGGCGATCTTGTGTAAAACCCCAAACTGTCCTGGTTTTCATCCAGAACCGTGTCTTCTGTACGGATGCGCTTTTTATCCGTACAGAAGACACGGTTGGCGCGCGCAGCGCGCAAGGTTCTAGCCGGAATCCGGACTCCTAATTCCGCCCCTCGAACAGGTCGCGCCCCAGCACCAGCGCGCGGATCTTGCCGTCGGCCACGTTGCGTTTGAGCATCCACAGGCCGCAGTCGGGGTGTATGTACTTGACCCGCCCGGCGCCCAGCGTCTTCTGCGCGCGCTCGATCGCGCGCGCGATGTCCTCGGCCGATTCGACTTCGGTGCGCTTGACGTCGACGACCCCAAGGCCCAGGCCGATCCCGGGCCGCAGCTCGCGAAACACGGCAAGCTCCTCCGCCGGGCGGTGCGCGCATTCCATTACCACGTGATCGGCGTGCAGGGCGTTGAGATAGTCCATCAGCTTCGCCCAGTTTCCTTTCTGGATCGACTGGCCGCCGTAGTTGCCGAAGCAAAGGTGCACCGCGGGCGTGCCCTTCACCGCATCGAGCACGCGGTTGATCGCGCTGGCCGCCCACTTCCATTCGTCCGGATGCCCGGGCAGGTTGGCCTCGTCTATCTGCACCACGTCGGCGTCGACGTGGCGGACCTGCGCGGCGAGCACGTCGGCGATGGCATGCGCGAGTTCCTCCGTGTCCCTGTAATGCTTGTCGAGCAGCGTCTTGGCGAGCATGTGCGGGCCGGTGAGCGTGAACTTGAGCGGCCTGGTAGCGAGCGCCCTGGCGCGCGCGCAGGCCGATGGCAGGTCGAGCGTTCCGCTGCCGAGCGCCCGGTCGACGACACCGGGCGGGCGCGCGCGAAACTGCATGCCGCCCGCCTTGCGGTATTCGATCAGCTCCTCGAATCCGATTTCGCGGCGCACCCCGGTCATCGGGCGCACGAAGTACTCGATCATGCCGTTGGTTTCGGGGTGGTTGATGTCGTAGCGGTAGAGCTCGCCGTCGCAGACGACGTCGATGCCTGCGTGCTCCTGGGTCGCCAGGACCACGCGCATGGCGTCGGTGAGCGCCTGTTCGGTCGGGCTGGTGGCGAGCCAGTCGGGAATGGGGTAGGAACCGACGACGGTGGTCTTGATGCGCGGCGCGGCCATGGTCTCTCCGTAACGGAAGTCCGGTGTTTGCAATTATTAACCGTTTGGATAAAAATTTCACCATGCCGGAAAAGAAAAAAGCGAAAGTGGCGCAGCCCCGGGCGCGCAAGGCCGACCAACCCGTCCGGCGCGACCCAGAGCGCACCCGCTCGCGCATCCTCGACGCCGCGCGGGTCGAATTCGCCCGCCGCGGCCTGGGCGGGGCGCGCGTCGACCAGATCACCGCGCGCGCCGGCTCGAACAAGCGCATGATCTACTACTATTTCGGCAACAAGGAGGCGCTGTTCCTGGCGGCGCTCGAATCGGCCTACGAGCACATCCGCACGGCCGAGCAGGCGCTCAAGCTCACCGATCTGGACCCGGCCGAAGGCATGCGCCGGCTGGTACGGTTCACCTGGGAATACTACCTCGCGCACCCCGAGTTCATCACCCTGCTCAACAGCGAGAACCTGCACCGCGCGCGGCTGCTGAAGAAATCCAAGAAAATCCGCGCACTGCATTCGCCGCTGGTTGCAATGCTCGAAGCCGTGCTGCGGCGCGGACAGCGCGCAGGCGTGTTCAGGCGCGGCGTCGACCCGGTGCAGCTTTACATATCGATCGCCGCGCTCGGCTATTTTTACCTGTCGAACAACCACACCCTGTCGACGATCTTCGGGCGCGACCTGATGCAGGAGCCCGCGCTGAAGCAGCGCCTGGCGCACATGAGCGCGCTGGTGCTGGGCTATCTGGAGAAGTAGGCGAGGAGCGGCGGCGGCTTTCTTGACCGGACATTCGACATCGTGTCTAATGTAACCAACTGGTTAATAGCGGAAACACGCCGCGGCGCCGGCAGGCGCAATGGCGCGCAGCGGGGCGATTGAGGGAGATTCCGACAGATGGTTGAGCCGTTCATTCATCTGTCCGGCGTGCGCAAGCTCTACCGCCGGCGCGACGCCGAGTACCTGGCCATATCCGACGCGAGCTTCGACGTCATGCCGGGCGAATTGGTCGCGCTGGTCGGTCCTTCCGGCTGCGGCAAGACCACCTTGTTGAAAATTCTGGCCGGCCTGCACGGTCACGACGCCGGCGAGGTCAGGATCGGATCGGGCACGCACCCGTTCAACCCGGCGCGCGACGTCGGCATGGTGTTCCAGCAGCCGCTGCTGCTCAAATGGCGGCGCATTCTCGAGAACGTCCTGCTGCCCGCGGAGATTCTGGGCCTGCCGCCAGAGCCGAGCCGCGAGCGCGCGATGCAGCTGCTCGATCTGGTGGGACTGTCCGGCTTCGAGCACAAGTATCCCTACGAACTCTCCGGCGGGATGCAGCAGCGCGCCGCCATTGCGCGCGCCCTCGTGCACGATCCGAAGCTGATCCTGATGGACGAGCCCTTCGGCGCGCTCGACGCGCTGACGCGCGAGAAAATGAACCTCGAGCTGCTGCGCATCTGGAAGGAAAGCCAGAAGACCATCATCTTCGTCACCCACGGCATTTCCGAGGCGGTGTTCCTGGGAACGCGCGTGGTGGTGCTCACAGCCGGGCCGGCGCGCATGGCCGACAACATTACGATCAAATTGGCGCATCCGCGCACCCTCGACATGAAAACCGACAAGAACTTCGGCGACTACACCAGGCACATCTACAGGCTGCTCGGAATGGAATAGACGATGGCCAAACTACGACCTGGAATCATCATGAACGGCAGCGATGACGAAAAGGCGCGGGCGCGGCGTCCCGCCGGGACGCTACGCCCGGTCACGCCGAAGCCGATGCTGAATACGGGAGCGAGGTGATGGCGGAAACACGGATTGGCATCATCATGAACGGCGTGACCGGGCGCATGGGCACCAACCAGCACCTGATCCGCTCGATTTGCGCGATCCGCGATCAGGGCGGCGTGGCGCTCGCCGACGGCACGCGCGTCATGCCCGATCCGCTGCTCGTCGGCCGCAGCCGCGACAAGCTCGAACAACTGGCCAAGGTCCACGGCATCGCGCGCTGGACGACCGACATGGACGCGGCGCTCGCAAACAAGGACGACAGGCTGTTCTTCGATGCGGCCTCGACGCAGCTGCGTCCGACCATCCTGAAGAAAGCCATCGCCGCGGGCAAGGACATCTACTGCGAGAAGCCGGTGGCGACCGGGCTCGCCGAGGCGCTGGACCTGTACCGCGCGGCGAAGCAAGCCGGCATCAAGCACGGCGTGGTGCAGGACAAGCTGTGGCTGCCCGGCCTGCTGAAGCTGAAGATGCTGCGCGATGCGGGCTTCTTCGGCAGGATCCTCTCGCTGCGCGGCGAGTTCGGTTACTGGGTGTTCGAGGGCGACTGGCAGGCGGCGCAGCGACCGAGCTGGAACTACCGCAAGGAAGACGGCGGCGGCATCATCCTCGACATGCTGTGCCACTGGCGCTACGTGCTGGACAATCTGTTCGGCACGGTCAAAAGCGTCAGCTGCCTCGGCGCGACCCATATACCCGAGCGCTGGGACGAACACGGAAAGAAATATCAGGCCACTGCCGACGATGCGGCCTACGCCACCTTCGAACTCGAGGGCGGGGTGATTGCGCATATCAACAGTTCCTGGGACGTGCGCGTGCGCCGCGACGATCTGGTGACTTTCCAGGTCGACGGCACCCTGGGTTCGGCCGTAGCGGGTCTGCAGCGCTGCTACAGCCAGGCGCGCGTGAATACGCCCAAGCCGGTGTGGAATCCGGATGTGCCGCAGAGCATCAATTTCTTCGACACCTGGCAGGAGGTGCCGAGCAACGCCGCCTACGACAACGCGTTCAAGGTCGAGTGGGAGCTGTTCATCCGCCACCTGTTCGAGGACACGCCGTTCAAGTGGAACCTGCTCGAGGGTGCGAAAGGCGTGCAGCTGGTCGATTGCGCGCTCAAGAGCTGGGCCGAGCGGCGCTGGGTGGACCTGCCCGCGCTCGAAGCCTGAGGCAAGGCGTATGAATGCACCCGGGAAACTGAGCCTCAACATCCGATTACCCGCCGCCGGCGGACGGCTGGAGCACTACAAGCTTTCGGTGCCGCGCAATTTCCCGCGCAAGGCCGCCGCCGCGTTCAATCGCGTCGCCTATTCCGCCGCGCATGTGGTGGCCGATCCGCTGGCCGCGGTCGATCCCTGGCAGGGCTGCGCCATCGACTGGGATGCGACCATCGCCTATCGGCGCAGCCTCTGGGACCTGGGGCTGGGCGTGGCCGAGGCCATGGACACCGCGCAGCGCGGCATGGGCCTGGACTGGAAGACCTCGCTCGAGCTCATCCGCCGCTCGATCGACGCAAGCCGCGACTGCAAGGGGGCGCTGCTCGCCAGCGGCGCCGGCACCGATCATCTGGCCGCCGACGCCGCGACCAGCCTGGACCAGGTGATCCACGCCTACGAAGAGCAGGTCGGCGCGATCGAAGCTTTGGGCGGCCGCATCATCCTCATGGCCAGCAGGGCGCTGGCGCGTGTGGCGCGCTCGCCCGATGATTACCACAAGGTCTACGACCGCATCCTCGGCCAGGTCAGGCAGCCGGTAATCATTCACTGGCTGGGCGAGATGTTCGATCCGGCGCTGGCCGGATACTGGGGCCACATCGACCACTATCAGGCGATGGAAGTCGCGCTCGAGATCATCGGCCGCAATGCGGCCAAAGTGGACGGCGTGAAGATATCGCTGCTAGCCAAGGAGAAGGAAATCGCCATGCGCCGGCGGCTGCCACGGGCGGTGCGCATGTACACCGGCGACGATTTCAATTACGCCGAGCTCATCGACGGCGACGGCGACGGGCATTCCGATGCGCTGCTGGGAATATTCGACGCCATCGCGCCGGCTGCATCGGCGGCGCTGACGGCGCTGGCGAAAGACGATCGCAAGGCCTTCCACGAGATTCTCGCGCCCACGGTGCCGCTGTCTCGCCACATATTCGGCGCGCCGACGCGCTACTACAAGACCGGCGTGGTGTGCATGAGCTGGCTCAACGGCCACCAGGACCATTTCGTCATGGTCGGCGGCCAGCAAAGCGCGCGCTCCATCCTGCATCTGGCCGAGCTGTTCCGCCTCGCCGACGCCGCAGGGCTGCTGCGCGACCCCGAACTCGCCTGCGCGCGCATGAAGCAGCTGCTGGCGGTGCACGGGATTGCGCAGTGACGGCAAGGTTCTTTCGTGTGCGGCAGTTTGAATCGCTTGCGCGTTCTCGCACAGTTGCGATATTGCGCGGACGAAAAGCCGTCCGCGCGGATCGTCGATTGCGCACGGATGAAAAGCGTATCCGTGCGCAATCGACGATCTTGTATAAAAGCCACCCCAAATCGTGCTCCGGTTTTCTCCGTAACCGCGATTTCTGCGCGGATGCGTTTCTTATCCGTGTAGAAATCGCGGTTGGCGCGCGGAGCGCGCAATGGTCGTTCTTGGCAGCTGCAAGCATCGGGGGCAACGAATAGATGAACCATTCCCCGCCCAACCCCGACCTGCTCGCGCTCAACACCGCCACGGTGCGCGAGAAGTGGAGCCTGCGCCAGATGATCGAGGGCTGCGCGCGCCATGGCATACGCGGCATCTCGCCCTGGCGCGACAAGCTCGCCGAGCTCGGCGCGAAGGAGGCGGCGAGATTGATACGCGCCCACGGCCTCACGGTCACCGGACTGTGCCGCGGCGGCATGTTTCCGGCGGCGGACAGACGCGGCCGGCAGGCGGCGATCGAGGACAATCTGCGCGCCATCGAAGACGCCGCCATCCTCGAAGCCAGGTGCCTGGTGCTGGTGGTCGGCGGCATGGCGGCCGGGTCGAAAGACCTCGCCGGAGCGCGCGAGCAGGTGCGCGACGGCATCGGCGCCGTGCTCGACCACGCCCGCGGCTGCGGCGTCCCGCTCGCGATCGAGCCGCTGCACCCGATGTATGCGGCGGACCGCGCCTGTGTCAACACCATGGGGCAGGCGAACGACCTTTGCGACGAACTCCTGGGCAAGAGCGGGACCGGCCTGGGGATCGCGCTCGACGTCTATCACGTCTGGTGGGATCCGCAGCTAAAAGCCGAAATCGAGCGTGCCGGCGACCAGCGCCTGCTCGCTTTTCATATCTGCGACTGGCTGGTGCCGACCGCCGACATGCTGCTCGATCGCGGCATGATGGGCGACGGCGTGATCGACATCCCATTAATCCGCTCCTGGGTCGAGGCCGCCGGCTATCGCGGCTTTCACGAAGTGGAGATCTTCTCCGCCGATAACTGGTGGCGGCGCGATCCGGACGAGGTGCTCGCCACCTGCCGCGAGCGCCATCAGACCTGCTGCTGATCCGGTGCTGAACCTCGTTTTCATCGAGCGCGACTCGCTGGACGCCAAAGTGCGGCGCCCGAATTTTCCGCACCGCTGGACGGAATACGGCAAAGTGCCGCCCGAAGCCCTGGTCGAAACGCTGGCCGGAGCCGACATCGTATCGGTCAACAAGACCGCGCTCAGGGCTGAGGTCCTGTCGCAGCTGCCCCGGCTGCGCATGATCGCGGTCGCCGCGACCGGGACCGACAATGTCGACGTCGCGTACTGCCGCGGGCGCGGCATCGTGATATCCAATATCCGCAACTACGCCGTGCATTCCGTGCCCGAACACGCGTTCGCGCTGATCCTCGCGCTGCGGCGCAATCTCTTTGCCTATTGCCGCGACGTCGAGGCCGGATTGTGGGCAAAGGCGGACCAGTTCTGCCTTTCCGGACATCCCATCGGCGATCTGCACGGCAGCACGCTCGGCATCGTCGGGGAGGGCGCCCTGGGCCAGGGCACGGCGCAGATCGCGCGCGGCTTCGGCATGCGCGTGCTCTTTGCCGACCATGAGCCGCCCAAGGCGCCAGGGGTGGAGTTCGTGCCGTTCGAGCAGGTGCTGCGCGAGGCCGACGTGGTGACGCTGCATCTGCCGCTCACCGCAGCCAACCGCAAGCTGATCGGCGCGCGCGAGCTGGCGCTGATGAAACCGGGCGCCTTGCTGATCAATACCGCGCGCGGCGGGCTGGTGGACGAGAATGCACTCGCCGAGGCGCTGAGGAGCGGCAGGATCGCCGGCGCGGGTTTCGACGTGCTCGGCGTCGAGCCGCCGCGGGATGGAAATGTGCTCCTCGAACTGAAGCTGCCCAATTTCATTTTGACGCCGCATATCGCCTGGGCGAGCAGCGGCGCGGTGCAGGCGCTGGCCGACCAGCTGATCGACAATATCGAGGCGTTCGTCGCCGGCGCGCCGCGAAATGTCGTGAGCTGACGCGCCGCCCGGCCTCGCCCCGGATGGAGCATCGGGGCGTATCCCCTCGTTATGTCGCAGCCTCTTAATTACACTGGCTTTGTGTTATTATGCATGGCAGCAGCGAAGCGAACCAAAGATGAAGAACATCACGATTACCCTGGACCCAAAAACGGCTGCCTGGGCGCGCGTGTACGCGGCCCGGCACAAGCTCAGCCTTTCGCGTTTTGTCGGCGAATTGCTGCGCGAGCGCATGCGGGAGTCGCGCGAGTACGAAGAGGCCATGCGGCGCTACCTTGCCGCGCCGCTCACGGCGCTCTCCGGTCCACGCCAGCGCTACCCCGGCCGCAACGAACTGCATGAGCGCGCCGGTCTTCGTTGATACCAAGGTTCTCGTCTATGCGCGGGATCTGCGGGAGAAGGCAAAGCAGCCGGCCGCAGCGCTGTGGATCGAGCAGTTGTGGCGCGAGCGCAGCGGGCGCACCAGCACGCAGGTGCTGTCCGAGTTCTACGTGACGGTGACGCGCAAGCTGAAGCCGGGCATGTCCGCCGCGCAGGCCTGGGACGAGGTGAACGCATTTCTTTCGTGGCATCCGCAGGCCGTCGACGCCGCGCTGCTCGAGCGCGCCTACCAGATCGAGCAGCGCTACCATCTGAGCTGGTGGGACAGCGCAGTTGTCGGCGCCGCCCAGTTGCAGGATTGTGCCTTGCTGCTCACCGAGGACCTGCAGGACGGCGCTGTCTTTGGCAGCGTCACCGTACGCAGCCCGTTCACCCTTGCGGCGGAAGATCCCAGGGCGATTTACCGGCTTCCCCCGCCCGAGAGCGCGCACCGTGCGCGCGGACGCCCGGCGCGGAAACCGCGCTGAGCGCCGGAAAAAATGAAACGGCTCGAATCCACGTAGCGCCCCGGTCTCCGGTAGAATAGTGCCTGTCCCCGCCGCGCACGGCTGCGGCGGAGCGGAGGCCCACCTCCGGTATCCTTTCCAGCCAGTTCGAGGAGTAACGATCATGCCCATAGTATCCATGCGCCAATTGCTGGACCACGCCGCGGACCAGGGCTACGGCCTGCCCGCGTTCAACGTCAACAACCTGGAACAGGTCCAGGCCATCATGGAGGCCGCGAGCGAGACCGACAGCCCGGTGATCATGCAGGCCTCGGCCGGGGCGCGCAAATACGCCGGCGAGACCTTCCTCAAGCACCTGATCCAGGCTGCGATCGAGACCTATCCGAATGTGCCGGTGGTGATGCACCAGGACCACGGCCAGTCCCCCGCAGTGTGCGCATCGGCGATGAAGCTCGGCTTTTCCAGCGTCATGATGGACGGCAGCCTGCGCGAGGACGGCAAGACCGTCGCCGACTACGACTACAACGTCGAGGTCACGCGCAAGGTGGTCGATGCTGCGCACCGGCTGGGCGTGACCGTGGAGGGCGAGCTCGGCTGCCTCGGCTCGCTGGAGACCATGCGGGGCGACAAGGAGGACGGCCACGGCGCCGATGGCACGATGACGCTGGACATGCTGCTGACCGACCCGGACCAGGCCGCCGACTTCGTCAAGAAGACCCAGCTCGATGCGCTCGCGATCGCCATCGGCACCTCGCACGGCGCCTACAAGTTCACGCGCAAGCCCACGGGCGACATCCTTGCGATCGACCGCATCAAGGCGATCAACCAGCGCATACCCAACACGCACCTGGTGATGCACGGTTCGTCCTCGGTGCCGCAGGACCAGCTCGAAATCATCCGCGCCAACGGCGGCGAGATGAAGGAGACCTACGGCGTGCCGGTGGAGGAAATCCTCGAAGGCATCAAGCACGGCGTGCGCAAGATCAACATCGACACCGACATCCGCCTGTCGATGACCGCGGCCATCCGCAAATACATGAACGAGAACAAGAGCGCCTTCGACCCGCGCGACTACCTCAAGCCCGCGCGCGCCGCGGCCAAGGCGCTGTGCAAGCAGCGCTACGAGCAGTTCGGCTGCGCCGGCATGGCCTCGAAGATCAAGCCGCTGCCGCTGACGAGCATGGCGCAGCGCTACGGCGCGGGCGAGCTCGCGCAGGTCGTGAGATAGGAGGCGAATCCCGGCATGAGCACCATCGGCATAGTCATGGGCAGCACCTCGGACTGGGAGGTGATGAAACAGGCGGCGCAGCAGCTGAAGGACCTCGGAGTCGCCTACGAGGCGCGCGCGCTGTCTGCGCACCGCACCCCGGCCGAACTCGAGGCCTGGATCAGGGACATGGAAAGCCGCGGCGCGAAGGCCTTCATCGCCGGCGCCGGCGGCGCAGCGCACCTCGCGGGCGTGGTCGCGGCGCAGACGCCGCTGCCGGTGCTCGGCGTGCCCATCCCGTCCAAATACCTCAAGGGCCTGGATTCGCTGCTGTCCATCGTGCAGATGCCCAAGGGCATACCGGTGGCGACTTTCGCCATCGGCGAGGCCGGCGCCGCCAATGCGGGACTGTTCGCGGTGGCGATGCTCGCGCTCGGGGACGCCGCCCTGGCGCAGCGCCTGCGGGCCTTCCGCGAAAAGCAGGCGGACGCCGTAAAACGGGCGCAGCTGCCCGAACTCTAAGGCGCGCAAGGCGCGCCGCGCGCCCGCCTTGCGCCATCACCGATTCACATCACAGAGAAAACAGCGATGACCACCGTATTGCAAACATCGATCAAGAGCCTGCCCTTCCTGCACCGCGGCAAGGTGCGCGACATCTACGCCCTGGGCGAGGACAGGCTGCTGGTGATCCAGACCGACCGCCTGTCCGCCTTCGACGTCATTCTCGACGACCCGATCCCGGGCAAGGGCGAAGTGCTCACGGCCATGTCCAACTTCTGGTTCGGCAAGCTCGGCCACCTGATCCCGAATCACATGACCGGCATCGACCCCGAAACCGTGGTGAAGGGCGATGACGAGCGCGCGCAGGTGCGCGGCCGCGCCATGGTCGTGACCCGGTACAAGCCGCTGACGATCGAGGCCATCGTGCGCGGCTACATCATCGGCTCGGGCTGGAAGGACTACCAGCAGAACGGCAGCCTGTGCGGCATCGCCCTGCCCAAGGGGCTGCGGGAAGCCGAGAAACTGCCGCAGACCCTGTTCACGCCCTCGACCAAGGCGCCGGCGGGGCATCACGACGAGAACATCTCCTTTGCCGAGGCCGAAGCGCGCGTGGGCAAGGAGGTCGCGCGCCAGGTGCGCGACGCGTCGATCTCGCTCTACACCCGCGCGGCGGAATACGCAGCCGGGCGCGGCATCATCATCGCCGACACCAAGTTCGAGTTCGGCACCGATGCCGCCGGCAAGGTCTACCTGATCGACGAGATCCTGACTTCGGATTCCTCGCGCTTCTGGCCGATGGTGCAATACAAGGTCGGCATGAGCCCGCCCTCGTTCGACAAGCAGTTCGTGCGCGACTGGCTGGAGCTGCAGCCCTGGAACAAGAAGGCGCCGGCGCCGCGGCTGCCGGCCGACATCATCGCGAAGACCGCGGAGAAATACCGCGAGGCTTTGCGCCTGCTGACGAGCTGAAGCTTTTCCGCCTTGCCCCGCCGGGCGCGGCGGGAGCCTCCACCCGAGCACAAGCGCATGCCCGACACCGCCACCCCAGCCGAAATCGAACGCGCCGCGGCGATCCTGAGGGCGGGCGGGCTGGTGGCGTTTCCGACCGAGACCGTCTACGGCCTGGGCGCCGACGCTTCCAACCCGCAAGCGGTGGCGAAGATATTCGCCGCCAAAGGCCGGCCGCAGAACCATCCGCTGATCGTGCACCTTGCCGGTGTGGAGTCGCTGCCGCAGTGGGCGCGCGAAATACCGGAAGATGCGCGCAAGCTGGCCGCCGCGTTCTGGCCGGGGCCGCTCACCCTGATCCTGAAGCGCGGCAAAGGCGTAGCCGGTTGCGTCACCGGCGGACAGGACACGGTGGGGCTGCGCGTCCCGGGGCATCCGGTGGCGCTCGAACTGCTGCGCGCTTTCGCCGGGGAAGAGGGCGGGCGCGCATTCAGCGGCCTGGCCGCGCCCTCGGCCAACAGGTTCGGCCGCATCAGCCCGACCACGGCCGGGCATGCGCGCGCCGAGCTCGGCGACGCCCTGGATGCGGTGCTAGACGGCGGCGCCTGCGAGGTCGGCATCGAATCGACCATCATCGACTTGTCGCGCGGGCGCGCGGTGCTGCTGCGCCCGGGGCAGATCACGCCGGCGCAGGTCGCCGCGGTCCTCGGCGCGGAGGTGGAAGAGCCCGACGCCGGCGCGCCGCGCGCGCCGGGCACGCTCGAGAGCCACTATGCGCCGCGCACCCCGCTGCGACTCGTGCCGGCGGCGGAACTGCCGGCGCGCATGGCCGAGCTGCGCGGGCAGAAAATCGCCGTGCTGGCGCGCGCCGAAGCGCCTTCAGGCCTGAAAGAGATCTACTGGCAGGAAGCGCCGCGCTCGGTCGAAGGCTATGCGCGCGAACTCTATGCGAGCCTGCGCCGCCTCGACGAGCTGGGGTGCGCGGTGATCCTGGTGGAGGCCCCGCCCCCGGTGCCGGGCTGGCAGGGCGTGAGCGACCGGCTCAGGCGCGCGGCGTCGAACTAAGGATACCGCCGGGAATTGTCATTCCGAGGCCCCGGGCCGGGGAATCTGCTTTTGCTATCGGCGAGGCACCTGCTTAAGCAGCTGCGCTTTGCGTTCTGGCTGCCTTTCGGTCCATCAGGCGCGTAAAGTTGTCCAGCGAAATCAGGTGCGCGTAGATGCGCCCCATGATGCCCTTCTTGAGCAGGTTCTTGTGCTGGCTGGCGTTGAGAAACTCCAGCTTCTTCTCGGCCACGCGGTGCATGCCGGTCAGGTTCATCGCCGCGCCGTCCTTGACCTGCATCTGGATCGCGAAGGGCTCGAGCAGCCCGTAGTCTGCGAGGATGCCGGACATCTCGCGGCTGCGCTCGAGGTCGGCTTCGTACTCCTGCAGCAGCTTTTCGATCGGCTGCCACTTCGGCAGCGACTTGCCCTCGGCGTCGAACATGACTTCGCCCGCGTCGTCGATGAACGCCTTTTCGACGCAGATCAGCCGCTCGGCCTGCTCCACGTTGTCCATGTTCACGCGCGCCATGCAGAATGGGTAGCGCCGCAGGTAGGCCGGCAGGTAGACCTTCTGTTCCCAGGCGCCGCCGCTGAGGAACAGATTCTCGCCGCTGGAGAGGCCCAGCACCGCCACCGGCGCGTAGGTCTTGCCCTCATCGCCGCTGGTGAACACCAGGGGGTAATCGTGGCAGGCGACCGAAAACTCCATGTAGGTGACCGGCATGGCGTTGAGCCCCTTGCAGAACTCGGGCACCGAGCCCGGTGCGGGCAGGGTTACCTTGTTGTTCTTGTACAGCGGGACGATTTCCTTGTAGCCGAAGGGCGGGTTGATTTGCATACTGGCTCCGAATCACGGTGAATTGAATATAGGGGCATGATATCGCGCCCGGCGTGCAGGCACCAAGCCGGCACCAAAGCGCGGATTGTCGCCGGGCCCGAATAGGGCTAAAATTCGCACCTCCATGGGGTGGTAGCTCAGCTGGGAGAGCGCCGCGTTCGCAATGCGGAGGTCGGGAGTTCGATCCTCCTCCACTCCACCATTTCATCCTCCAGCGTCGTCCGACGCAGGCTCCATTCTCATCCAAGTCGATTAGTCGACTACGCTCCGGCCACATTAAGCTTCATTTTGCACCTCGGATAATTCACACACCCCCAGAACGCCTTTCCGCCCAGCTTGGGTTTGCGCGCTATCAGCTTGATGCCGCAGGAAGCACAGGTAGGTGTGGTGTAGTCCCCAGCCGTGGCAAGGTGCAACAAGCTAGTTTGCTTTTCTTCCGGCAGCTTGAGAATAGACTTGAGCAGTTCAGCCCCGTCCATTAGGGCGATCTTGTTTGCCTTTGCGAACGCTATCGCATCGTCCGAGAAGGTACTGCTCGTGACGAAAATGCCCTTCGGTGCAGGCTCCGAGGCCATCACTCCGCGCAATTCTCTGATGACGTTGACCCCCACCTTCTTGGCCCATGCCTTGCATTGCACGATCGCCACCAGCCGATCCGATGGCGGCCAATACAAATGAATGTCGATGCCACCGTCAGCACCGCAAGCCGCCAATTTGGGCGCGAAGCCCAATCGCTCGAATAATCCGGCACAGATTTCTTCAAAACGCTTCCATTCGAGCGCGGCAATCAAACCGGCGTTCCAGCGCGTTACGTCGACCGCTGCTGGTGGTTTAGCGTCGGTCGATGCGGATTTCCATAGTGGATAAATTCGATCTTCATGTTTATCGGATTGCTGCTCAGCGCCTGGGTCCTTCTCTCCTTTCTTGTTGTTGCCTTGAAGGTACGCATCAAAGGAGCCGGCAGCGCCAGAGGACGGCGCGCCTCGCTTCGGTCTACGGAATGCCGATATCCCTGCGCCAATAAGGAAAAGGACGGGTAAGACAAATTGCGCAAACATTCCAAATGTTTTCGCGACGTTTTGCACAATGCTGCTTCCGAGGCCCTGGAATCCTTTAGGCGGCGTGATCGCCATCCCGGCCAGCGAGTGCATCCCAACATACGATAGGAGGGCGAGCAGGACGCCAACCCACCACGGCAGCCGTGCCGCGATTACCGTCAGATCCACAAGAATTCTTTGTCGCTTTGCCATTTAAACCAACACTGGAATACCGATATCCGCAAGGTATTTGAATGTAGAGTCATAGTACCCGGGAGTACGCGTCGGGTCTGATTTATTTCCAGTCGGGACGAAGATGACCATTCCTTGGCGCGCGCGTGTCAGTAGGACACGGTATGCGTTGCGCAAGTATTGTAGGCGATCTGCTTTATGAACTGTGGTCCACTTGCTCCCAACAAACGAGTGGTAGCTCCAATCCGACTCTCCGAAGCGAAGGTCGGCATCCCAGGTCATGCAAACCCAGTCTAGTTCAAGACCTTGCACTTGGAACTCCGTGGCCGCGTCTTCCATGTAGAAGCTCGACCTCGTGTCGTCAGAATCGTTAAGGAACCAGTGTATCGGGTTGATTTCGACGCGGATATCGATGGCGTGCGGCTTAAGTCGTTGAGCGCCGGATGAGGCCACTAAACCGAAGCGCTCTGACCCACGCGCATGTGTGCGTATCCATTGCTTTGCTTTGTCCAGATCGCGCGTTAGGGCAATCGGGTAGCGCGAGGAAATCGCTGCAAAACATTCACGGGCCTGCCTAGTCTCGCAATCCAGAACTGCTTTCACAAAAGAGGATACGTTTTCGGCGCGGAACGAACGCAAAGAGACGGCGAGATGGAGGCTGTCATCTTGCACCACCTTGGCTCGCCCGGCGAGTTGATCGAGCGCATGACCTGCAGCATATTCGCTATCCGTCAGATCGGGGGAAACGTATGCGTGCCACGATGGAAACCCTGCTGTAACGGCGTCGAGCCAGGCGGAAATCCCAGCTTCGCCTCGATTGATTTCTTGACCTCCCCCGACGAGACAAATTACTACGGCCCAGTCGTCGTGTCGGTCGAGGTAAGAAATTAGAAATTCCGGCTCTGACTGAGTAAAGCCTACGCGCTTCTTCTTCCTGAGCATGAAGCTTGCGGTCATCTCGTGATTCCATGCCCGCTGCGCTTCATCAAAGATAACCACGTGGTCGCTGGGTGCTGCGTTATCGTTTAACCCAGCATCGCGGAAGTGATGCACATTCTGAATAAATGCTTTGATCTTCTGTTTCACTTGTCCTTTTCGCGTCTTATCAAATCGCGCGCGAAGACGAGTGACCTCGTCGCGCGTAAGCGCTTCTCGAAGAACCTCGACTATGGGCCCGTTGCCCGACAAGAACACGGCATGCGTGGGTTGCGTTTGATCGCGCTTTTTGGTTGCAACGTTTAGGCCGACCAGGGTCTTGCCGGCGCCCGGAACGCTCGTGACAAAGATGATTATCTTGTGCTTCTGTTGACGCGCTTCCTCGACGAGTTCTTCAATTCGTCGCGAGGTGACCTTGAGATTGCGTGCTCCGGCATCGTGGCGCGCTATCGCATCAACGGAATGTTGCGCGTAGAGGGTTTGCGCGGCCTGAATGATGGTGGGGGTCGGCTGATAAGGCGAGCCGCCCCATCGTCTTGCATCGAGCGTTTCGCCAACAGCGTGTTCAAGCCCTGCCTGTATCAGGTACTGCAATCCTTCCGAATTGCACCGTACGGGCGGAAAGACTTGGTCGTCATGCGGTGCGGGCAATGCTGTCTCTGACTGAAGTGCATGCGTTGCGACCAAGATGGGGATGATTGGCGCGCGGTGGCTCGCTTTGTGGAAGTTTTTCAAATCCAGTGCGTAGTCCCACACCTGATTTAGATCGTCGCGCTTGAATCGTGTTTCGCCGACTTTGAACTCAATTGCGAATATTACGGGACCTGAGATCAGCACCGCATCTATGCGGCTTCCGATTCGAGGGACGTTGAACTCGAGGAAGATGGTTCCCTCCATGATCGCAAGCGCATGCTTAAGCACGTCAATTTCTATGAGCCACGCGTCACGCTGCTCGGGTTCGACGGCAAAAGCATTATTCGCCGTAATGTGTCCAAGAATCGCTTCTGAGGTAGTCGCGATAAACGTCGCTACGTCGGAGTCGTAATAAGCGTTCGAAACAGAAGAGAGGGACATGGCGCCAATATACCGCATCGGCAATAGGGTATCTGACTGATCCGCAGCTGCCGGCCGACGTCGCAACGTCGACGGATAGTGGCGAAACCCTGACTGGGCCGGAAGCGCTTTGCCTGTTTGCGTCTCCCGCGAAACGTCTGAGGCGATAAAATGCCAGCATGACCCGCGACGAAATCCTGGCTGCGTTCGACCGCATTCGCGTCTGGCAACAAGGGGACCGGCGCGCGGTGCATAAACCACTGCTGGTGCTGCTCGCGCTCGGGCGCCTGCTGCGCGGCGAATCACCGCTGGTGGAATTCGCCGGCATCGAGAACAAGCTCGGGAAGCTGCTGGAGGAGTTCGGCCCGTCCGGCTCCGAAAGGACCCGACACAATCCCTTCTGGCATCTGCGCACAGACGGCGTCTGGCAGCTTTCCGGACCGGCCGAAACCACCTCCCGCCCACCCGGCGCCACGCCGACGATCACCGAGTTACGGCGCGGTCACGTCGAAGGCGGGTTCGCCGAGCCGGTGCGCCTCGCCCTCGCGCATGATGCTGCGCTCGCCGCGGAGATTGCCCGCCGCATTCTGAATGCCCATTTTCCCGAGAGCATCCGGCGGGACGTGGCCGATGCTGTTGGGCTGGACCTCGATGCATTCGCGAGCGAGCTCGCTCCCACAAATGCCGGTGCGGACAGCGCGGCCGCCCCCGAGCAGGAGCAGCGCCGCCGCGATCCCACGTTCCGCGAGAAGGTGCTGCTTGCCTACGAATACCGCTGTTGCGTCTGCGGGCACGACCTGCGCATGGGCGGCCATGCGATCGGTCTGGAGGCCGCGCACATCAAGTGGTTTCAGGCGCGCGGGCCGGACGTGGTGCAAAATGGTCTTGCTCTGTGCTCGTTGCATCACAAGATCTTCGACCTAGGCGCGTTCACCGTGCTGTCGGGCAACCACCAGATCGTGTTCAGCCGCCACCTGATGGGCGGCGAGGACACCAAGGCGAAGCTGCTGGCTCATCACGGCGCCGGGTTGATCGGGCCGCAGGGCGGGGACTGCCTGCCGGATCCGGAGTATCTGGCGTGGCACCGGGCGGAGGTGTTCAAGGAGCCGGCGCGGGGGTAGCGGAGGGGAAAACCATGCTTTTGCATGTGGTTCCCGTGAGGCGTAAACTGTCCCGGCGTATCAGGAGCTCTTAACCAGGAATTGAATGGTCTGTGGGGCAGAGGCTTCGTCCTCACGAGGGACCTGGCATTACGACGTGACTCTGACAGGATTTCGGGTGAGTGAAACGTTCCAGCAGCTTGCCGGCCTGATTCGACGTGGAGAGGTCCGAATATCGGACCACGGATACGATGAGTTGGCGGCAGACGGGATATTTGCCAGAGACGTACTGGGAGGCGTCGCTGAAGCGATCGTCGTCGAGGACTACCCTGACTATGCCAAGGGGCCTTGTGTGCTGGTTCTGCAGAAAGACCGAAGCGGCGAACCGATGCACGTAGTATGGGGTATTCCGAAAGGGGCATCATCCCCTGCGGTGTTGATTACGGCGTACAGGCCGGGCCCGGATCGATGGGAACCCGGTTTTCTGAGGAGGCGCAAATGAACGGACGGCGAATTTCCAAGCTGGTCCACGAGGGTACCTACGTGGCGGAAGTCGAGGTGGAGACGATCTACACTGACGACGGATGGTCTCCCTATCTGTCGGTCGAGGACGCGTACAAGCTTGACGATGTTCGCGACGCCCTGAAGCGCGGAGACCTGAAGGCGGCGACCCGGATTGCCCGGGTATACAGCCTGACGCCGGTGGCGGCATAGCGCGGGGTCGCGGACGCTCCGAACCACCAGCCCGTATTCAACCCTCTACCCGCGGCGCGAGGCGAGGGGACGCAAACGATTTGCGGCGCTTTTAGAAAGTGGGGCGGTGGCCAAATTTACAAGCATTTATCGGGCGAAAACTCAGGCGCCGACGCCTTCGGCTTGCAACTCGTAGAACCGGTAGCATTCGATCAGATCGCGGCTAGCGGATGCGAGGATCCTGGTCTTCATGAAACTTTGGTTCTGATATTCCTCCCGGCTGCTTCCCAATCTTCGAATTGATCATCCCCGCGATATTGCATCGCGTCCCTGTCGGCCAGGACGTCTTCATGCCAGGCCGGGGATGGCACGGCTCCCGCTTTGCTGCACAAATCGTCCCAAAGCGATTCCATGGCTTGAAGCTTTTCTTCCACCGACATTTTTTCCAGGGGCAAGATACTCGCCATGATGTCTCCTCTGCACAGAAGGATATCATGTGCGCTTCCAACTCCGATGAGGCACTCCCGACCCATGGCCAAAGTATTCCCCGACGGCTGGCGCGAACTCAAGGCCACGGGCGCGGCCGAGCGCGAGCTGCAGACGCTCGCCCAGCTTGCCGCCGGGCTCTCCGACGACTACGCCGTCTATCACGGCGTGCACTGGACGCAAGTCGAGCGCGGAAACTTCGCGATCTATGGCGAGATCGACTTCGCCGTCGTCGGGCCGACTGGCAAGGTGCTGCTGATCGAGCAGACGTCGGGCTTTCTCTCCGAGACGCGCGCGGGCCTCGCCAAGAAATATCTGGATAAGGAAAAGAACGTCGCGTTCCAGATGGTGCGCTCGGCCGACGCGCTGCATGCGCGGCTGCGCCAGGCCTGCGGCGGGCAGGCGGCCTACCTCGATTCGCTGCTCTATTGCCCGGACTACAGGGTGAAGCAGCCGGGCAGCGCCGGCATCGCCCCGGAGCGCATCGTCGATGCAACCAGGAAGGACCAGCTGCTGCACGTCATCCTCGACGCGCTGAACCGCATGCTGCCGCTAGCGCATCCGGTAGAAGCCGGCAGCCCGCTCACCGGGTAGAAAGTGGACATCGAGAGCTACACGGATACCGCGGATCTGATCGCGAAAACAGTGGGCGCGGTCACCGACTGCATCGGCGCGGGCTTCAAGCGCCAGCACATCGCCGTGATCAGCTACCGCGGGCGCGAACATTCCAAGCTCTCGCCCTACGACAAGCTCGGCCCCTATGCGCTGCGCGCGCCCACCGGGCGCTACGACCTGCTCGGGAACTCGGTCTACACCGAGGGCGAGGTGCTCATCGATTCGGTGCTGCGCTTCAAGGGCCGCGCCGCACCCTGCGTAATTTTGACTGAGGTCGATTTCGACACGCTCGACGCCGCCGCCGTGCGCCGCATTTTCGTCGGCGCCACGCGCGCGACCATGAAGCTCACGCTGGTGGTGTCGGAGGCGGCGGCGAAGGTGTTGATCGATCGATTATCGGACGGTATGCCGGGCGTATGAGCTGCCTCAAACGGAGACGCGGGAAGAGAGGTAGCGCCGCTGCCACGCTATCGCCCTCGGCCAGAAGCCGTGCTTGCTAACCTGAATCGCATTGTCTATAATGCTGCATATAGTGCTATTTATAGAGCGACCAATAGAGCGACAACTATGAACACAATCTCCGCCAATGATCTGAAAACCAAGGGCGTCAGCGCAATTGAACAAGCGCTCGCGGATCAACCGGAAGCCTCCGTTACGGTTCGAGGTCAAATGAAGTACGTCGTGATGAGCCACGAACAGTATGTGCACCTGCGCGAGTGTGAATTAGAAGCTGCGTTGGCTGAATCGAAGGCGGATTTGGACGCAGGTCGCTTCGTCAAGGAATCGGTCGAGCAGCACATAAAGCGCCTGGCCAAACTGGCGGCATAGGTGGCGTGGCAGCTCGTTTTCACCGAGCAATACAATCGGCGTGCCGCACGCTTCCTGCGACTCCACCCGGACGCGATCGGTCAGTACGCCAAGACGCTCAAGCTGCTCCAGGCAAATCCGCATCACCCATCTTTGCGGCTACACGCGCTGAAGGGGAAGTTGGCGGGACTGCATAGCGTGTCAATCAATCTCAGCTACCGGATCACCCTCGAGATGCTGGTTACGGAACCCGAGATCGTGCCGATCAATGTTGGCGACCACGACGAAGTCTACTGACCCGCGTCGCGCGCCGGTGTGTGCTTGGCGCGATTGGCGCTGGGGCATCTATGGGGGCAACTGGAATAATCGAACTCGCTGGAGCGTTTATTCAAACGGCGCTCCAGCCAGTGTTCGATCCTCCTCCACCCCACCATTTCATCCTCCAACGTCGTGAGGCGCGTGCTCCGTCACCGCCGACTTCGAGGTGCTGCGCCCGTAACAAAAAGCTGGGACGTCGCACGCGTCATTGCGACATAAAGTAGTCGAGCTTCATCCTCGTTCGACTGTTCTGGTGCCGGCACCGTTCTGCCGGCGAACCACTAGATCGTGTTCAGCCGCCACCTGATGGGCGGCGATGACACGAAAGCCAAGCTGCTCTCCCACCACGGTGCCGGCTTGATCGGGCCGCAGGGCAGGGAGTGGCAGCCGGAACCGGAGTTTCTCGCCTGGCACAGGGCGCAAGTATTCAAGGAGCCGGCGCGGGAGTAGCGGGGCGGGGGCGGACGGGCGACCAAGCGCAGGCACCGGCGCTTAGGCGTCACAGGCGGCGCACGAACTCGGCGGGCGTCTCGATCGAGTATTTGTCGCGCAGCGCGAGCAGATCGCCGTCGCCCGTCACCAGAACGTCGGCTTTGGCCGCCGCAAGCGTCGCGAGTATCGGCACGTCGCCCGAGTCGCGCGGGACATCGACCGTTGTCGGTCCGAGTTCCACCACCTCGGCCCGGATGTAAAGCTGTTTGATGAACAGCTCGATGCTCTCATCGTTCCATCCAAGCTTGCGGCGGATCTTCGGATATTCGAGGACCCTGCCGATCTCGGCGAGCTGATCCAGGGAGAGCGCCACCTCGAACCGCGCCTTAATCCACGCCGCGACGATGCGTCCAGGTGTTCCCTCGGGGGACATCAGCCCCGAGAGCAGGACGTTGGTATCGAGTACGACCTTCACTTCTTTCTGCGTCGTGTGCGCACGTCCTTAACTGCCTCGCCGACCAGCGCGTCGACTGCCTTTTCCGTCATACCGGCGAACGCCTGCGCCAGTTCGGCGCGCATCCGGTCGAACTCTTCATCCAGCTTGCGCAGGCGCGTGAACATGGCGACGTCGACCAGGGCGGCCACGGGTTTGCCGGCTTTGGTGATTAGCACCTTGCCATGCCGATACTGGACCTCGTTGAGCAGTTCGCCGAGGTTTTGCCGGACCGTCATTGCAGCGGCTTCGCGGATCATGGTTATTGCCTCAATTGATATGGTTGATGTGACTATAGCAATTAACACGCGGCAAGGCAATTCCTCCTCGAAGTGCGCGAGCAATGGCGTGAATCGCGGTGGGATGGAGTGCGGCAGCCATTCCAGGGCTGGCGGTTGGTTTCAGGGTGACAAAAAAACCCGGAAACGTTTCCGCTCCCGGGTCATCCCTTGGTCGCTGTTGCGCAGGCAGGACAGGCCTTGCACCTGTCCCGCACCCTGCTCGACCTACTGCTTGTGGACCGCCCTCACGCCCAGTCCGAACGCGCTGGTATCGTTGTGGCAGAAGGTGCACTGCTCGCCCGATGCGGTGACGTTCGAAGCGATGTGATCCAGGGCCGCGGTGTCGTCGTGACAGGTGCCGCAGGCGCGCTGGGTAGGCGTCGTGTACCAGGCGTTCCTGTCCTCGAGCAGGGTCGTGCCATCGGCCTTGGTCGCTGTTGCGCTGTGGCAGACCGCGCAGTCCGTGATGTTGCCGGGGAATGCGCTGTAGCTGTAATTGTGCGTGCCGTTGACCACATAGGAACCGCCGGCCACGACGCTGGGCAGATCCTTGCCCCGGTGGAGCTTGTGCACGAGTCTCTGGAAATCGACCGGATCCGCAGTGAACGGGTCCAGCGTGAGTTGATTGTGGCAGGTCACGCAGTACTCCGTGGCATAGCCCGAATGCAGCTTCACGCCCCCGTGGCAGGTGGCACAGGTGTTCATGGTCACGATGTTGCGCGTCGTCTGGACAGCGCTGCCGTCGGGAACAAAGTCGAAGTAGGCGTTCGTCAGGTTGTCGACATTGGGGGTGCCGACTTTCTGGAACGTCATCGCCACCCTATGGGTCAGGGTAGGCTCGTATGCAACCGTGTTCGGGCCTGTATTGGCACCACCCGTCGTCGATGCTTCAGTCCAGGTCTTGGCGAGCGCATTCCAGGTCCAGGTTCCTATCGTAGTATCAGCGGCGGGGCCTGCCGAACCGGTCAACACGTGGGCGTGCGAGATGGTCCTGATGTCACCCGCAGTGGTCCCGTTCGGCAGCGCGAACTTGTAGCTGAAGCTGCCGTCGGCGTTGGAGCTCAGCGTGCCGGCATTTTCATTGGACGACTGCAGTACCGGCGCCTTGGCCGCGTCCTTGGTGCGGAAGCGGGCGGTGTAGCTCACCCAATAGGTGGACGATCCCAGGGCCGCGGGCACAAGCTTCACCAAGCCGAACGAGGGTTTGGTGAATTTGGTGGAGTCGGTAACAGCCACGCCGGCGTCGGTCACGCTGAAGCTGACCGTCACGCCACCGGCGGCATCGACCGCCACGTTGCTGATGCTCGCGCTCATGCTGCGCTTGGACGCGTCGGCCGTCGTCGGCGTCGTGTCCTTGTGATAGATGGGTATGGTCGTGGCGTCATGGCACAACACGCACTGGGTGTCGTCCTGCTTGGCGCCGCCGATGTGGCCGGTGGTCGCGCCGCCGAGGGTGGTGCCTTTGCCGGTGGAAAAGTCGATGCCGTCATGACAGGCGCCGCAGGCGTTGCGGCTGGGTACGTTCTTCCAGTTGTCGCCCTGCGCGCTCGGGTGGCTCGCGGTCGCGGAACCGTCATGGCATTTCACGCAGTTCTGCGGCGCCTGCGGAAAGGTAAATCCGATTTTCGTGGCCGCCGCGTCCGCCAGCGTGCCCTTGGCGTAGGCGCGCACGATCTGGTAGTCCTTGGTCAGATCCTTGCCCATGTGGAACTTGTGGATCATGTTCTTCAGGTCGATGGTGTTATTGGTGTTGTAGTCGGTGCTGCCCGGGTTGTGGCAGATCACGCAATAATTCGGATCGACGCGCGTGCCGTGCGCGGTCAGGGAGGAGTGGCATTCGTTGCACGAAGCCCGGTCCACCACTTTCTTGATGTCGGTGGGCGTCGTGCCGTCGGCGGCCATGACCGGCACCGCGATGCCGTCCGCACCCAGGGTGAAGTCGAACAGGGGATTGACGACGACTTTCGCTTGCGACGCCGGATCGGTGTAGCACAGCTGCATGCCGACGCGGTGCACGGTCTTGCCATCCTTGACCGCGACATTGCCGTTGTTCGCGACCTTGCCGGAAACGCCGTTCAGGCTGTCGACGGCGTCCGCCAGCAACAGGGGCGTCACCACATCGATGGCGAAACGGTAGGTGTAATAGCCGCCAGTCGTGTTTTCTTCCAGGATACCGACTATGCGCAGGCTCGGGTCCTTGTCTGCGCCATCAGGATTGGTGACGGTCGCGGTGGGTTTCGGATCGGTGGTCCCCTCGGCTACCGCATAGCGAAAGGTCGGAGGATACAGCTTCGCCGTATCGGACGTTGCATAGCGCGCAGTCAGGTCGTCGGCCGCATATCTTTGCCGGGAGATCAGGCTTTGCCAGGTGCTCGGGCTGTTGTCCGTCGGCTGATTCAGTTTGGCCATCGCAACGGTCACGTTGCCGGTGGTGGAGGTCGCGCTGGTGCTGCAGGCCGGGTCTGCCGTGCCTGCCGCCCTGACCAGGGTCAGACCCGGCACGAACTTGCCGGCCGCGTCGATCACCGTGAAATTGACCACCGGGGGACTTTGCACCACGACCGGCGCTGCGTTGCCCGCCGCGGGCGCCTGGACCAGCGCAAAGGCCTGGGCCGGGTTGGCTGCGGTATTGGTACCCGCGGGGTCCGCCGCCGCGGCAGCGAGCATCGCCGTGGTGTTTGGCGTGGTACCGGCCGATGGGGTGCCTGTCGCCGGCGGCGCTGCAGCGGTCGTAGTACCGCCGTCGCTGCCACCGCCACAACCCGCCAGGGCTGCCGCCAGCAAGCCGGCCGCCATATATCCGGTCCAACGGGGTGAAAATCGGCTCTTGCAAGATAAATTCACGGCATGCTCCTTCAAATATCAAGACACTTGGATAGACTAGTGACCGGCACAGCATATGCCGCGGTGAACTCGCCGACTATGGCCTTATTGCATAAGATGAATTTGGTCTTAGGTCTCATTTGGATCAGACTTTGGTCGCATCGTGAGTGGCGCCCTTGCGTGATATGCTGGTGTGCACGCTAACTTTCCGCCATGGCACACGCAACATTCCCCCAATCCCTGCTGATGGCACTGAAAATGCCCATTGGTCGCCTGAACCATTCGCGCCAGTTCGTGGTGGTCAGCTTCGTGGTCCTCCTCACGGGCATGTTCGTCATCGGAACCTGGATGGGCGATCAGATCGAGCGCAACACCGTCAACCGCGCCGCGGCGATAGCGACCGCTTACGTGGAGAGTATCCTGGCCACTCAGCTGGGCGCGCGCGCAAGCCGCACCGGTATCGACAGCGAGGAGCGGGCGGCGCTGGACCGCGTGTTCGTCGAAGGTCCGCTGCGCCGCAAAGTGGTCCGCTTCAAGCTCTGGGATGCCGACGGCACGATACTCTACAGCAGTGACGCCGCGCAGATTGGACGCCGCTACGCGGTCGACGAGTTGCTCGCCGCGGCTTTTGCGGGAGCGGTTCAGTCCAGGATCAGCAATCTGGGCGATTCCGATAACGCTTCCGAGCGAACGCATTGGTCGGAGCTGCTCGAAGTCTACGTGCCCTTGCGCACCGGCGAGAATGGCAAAGTCAGCACCGTCGCCGAGTTCTATAACTCGACCGAAAACCTGGGTCGCGACATCCGCGCCGCCAAACGACGCAGCTGGGTGCTGGTCGCAATCGCTACCGCGGCGATGTACCTGCTGCTGCTGGGCATGGCGCGCCGCGCAGACAACACCATCGTCGCCCAGCAGCTCGATTTGAACCGCCAGCTGCAGCAACTGCGGACCACGATCGCCGAAAACGAGGAAATGCGCGGGCAGCTGCGCGAGGCGGTTGCGCGCACTACCGCGCTCAATGAGCAGTTTTTGCACCGGGTGGCTGCCGACCTGCACGACGGACCGGCGCAAGAGATTGCCCTGGCCTTGATGCGCCTGGAGACGCTCGGCGAAGCACGATGCGGCGAGGGGGCGCACAATGGCAATGTTTCGCACGACTTCGAGACCATCTACCGGGCCCTGAATGCCTCGCTGTCGGAGCTGCGTAACATGGCGTCCGGACTGGGGATGCCGGAAATCGCCGATCTGTCGCTCGCCGACACCGTAAGGCGCGCCGTGCGCGATTTCGAGGACAAGTCCGAAACGACGGTCCAGAGCGAGGTCGACGAGGCGCTGGAGGAAGCCCCGCTTGCGATCAGGATCACCGTCTACCGTTTGCTGCAGGAGTCGCTCACCAATGGTTGGCGGCACACGCACGGGGCGGCGCAGCGGGTGCGCGCGCAGCGCGCCGGCGGACAGGCGCTCATCGAGGTTTCGGACCAGGGCCCGGGCTTCGTTCCGCAGGCGGCCTTCGAATCCGGGCGACTCGGACTCGCCTACATGCGCGAGCGCGTTCGTATGCTCGGCGGTGTCTTCGAGATCGCGTCCGAACCCGGGCGCGGTACGCGCGTCCTGGCCAGGCTTCCGCTTTCGCTGGAAGAGGCGGAACGTGCCTGATCCGATACGCATCCTGCTCGCCGATGACCACCCGATGTTCCGCGAGGGCGTCGCTCACTCGCTCAGCGGCGAGCCCGATTTCGAGGTCGTCGCCCAGACCGCAAGCGGCGAAGAGGCCGCGGAATTCGCACTGCGCCTGAAGCCAGACGTGGCGCTGCTCGATATCACCATGCCCGGGATCGGGGGCATTGCGGCCGCCGCAAGGATTGCCGCAGGCCTGCCCGACATACGCATCCTGATGCTCACCGTTTCCGAGGACAAGGACAACCTGTTGGCCGCCCTCAAGGCCGGGGCGCATGGGTACGTGCTCAAGGGGACGTCGGCAAGCGAGTTGCGGGCCATCGTGCGCCGCGTGGCGGCCGGTGAGGCCTTCATCTCGCCTGCGCTTGCCACGCGGCTGCTGGTCGAATTCTCCCACCCGCAGGAACGCGATCCGCTCTCCGAGCTGACGGCGCGCGAGCACGACGTCGTCAAGCTCCTAGGCCAGGGTGCCAGCAACCGAGAAATTGCCGAACAACTCCATCTCGCCGAAAAGACGGTCAAGCACTATGTGACTTGCATCCTGCAGAAGCTCCAGGCGCGCAGTCGCACCGAGGCGGCCCTGATCGCGGTTGGGCACGGCTTGCCCGCGCGTGCAGCGCCCGAGGCGACGCCGGCCAAACGGCATCCGTACGGCAAGCGGTAGTTTGCGCAAGTAAAAGGCTGGCGCGCGTCGGCCGGGTGTCCTGAGTCCGTTTATCCACGGCGGTTTCGAACGACTATTCGATCCTCCTCCCCACCAGAACGCTGAAGCCTTCCTCGAGCAGACGCTGCCAATGCAACGCCCTTGCGAGCGCGGCCGAGATCTGCGTGGCTGGCGCAAAATTGGGTGGAAACGGGCGTTATATTGGGTGAAACGGAAGTTGTGCCAAGAAAACAGCGCTCACCGCCAAGGGAAATGGGTGTAAATGGGTGTATAATTGGGCGTCATGATCCATTCCGACGTCATCCATATCACACACGAAATCCTGGCGTTTATCGCCAAGATCGACGAGTTCAAGGGCGCGTGGCGCGCTTTGGGGACGCTTGCGCCAGAGCGGATGTCGGCCCTGCGCCGGGTCGCTACCATTGAAAGCATCGGCTCTTCCACCCGCATCGAGGGCAGCAAGCTATCTGACCGCGAGGTCGAGCGCCTGCTGTCCAATCTCGAAATCAAGTCGTTTGCCACCCGGGACGAACAGGAAGTTGCCGGCTACGCCGAAGTGATGGATCAGGTGTTCGCTTCGTGGCAGGAGATCGCGCCCACCGAAAACCACATCAGGCAGTTGCACCGCGACCTGCTCAAGCACAGCGAAAAAGACGAATGGCACCGCGGCAACTACAAGACCACGCCGAATAGCGTGGCCGCTTTCGACGAAACGGGAGCGCAGATTGGCATCGTATTCGAGACTGCGACGCCCTTCGATACGCCGCGCCTGATGACAGAACTCACCGCCTGGTTTCAAGACGAGCGATCGGCTGCCAAACTGCATCCGCTGCTGCTCATCGGCGTGTGGGTAGTGGCGTTCCTGCAGATCCACCCGTTCCAGGACGGCAATGGCCGCTTGAGCCGCGTGCTGACCACGCTTTTGCTCTTGCAGGCGGGTTACGCATACGTGCCGTACAGTTCGCTTGAGAGCGTGATCGAGCAGAACAAGGAAGCCTATTACCTCGCGCTTCGGCAGACCCAGGGGACAATTCGCACCGAGGCCCAGAACTGGCAGCCCTGGCTCCTGTTCTTCCTGCGGGCGCTCGCCGAGCAGGTGCGTCGCCTCGAAAAGAAGATCGAACGCGAAAAGCTGGTGCTCGCAGCCCTGCCCGAGCTTTCGTTGCGCATCGTCGAATTTGCTCGCGAACACGGTCGCATCACGATGGGCGACGCGATCCGATTGACCAGTGTGAGCCGCAACACGCTGAAGCAGCATTTGCGCGCGCTGGTCGAACGCGGGCATCTCAATCAGCAAGGCAGCGGCCGCGGGGCCTGGTACGAATTGAGGGTGTGAAATGAGCCGCGGTCGTCGTAAGACAGCTATTTTCGGCCATACCACAGCACGCCCGGAAGCCGACGACAAACGGCTGTGGCACTAGCGCTGGCGCTCGCGCGAACGCGATCAGCTCACTGCACTTGGGCCGGATGGTGATCCACGGCCTGTTCATCGCCACGCCGTCTCGAGCACCTGGAATATGGCAAAGGACGGCAAGGCCTGGTTCGATCCGCGCCGCCAACGTGAGATAGCCGAGCGCATTGCAGCCCAGCGAACAAGATTGAAACCGGAGCGCAAAGCGTTGCAGGCCAGGCTGCTGGCCAGGTGGCGGGTGAAGTAGTTGGCGGTATTTGCCATCGGTTGCCCTTAGCGTTTCGCTGCACCACAAGATCTTCGACCTCGGCGCCTTCACCGTGCTCCCCGGGAACCACCGGATCGTGTTCAGCCGCCACCTGATGGGCGGCGAGGACACCAGGGCGAAGCTGCTGGCCCACCACGGCGCCGGGTTGATCGGACCGCAGGGCAGGGAGTGCCTGCCGAGCGTGGGGTTTGCCGCCTGGCACCGGGCGGAGGTGTTCAAGGAGCCGGCGCGGGAGTAGCGGGGGCGGCCAACGCAGGCTTCACCCCCGGAATGCAGGGACCTCGGGAAATATTGGACTATTTTCAGGTCTTGAGGACCATGCGATGATCGACATCACCACGCTTAGCCGGGACGAACAACTTCAACTCCTCGAGAAGCTCTGGGACAGGCGCTGCTGCGCTTGTGCCGATACAATCCCGCCATCTCCCTATCCCGGCCCCAGCACCAGCTTCATGCAGCAACTCGCGCGCACGGCGAATCTGGATATCGCCTATCTCGAAAGCGGTCCGCCCGACGGGCCTGCCGTCGTCCTGCTGCACGGCTGGCCATCCGATGTGCACGATTGGGACGGGGTCGCGCCGCCGCTTGCCGCTGCGGGCTATCGCGTGCTGGTGCCCTGGCTGCGCGGCTTCGGGCCGACGCGCTTTCTTTCCCCGCAAACCGTTCGCTCCGGCCAGCAGGCGGCGCTGGGCGCGGACCTGCGCGATTTTCTGGATGCGCTAGCCATCGATAGCGCGCTGCTCGCGGGCTATGACTGGGGAGGCCGGGCGGCCTGTGTCGTCGCCGCGCTGTGGCCCGCGCGCGTGCGCGGCCTGGTGACGGTCACGGGCTACAACATCCAGAACATCGCGCGTTCCGGCGAGCCGGCGGATGCCGCCCAGGAGCAGCGCTACTGGTATCAGTGGTATTTCCACAC
>JACZJV010000043.1 GCA_014860355.1 Burkholderiales bacterium | reverse complement strand
CTCAAGGCGGCAGCCTCCGGTGCGCTGGAAAAACGGTGGGGGAAGACGAGGGGGCAACCGCCCCGTTAGTATTATTTTTGACTGCTGTAGTCAGATACCTGACTTTGAAGTTTTGAATCCCCGAGTGGCGGGAGTGGGTCGGATGCTGTCGGTGGCTCACGAAAACTGAATGACCGCAACCAGTCTATTGCGAGGCGTATCCATCGCTCGGCGTTGCATCGAGAGCCGCCGTAGCGTAAGCTTTTCGCATGCCTGAACTGTGCCGCTTTTTTGGAATCATCATTCGGATGTATTCCGAGATCGGCGGACCGCATCACGTGCCCCACTTTCATGCATAGTATCAAGATGAGTCGCGATATTCAGTTTGGAGCCGATAGCGCTGATGGCGGGGCAACTGCCCACGCGCCAGCAACGTCTGGTCGAGGCTTGGGCGGAACTGCATCAGGCTGAACTGCTGGAGGATTAGCAACGGTTGCAAAATGGCCGCAAGCCGTTCGCGATCAAGCCACTGTCCTGAGGATCAACCAATGAGCCATCCGATCTACCGTATTGTGTCGTTCGACATCGTTGGCGCTTATACGCTGCGCATTGCTTTCGATGACGGCACCGAGCGTACCGTAGATTTCTTGCCGGTTCTTTCCGGAGAGCTTTACGCTCAACTACGGGATTTGACGCTGTTCAACGCAGTCAAGATCGATTCGGAGGTTCATACTGTGGTGTGGCCCAATGGCGCTGACTTCGATCCGGCGACCCTGCACGACTGGCCCGAATACGTGGATGCCCTGACGGAGCGCGCCAAGCGCTGGCGTCTTACTCCTGCGTAAATAGCTTGTCACGCCTCGCTCACGATCGCGAAGGAAGGGATGGAAACATTCCTTTCGCACTGATCTACTCGTTTTGAAATCAATTCCATTTGCACCAAGGAGATTCTCGCAATGAGTGTAAAGAAACTGTTCGATTTGACCGGCAAAGTGGCGCTGATTACCGGCGGCTCGCGCGGCCTGGGGCTGCAGATTGCGGAGGCCCTGGGCGAAATGGGCGCCAGGCTCGCCCTGACCGCGCGAAAGAGCGACGAACTGGCGCAGGCCAAGGAGCATCTCGCGCGCATGCACCTGGAGGTGCTCACCCTCCCCTGCGATCACAGCAAAGCCGCCAGCATCCAGCCGGTGGTCGAGAAGATCATCGAGCACTATGGACAGATCGACGTGCTGGTGAACAACGCCGGCACCACCTGGGGCGCACCAGCCGAGGAGCATCCGCTGGACGCATGGGAAAAAGTCATGGGCCTCAACGTCAACGGCCTGTTCCTGACCACGCAGCTGGTGGGCCGGCTGTCGATGATCCCGCGGCGCTACGGCCGCATCATCAACATCGCCTCCATCGCCGGATTGCTCGGCAACGACCCGCGCCTGCAGCGCTCGCTCGCCTACAACACCAGCAAGGGCGCCGTGGTCAACATGACGCGCGCGCTCGCCGCCGAATGGGGACAGTACAACATCACCGTAAACGCGATCGCGCCGGGATTCTTCCCGTCGAAAATGACCGAGTGGATCCTGGGGCAGATCGGCGAAGCCACGATCGCGCAGACCCCGCTCGCCCGCCTCGGCGGCGAGGAGGACCTGAAGGGCCTGGCAGCGCTGTTCGCCTCCGACGCCGCAGCCCACATCACCGGCCAGATCGTCGCCGTCGACGGCGGCGCCGGCATCATTTAGGACCGTCCTGGCGTAACCCCGGACCGGGCTGTCTGGAGGCCCGTGCCAGTCACGCGCGCCAAACCGGGCGCATGCACCGCAACGCCCCTGCCGCGGCTGCTTCGATCGTTTCGCGCAAGGCGTAGTCAACCACCATCGGCGTCTGGAAATGGCGGATCACGGGCACGCTGCCGAAGGTTTGCATTGCGCCGCGGCACGTGCGCCCGGTTCCTACCGGCTTTGATATAGGTCAATTGAGGGCAGGGAAAGCTGGGTAACATTCCCGATGCACCTACACAGGCAAGGGAAGCAGACATTGCGGTCGGACCGCGCGTGCCCACCCTGCAATTCAAGGCCGGAGGAGACCCGCATGTTCAGTCAACGCGTCAAGAGCGTGATGGAGCAAAAAAAACTGCTCACCGCTGCCCCGCAGACTACGGTCAGCGAAGCCGCCAAGCTTATGGCGAAAAAAAACGTGGGCGCCATCATGGTGGTGGAGAACGATCGTCTGGTGGGGATATTCACCGAGCGCGATGCGCTGGTGCGGGTCATCGCAAAGGGGCGCGATGTGAAGGCCACGACGCTGGCCGAGGTGATGACCGGCGAACCGCAGACCGTGGATCCGAACAAGACCTTCGGTTACGCGCTGCTGATGATGCACGAGAACGGCTATCGCCACGTCCCGGTGGTCGAAAACGACAAGCTGATCGGCATCGTTTCCTCGCGCAATGCGCTGGACCCCGACCTGGAAGAGTTCGTCGCCGAAGCGCAGCGGCGCAAGCACATCCGCTAGCTTCGGCGCGCCTGCCAATAGGCGCGCAGCGCCTGCCCGTGCCGGGTCAGGCCAGCGAGCGCAGCGACTCGGGGGTGAAGGGCAGCAGGTCCTGCATCCGGTTTTCGCGCACTTTCGCCGCCCACGCATAGTCGACCAGCATCGCCCGCCCCACGGCGACCAGATCGACTTCCTCGCGCGCGACCATTTCGATCAGCTTGTCGATGCTGGTGATCGCCGCAGCCTTGCCGCGAAACGCCGCGACCATGTCGTTGTCCAGACTCACCGATCCGACCGTGATCACGGGCTTGCCGCTGAGCTTTTTCGTCCAGCCGGCAAGATTGAGCGCGGAGCCCTCGAACTCCGGTTCCCAGAACCGCCGCGTCGAACAGTGGAAGACGTCTACGCCCGCATCGGCCAGCGGCGCCAGGAATTTCTCCAGCAATTCGGGCGTCCCCGCCAGGCGCGCGGCATAGTCCTGCTGTTTCCATTGCGAGTAGCGCAGCAGGATGGGGAAATCGGGGCCGACCGCCTGGCGGCAGGCCTGGATCACTTCGACCGCGAAGCGGGTGCGCGCGAGCATGTCGCCGCCGTAGCGGTCGCTGCGCTGGTTGGTGCCTTCCCAGAAAAACTGATCGATGAGGTAGCCGTGCGCGCCGTGCAGTTCGACGCCGTCAAAGCCCAGGCGCCGTGCATCGGCCGCGGCCCGGGCGTAGGCGCAGATCACCGCGGCAATCTGCGCGTCGGTCATCGGCTCCACCACCTTGACCCCCGGCTTGTACAGACCCGAGGGCCCGATCGGCGGCGCTTCCGGATTCGGCCGGTCGCCGGCCCTTCTCACCGTGCCGATATGCCAGATCTGCGGCATGATCTTTGCGCCTGCGGCGTGAACCTCGGCAAGCACATTCGCCCACCCGGCGAGGGCTTCCGTGCCATGGAAATGCGGCACGCGGGTATCGTTGGTCGACGCGGGATGGTCGATGACCGTGCCCTCGGTAATGATCAACCCGACCCCGTTTTCTGCGCGGCGGCGGTAATAGGCGGCGACGTCCGCTCCCGGTACACCGCCGGGGGAGAAGCTGCGCGTCATCGGTGCCATGACGATGCGGTTGGCGAGGTGCAGCCGGTTCACGCGGTAGGGTCGGAACAGGGGATCGGGGGACATCGACATGACGGATGCTCAATAGGTATTGCAGACGCTGCGGGCGCGTGCGCGCGGGCCCTGCCCTTGCCAGCGGGAAGTCACGGCCGACGCGAAACCGGCCAGCGCGCCGGCATCCCGGTTCGCGGCCGCATCAGCGGTGAATATAATGTTCGAGCTGCTCGATGATGAATTGCTGTTCTGAAATGGCGTCCTTGACCAGGTCGCCTATGGACAGCACGCCGATTACCCGCTCGTTGTCGATCACCGGCAGGTGTCGCAGCCGCCTGCCCGTCATCAGCGCCATGCACTCCTCGTTGGTCCGGTTCGGGGTCACGCAGACGACATCGCTGGTCATGATTTCGCGCACCTGCGTGGTGGCCGAGGACTTGCCCTGCAGTTCGAGCTTCCTTGCGTAATCGCGCTCCGACACGATCCCCACCAGCCTGGGACCGTCCATGACCAGCACGGCACCCACGTCCTTGTCCGCGAGCAGCTTGAGCGCGTCGAGTACCGGCACATCCGGCCGGATCGCAATCACCCCGGCCGGTTTCAGCTTCAACATCTGCGCCACTGTCTTCATCAGCCTTCTCCCTGTCGAATCGCGCGTTCGAATGTCCAGCCGCCGCAATGCGCATCAGATTCCGGCGTCCTGTCCCGCCGCCGCGGCGTCCGGCGTCGCAATTTTACGCCCATAGCCGCCGCGGGGGATAGCGGATTGCAGCGCAGCATCACGGCCGCACCGGACCCGTCGCGGCTAACTATTTGGACAGTCGTTTGACACGTTAGTTAAGAGCGGTTAATCTACGCCTTGGTTCGCGCGAACCGCTGCAGCGATTCGCGCGGCTCGATTCCCCGGGCAGGTATTGAATTCAAATCTTGGATGCAGGAGCTCAACAGATGGCCGAAGCCGTAGGTCTTTCGATAGCCGACAACATCGCCGTAGTGACCATAGACAGCCCCCCGGTCAACGCCATGGCGCAAAACGTACGCGCAGGGCTGAAACAGGCTTTCGTCGAACTGCAAACGCGCAAGGAGGTGAAGGCGGTGGTCATCGGCTGCAAGGGCCGCACCTTCGTCGCCGGAGCCGACATCGGCGAGTTCGACAGCGGCATCGCCGCGCCGGGCTACCACGAAGTGCTGGGCCTGATCGAGGACTGCGCGCATCCCGTGGTCGCCGCAGTGCACGGCACGGCGCTGGGCGGCGGCATGGAAATCGCACTCGCCAGCCACTACCGCGTCGCCCACGAAGCGGCGCGTTTCGGCCTGCCCGAACTGACCCTGGGCATCATCCCCGGCGCCGGCGGGACGCAGCGCCTGCCGCGCCTGATTCCGCTGGAGGCGGCGATGGACCTGATGCTGTCCTCCAAACCCATGCCCGCGGCACGCGCGCGCGAACTGGGCCTGGTGGATGCCGTGGTCGCTGGGGACATCATCGAAGCCGGCGTCGCCTACGCGCGCGAGCTCGCGGCCCGGGGCGCGGGACCGCGGCGCACGCGCGACCAGGCGGTACTGGGAGCCGGGAACGCCGCCGAACTGTTTGCAGCGAAGCGCGCACAGGTCGCCAAGACCATGCGCAACCGCCAGTCCCCGCTCGCGCTGCTCGACGCGCTGCAGGCGGCGGTGGACCTGCCCTTTGCCGAAGGCTTGAAAGCCGAATCCGCGATCTCCGACAAGCTCGTCCCCGCAACGGAGGCGCGCGCGCTGCGCCATCTCTTTTTTGCCGAGCGCGAGGTGCGCAAGATCCCCGGCCTGGCCGCGAATGTCAAACCCCGGCCCGTCGCGAGCGTGGGCATCGTCGGCGCAGGCACCATGGGCGGCGGCATCTCCATGTGCTACGCCAATGCGGGCGTTCCGGTGACGCTGCTAGACGCGAAGCAGGAGGCGCTCGATCGCGGCATGGCGACGATACGCAAGAACTACGAACGCTCGGTGGCGCGCGGCAGCCTCAAACCGGAACAACTCGAGCAGCGCATGGGGCTGATCACGCCCACGCTGGACTATGCCGCGCTGGGGGCAGCGGACCTGGTGATCGAGGCGGTGTTCGAGAACATGGCCCTGAAGAAGGAAATATTCGCCAGGCTAGACGAAGTCGTGCGCAAGGGCGCGGTCATCGGCACCAACACCTCGACGCTGGACATCGACGAAATCGCCGCGGTCACCAGGCGTCCCGAAGACGTGGTCGGCCTGCATTTTTTCAGCCCGGCCAATGTGATGCAATTGCTCGAAATCGTCCAGGCCGGGCGCACCGCGCCGGATGTGCTGGTCACCGCACTGGAAACCGCGAAGCAAATCAAGAAAACCGGCGTGGTGGCGAAGGTCTGCTACGGCTTCATCGGCAACCGCATGATGGACCCGTACGCGCGCGAAGCCGAGCACTGCCTGCTGGAGGGCGCGACGCCGGAGCAGGTCGAC
>JACZJV010000042.1 GCA_014860355.1 Burkholderiales bacterium | reverse complement strand
TGCGGCCTTCGCGCGCCTGCGACAGCGCCACCTGCATGATTTCCTTGGTGATGCCCTCTATCTTGATGTCCATCTGCAGCGCGGTCACGCCGTTCTCGGTGCCCGCCACCTTGAAGTCCATGTCGCCCAGGTGATCTTCATCGCCGAGGATGTCGGTCAGCACCGCAAAACGGTTGCCTTCCTTGATCAGCCCCATGGCAATGCCTGCTACGTGCGCCTTCATCGGCACGCCCGCGTCCATCAGCGCCAGGCTGCCGCCGCATACCGAGGCCATCGAGCTGGACCCATTGGACTCGGTGATTTCCGACACCACGCGCATACTGTAACCAAAATCCTCGACCGCGGGGAGCGTAGCCAGCAGGGCACGCTTGGCCAGGCGACCGTGACCGATCTCGCGCCGCTTGGGCGTGCCCACACGACCGGTCTCGCCGGTGGCGTACGGTGGAAAATTATAGTGAAGCATGAAACGCTCCTTGTACTCGCCCATCAGCGCATCGATGATCTGCGAGTCGCGCGCCGTTCCCAGGGTCGCAACCACGATGGCCTGGGTTTCGCCGCGGGTAAACAGCGCCGAACCATGGGTGCGCGGCAGCACCCCGAGGCGGATCGTGATCGGGCGCACGGTGCGCGTGTCGCGGCCGTCGATGCGCGGCTCACCGTCGAGGATCTGGTTGCGCACGATTTTCGATTCCAGCGCGAAGCAGATTTCCTTGGCCGCGTTCGCGTCCGGCCCGCCTTCGGCACCGACGCCGATCTCTGTAAACACGCGCTTCCAGATGGCATCGATGGCAATGGTGCGCGCCTGTTTTTCCTTCACCTGGAACGCGGCACGCAAATCGGCTTCGGCCAGCGAGGCGACGCGCGCGGACAGGGTTTCATCCTTGGCCGGCGGCTGCCAGTCCCACATCGGTTTGGCGGCTTCATCTGCGAGTTCGTTGATCGCCTGGATTGCGGCCTGCATTTGTTGATGCCCGAACATGACCGAACCGAGCATCACCTCTTCCGACAATTCGTGCGCTTCCGATTCCACCATCAGCACGGCGTGCTCGGTTCCGGCCACCACCAGGTTGAGTTTCGAATCCTTCAGCTGGGTCGCTGTCGGGTTGAGGATGTACTGGCCGTTGGCGTAACCGACGCGGGCGGCGCCGATCGGGCCGTTGAACGGAATCCCGGACAGCGTCAACGCCGCCGAAACGCCGATCAGCGCAGCGATGTCCGGATCCACTTCGGGATTGACCGACATGACCGTCGCCACTACCTGAACTTCATTGTAGAACCCATCCGGGAACAGCGGCCGGATCGGACGGTCGATCAGGCGCGAAGTAAGAACCTCTTTCTCCGAAGGCCTGCCCTCACGCTTGAAGAATCCGCCCGGGATCTTGCCGGCGGCGTAGGTCTTCTCGATGTAATCGACCGTGAGCGGGAAAAAATCCTGCCCCGACTTGGCGTGCTTGGAGCCAACCACGCTGCACAACACCACGGTATCGTCCATGCTGACCATGACGGCACCGCCAGCCTGGCGCGCAATTTCGCCCGTTTCCAGGATAACTTGATGTGCGCCATAGGTAAAAGCTTTTTTGATGGAATTCAAGACATTGTCCTTTTGAAAGGGCGCGCATCGCGCCTGCGGTAGGATGAGGGAAGGGGCTGCTTCTCGAACGTGGAATGAGCCCGGGTAAAAGCAAAACGCCCGTCGTGCTGCCGACGGGCGTCGAGATTACTTGCGCAGGCCCAGCCGCTCGATCAGGCCGCGGTAACTGTCCGCATTCTTGCGCTTGAGGTAGTCAAGCAGCTTGCGCCTCTGGCTGACCATTCTGAGCAAACCGCGGCGGGAATGATGATCCTTGACATTGGCCTTGAAATGGCCGGTAAGTTCGTTGATTCGCGTTGTCAGCAGCGCAACCTGCACTTCCGGGGAACCGGTGTCACCTTTGGCGCGCTGATAGTCGTTTATGACTTGCGCTTTATGCGCAGTGGTAAATGGCATACTCATACTCTCCTGGGTCTGGTCTTCGTCGCTGCAGCAAAGGCGCGGATTTTACACTGAAAACGGGTGGATATTCAAGGGTTTTCCGCTATTTTTTGGGCTCGGCCAGGTTGCGGCGCGCCTCCCTGGTCGTTGGCAATCACCCGCTTGGGCGAGAGCGCGCCGTCGGCGCCCAGTACACCCACGCCGAGCAATGCGCCATCGCTGCCATAGACCCGCAGGCGTGGCTGTGGCGACCCTGGCCAGGGCACTACCTGCCCCTGCAGGAACCTCGCCTGCTGCGCGGGTTCCAGGCGCGCCTCGGGCAGATCCTGCAACAAGGCATCCACCGGCAGCAAGCATGCATCGCGCTCGGCTGCGCGGAGCGCCTCCAGGCTTTCAAGCGTGTGCGCGCTGTCCAGACCGAAGCGTCCGGCCGCAGTACGGCGCAGGGCAGCTAGATGCGCGCCGCAACCCAGAATCTCGCCCAGATCGTGGGCAATCGAGCGTATATACGTGCCCTTGCTGCAGGTCACGGACAAGGCAAGCCGGTCCCCTCGGAACCATTGCAAAGCCAGCGCATGGATCGTGACCCGGCGCGGCTTGCGCTCGATGGCGATGCCGGCGCGCGCATAGGCATAAAGCGGCTTTCCTGCGTGCTTCAGCGCGGAATAAAGCGGTGGCGTCTGCAGTATTTCGCCGCGAAAATTCAGTAGCGCTGCGTCGAGTTGCTCCGCCGTGACACTTACCGCCCTCACGGCGAGCACCTCGCCTTCGACATCCGCGGTGGCGGTGCTCACGCCCAGACGGATCTCCGCCGCATAGGTCTTGTCGGCATCCAGCAGGTCGGAAGAAAATTTTGTGGCCTCGCCGAACAGTACCGGCAACAAGCCGGTGGCGAGCGGGTCCAAGGTGCCCGCATGACCGGCCTTTGCCGCCTGGTACAGGCGTCTCGCCTGCTGCAGGGCCGCGTTGGAACTCGCCCCGAGCGCCTTGTCCAGCATCAGCACGCCATTCAGGGACCGCCAGGTTCGGCGCGTTTGCACTAGTCGCGCGGTTCCTTGCTGTCGGCGATCGCCGCGTCGATCAAGCGCGACAATTCGAAGCCGCGTTCGACCGAGGCGTCGTAGAGGAAATGCAGTTGCGGAATGGAATGCAGTTTGATCCGGCGCGCAATCTGGCTGCGCAGGAATCCGCCGGCTTGCTTCAATCCGATTTCCGTTTCGGCGCGCTGCTCGGCACTGCCCATCAGGGTGTAGAAGACCTTGGCGTGGGAATAATCGGCGGTCACTTCGACGCCGGTCAGCGTAATCATGGCGACGCGCGGGTCTTTTAACTCGGTGCGTATGATTTCGGCCAGTTCGCGCTGGATCTGGTCAGCGACGCGCAGGCTCCGGGCGGGACCTTTAGGCATAGGGCAACCTCATACACGGGTGGGCCGGCATTGGCTGCCGGCATGCTCTCGGGCGGGACGAAGATCCCGCCTTACAGCGTCCTCGCGACTTCCAGCACTTCGTACGCCTCGAGTTGGTCGCCTTCGCGTAAGTCATTGTAATTCTTCAGCGACAATCCGCATTCGAAACCAGCCTTGACCTCGCGTACGTCATCCTTGAAGCGCTTGAGCGAATCGAGTTCGCCGTCGTGGACGACCACGTTGTCGCGCAACAATCGCACGCGCGCGCCACGCTTGATTACGCCGTCCTGCACCATGCAGCCGGCAACAGTGCCGATCTTGGATATCTTGTAGATATTGCGTATCTGCACGGTGCCGGTCACGCTCTCCTTCTTCTCCGGCGCGAGCATGCCGGACAGAGCCGCCTTCACCTCGTCGACCGCGTCGTAAATGATGTTGTAGTAGCGGATATCCACGCCCTGCGATTCAGCAAGGTGTCTGGCGGCGACGTCGGCGCGGGCGTTGAATCCGATGATCACCGACTTCGAGGCGAGCGCAAGGTTGACATCGGACTCGGAAATGGCGCCGACACCACTATGCACCACGCTGACCTTGACCTCTTCGTTGGACAGGCGCGCAAGCGCATGTGCCAGCGCCTCGCGCGAGCCCTGTACGTCGGCCTTGATCAGCAGAGCCAGGGTCTTTACGCCGCCCTCGCCCATCTGCTCGAACATGTTTTCGAGTTTGGCCGCCTGCTGCTTGGCCAGTTTGACTTCGCGGAACTTCCCCTGGCGGAACAAGGCGATCTCGCGCGCCTTGCGCTCGTCGCCGAGCGCCACCGTCTCTTCGCCGGCCAGCGGCACATCGGACAGCCCCTGAATCTCGACCGGAATCGACGGCCCCGCCTGCTCCACCGACTTTCCGTTTTCGTCCAGCATGGCACGCACGCGCCCAAACACCGAGCCGGCTAGCAGCACGTCACCGCGGTGCAAAGTGCCCGACTGCACCAGAACGGTAGCGACCGGTCCCTTGCCCCGGTCCAGGCGTGCTTCAATTACCAGGCCTTTTGCAGGCGCATCCACCGGCGCTTTCAATTCGAGCACCTCGGCCTGCAGCAGCACCTGTTCGAGCAGGCCGTCTATGCCCGCTCCTGTCTTCGCCGACACCTGCACGAACGGCGATTCACCGCCGTATTCCTCCGGCACTACCCCTTGCGCCACCAGTTCCTGCTTGACGCGCTCGAGATTGGCATCCGGTTTGTCTATTTTATTGATCGCGACTACCAGCGGCACGTTGGCCGCCTTGGCGTGAGCGATCGCCTCTATGGTTTGCGGCATCACACCGTCGTCGGCCGCCACCACCAGAATGACGATATCGGTCGCTTTGGCCCCGCGCGCCCGCATCGCGGTGAAGGCCTCATGACCTGGCGTGTCCAGAAACGTCACCATCCCGCGCGGAGTCTGCACGTGATAGGCGCCGATGTGCTGGGTGATGCCGCCGGCCTCGCCCGAAGCGACGCGCGTGCGGCGGATGTAGTCGAGGAGCGAAGTCTTGCCGTGATCCACGTGGCCCATCACCGTCACCACTGGCGCGCGAGAATGCAGTTCATGCACGGTCTCGTGAGCCTGCGGCTCTTCGCTAAGAAAGGTATCGGGATCGTCCAGCTTGGCCGCCTTGGCGATGTGCCCCATGTCCTCGACAACGATCATCGCGGTTTCCTGGTCCAGCACCTGATTGATGGTGACCATGCTGCCAAGTTTGATCAGGGTCTTGATCACCGCTGCCGCCTTTACCGACATCTTGTGCGCAAGGTCGGCAACGGTAATGGTTTCCGGGACCATGACTTCACGCACCACCGGCTCGGTAGGCGCCGCGAAGGTCTGCGCGGACTCGACCGAAGATGCAGGCTTGTGGCGCGCGCCTTTGGGCGTGTGCCAGCCCGAGGCCCCGCCGACGTCGCCACGTGTCTTGATCGTGCGCCGTTTCGCCGTCTCATCCTTCCAGATGGTCGTGGTCTTCTTCTTCGGACTCTTCTTGTCGCCCTTGGCGGCTTCGTCGACTTTGGGTTTGTGCAAGGTGCCGTCAGTCGCAGGCGCCTGCTCGGTACCGGGCTTGGCCGGCGCTTCCTTCACCCGCTTCTCTTCGATCTCGCGGGCCTCTGCAAGCTTCTTCTCGCGTTCCTGCTTTTCGCGCAATTCTTCCGACTGGCGCGCGATCAATTCGGCGTGCCGTTTTTGCTCCTGCTCGCGCAGTTCGAGCTGTTGCGCATCCACTGCCGGCGGGCGCACGACGGGCGCCTGCTTTTCCTCGACCACCGGTGCGGGTGCTTCCGGCGGCAGTTCCGCGGCAGCATCGCGTTTGACGAACACGCGCTTTTTCTTCACCTCGACCTGAATGGTGCGAGACTTGCCCGTCGAATCCGATTTCTTGATCTCTGAACTCTGCTTGCGCGTGAGGGTGATCTTGCTCTTCACCTCGGTAGCCCCGTGCGCCTTGCGCAGGTATTCGAGCAGCCGGGTCTTGTCCTGTTCGCTCAGCGTGTCCTCGGCCTGCTGCTTGTGAACGCCAGCGGCCTTGAGTTGCTCGAGCAGCACCGAAGGCTGGACTTTGAGCTCCCCGGCAAATTGTGTAACGCTAGTTTGCGCCATACCGGTCCCCTACTTCCCTTCCTCTTCTGCGAACCAATGTTCGCGCGCCTTCATGATCAAAGCCTTGGCGCGCTCGGCATCGATGGCGCAGATCTCGATCAGATCGTCCGTGGCCAAATCCCCCAGGTCGTCGCGCGTCTTGACGCCGGCCTCGGCGAGTTTGGCCGCGATCTGGCTGTCCATGCCCTCCAGCGCGAGCAACTCCGGATCCACGCCTTCGACTTTTTCCTCGCTTGCGATTTCCTGCACCAACAGGGCATTGCGCGCACGGCTCCTGAGTTCGTTCACCGTATTTTCGTCAAACGACTCTATTTCCATCATTTCGTTGATCGGAACGTAGGCGACCTCTTCCAGCGAAGAGAAGCCTTCCTGGATCAGGATGTCCGCAACTTCCTCGTCGACGTCGAGTTTTTCCACAAATGTGGCGCGGATGCCCGCACTCTCTTCCTGATGCTTTTTCGCCGATTCCTCTTCGCTCATCAGGTTGATGGTCCATCCGGTCAGTTCCGACGCAAGGCGCACGTTCTGGCCGCTTCTGCCGATGGCGATGGCGAGATTGGCCTCGTCGACCACCACGTCCATGCAGTGTTTCTCTTCGTCGACCAGAATGCTGGTCACGTCGGCTGGCGCCAGCGCGCCGATGACGAATTGCGCCGGATCGGCCGACCACAGCACGATGTCGACCCGTTCGCCGCCCAGTTCGCCCGTGACCGCCTGCACACGCGAGCCGCGCATGCCGACACAGGTGCCGATGGGGTCGATGCGCTTGTCGCCGGTGTACACCGCAATCTTGGCGCGCACGCCCGGATCGCGCGCCGCCGACTTGATTTCGAGCAGGTTCTCCTCGATTTCCGGGACTTCCAGACGAAACAGTTCGATGATGAATTCCGGCGCCGTGCGCGAGAGCACCAGCTGCGGACCGCGGACATTGCGGTCGATGCGCAGCAAAAGCGCGCGCACGCGGTCGCCCACCCGCAGGTTCTCCTTAGGGATCATCTGGTCGCGCGGCAGCACGGCTTCGATGCGGCCGGACTCGATCACGGCATTGCCGCGCTCTATGCGTTTCACCGTGCCCGTGACCAGTTTCTCGCCGCGGCCGAGGAAATCCTGCAGGATCTGCTCGCGCTCGGCGTCGCGAATCTTCTGCAGTATCACCTGCTTGGCCGCCTGCGCGCCAATGCGGCCGAACTCGATCGGCTCCAGCGGTTCCTCGATATACTCGTCAAGCTGTATATCGGCGTGTTGTTTGAGCGCCTCCGACAGCGGGATCTGCTGCGGCGGGTTTTCCACCGCCTCGTCGGCCACGACCAGCCAGCGGCGGAAGGACTCGAATTCCCCGGTTTCGCGGTCGACCGCCACGCGCACGTCGGCGTCGTCGCTGAAGCGCTTCTTGGTCGCCGAGGCGAGAGCCATTTCCAGCGCGACAAAGACCACGTCTTTATTGACGTTCTTTTCGCGCGACAGGGCGTCGACCAGCAGCAGAATCTCACGGCTCATTTACTGCACCTCCAACTTCAAAATTCAATCCTGGGCACCAGGCGCGCCTTGTTGATATTGGCAAGTTCGAGACTCACCATACCGCCCTCAATTTCCAGTTCCAGCCTGCCCTGCACCACCGCGCGCATCACGCCAGTAAAATTGCGCCGGCCGGCCACGGGCATCCTCAGCGTCAGGCGTGCCTGCTCTCCGACAAAGCGCACAAAATCAGCCTCTTTCGTCAACGGCCGGTCCAAACCCGGCGAAGACACTTCCAGCCGGTCGTAATCGATATTCTCGACCTCCAACACCCGCGCCAACTGGTTGCTGACCCGCGCGCAGTCATCCACCGTGATCCCGCCCGTTCCTGCGTCCTGCGCGCCAGCCGACGGCTTGTCTATGAAAAGCCGCAGCATCCTGCCGCGATTGGACAATTCGACACTGACAAGCTCGTAACCGAGCCCGCCCACCGTTCTTTCGAGCAAGCCTTGCAGTTCCATGGCCACAAATAAAAAATGGGCTGACCGCCCATCCCGCTGACTACATTCAACAGACTTGAAATTGTAGCAGAAAATCGCACCAGGAACAATCCGTTTTGTCCTTGGCGATGCGATGCTTAGCGGCGAAACGTTAGATGTGTTCCACCGTTTCGGCGCGAAATCAGCGCCGGCCTCGTGCAGGACCGGGCGACGCCCCCCGCGGCGCGCGCGCGGCAGCCGCTTTGGGTGCCGCGGCCTGCCCCTGGAATTCCAGCGTTTCGTACAGGCGGGCGATTTCGGCGTCTTCCAGTTCGCGCATCTGGCCGCGCTTCAGGTGCGAAGGCAGCGCAATCGGGCCGAAACGCACCCGCATGAGGCGACTCACCGTCAGATTCAGCGCCTCGAACAGACGCCGCACCTCGCGATTGCGCCCTTCGCTCAACACCACGTTGTACCAGTGGTTGCTGCCCTGCCCGCCTGCATCCACGATGCTGTCCAGGTGCGCCGGACCGTCCTCCAGCGGCACCCCGGTGCGCAGGGTTTGCATCTGCTCCTCGTTCAATTCCCCCAGCACGCGCACGGCGTATTCGCGCTCGATGCCGTGGCGCGGGTGCATCATGCGGTTTGCGAGTTCGCCCGAAGTGGTGAAAATCAAAAGACCGCTGGTGTTGAAATCCAGCCGACCCACGGCGATCCACTTGGCCCCGCGCAGGCGTGGCAGCTGGTCAAATACTACGGGGCGGCCGTTCGGGTCGTCGCGGCTGACGATTTCGCCCGTCGGTTTGTGGTACAGCAGCACGCGCGCGGCTACGCCACGCCGCAATCGCAGCGGCCGGCCGTCCACCTGCACCCGGTCGTCCGCGCTCACACGTGTCCCGACAGCGGCCGGCACACCGTTGACGCTGACTCTGCCGGCAGCTATCCACTGCTCCATTTCGCGGCGCGAGCCGAGCCCGGCGCCGGCAAGCACCTTTTGCAACTTATCCGAGCTAGCAGGCGCGCTAGTCGGCGGCGATGGCCGGCGCGGCGGTCTCTGCGGCTGCGCTCGGTTCTTCGCCGGGCTGTGTCTGCGTGGCAAGGTCTAGGGTGCTGCTTATTTGTTCTAGCGGTGGCAATTCCTGCAAGGAACGCAGGCCCAGGTCATCGAGAAAAGTCTTCGTCGTCGCGTACAAGGCTGGACGGCCCGGAACATCGCGATGGCCTACCGTATCGATCCAGCCGCGTGCCTCCAGGCTCTTGATCACATTCGTGGAGACGGTCACGCCGCGGATATCCTCGATGTCGCCGCGCGTCACCGGCTGGCGGTAGGCGATGATGGCGAGCGTCTCCATCACCGCGCGCGAATAGCGCGGCGGCTTGTCATGGGACAGCCGCTCCAAATACGGCTGGAACTCGGGGCGCGTCTGAAAGCGCCAGCCACTCGCCAGGTTGACCAGTTCCACGCCGCGGCCCTGCCACGCCTCGCGCAATTCGTCGAGCAGGCGCCGCAGTGTGTCGGCGCCAATGTCTTCTTCAAACAAGCGCCTGAGTTCGGCGAGTGTGAGCGGGTCCTGAGCCGCGAGCAGCGCAGTCTCCAGGACAGTCTTGGCTTCATTCGGATTCAGCATGGGCAAGCTTTACGTAGATCGGGGCGTAGGGCTCCGACTGGGTCACTTCAATCAAACTCTCGCGCACCAGTTCCAGCAACGCGAGAAAACTCACGACCACCACCGCCACGCCCTTGCCCACCTCGAACAGCGAGGTGAAATTGACGAACTGGCCGCCGTGCAGGCGGCGCAGCATGGCGGACATGAATTCGCGCACCGACAGCTCCTCGCGCGTCACTTTGTGGTGCTGGGTCATGCGCGCGTGCATCAGCAGCGACTGCCATGCGGCTATCAGGTCCTGGGTGCGCACCTGCGGCAGGCGCTGCACTGCAGCCTGCTCGATCCAGACCTCCACCGTGAGGAAATCGCGCCCGAGTACGGGAAGCGCGTCGAGCTTGTGTGCCGCGAGCTTCATGTTCTCGTATTCCATCAGTCGGCGCACCAATTCCGCGCGCGGATCCTCTTCGTCCTCGCGCTGCGCGCGCGGCCGCGGCAGCAACATTCGCGACTTGATTTCCATCAGCAGCGCCGCCATCAGCAGGTATTCGGCGGCCAGTTCCAGGTTGCGCCGGCGCATCAGCTCGACGTACTCCAGATATTGCTCGGTGAGCCGCGCCATCGGGATATCGAGTATATCGATGTTCGCCTTGCGGATGAGATAGAGCAGCAGGTCCAGCGGGCCCTCGAATGTGTCGAGGAATACCTCGAGCGCGTCCGGCGGAATGTACAAATCCGGCGGCATCTCGAGCATCGCTTCGCCGCGGACCGTCGCAACCCGTGCGTCGGTCGCCCCGGCCGCCGGCAGCGGAAGGAACGCTGCGCCGGCGGCCGGCTCGAGCGGTGCGTCGTTGGCTGCTGCGGGTTCCATCACGAGTAATTCAATCCCATCGCTTCGCGCACGTCGCGCATGGTCTCGGCGGCAAGCGCGCGCGCCTTTTCGCAGCCATCCGCAATGATGCTTTTCACCAGGGTCGGGTCGTCGAGGTAACGCTGGGCGCGTTCCCGCATCGGCGTCTGTTCGGCGAGTATCGATTGAATCAGCGGCTGCTTGCACTCGAGGCAGCCGATTCCTGCACTCTTGCAGCCCTGCTGCACCCAGGTGCGGGTCGCGTCGTCCGAATATACCAAGTGCAGCTGCCAGACCGGGCATTTCTCCGGGTCGCCCGGGTCGTCGCGCTTTACCCGGGCCGGATCGGTGGGCATGGTGCGCAATTTCTTCGTCACCGCGGCGGCATCCTCGCGCAAGGTGATGGTGTTATTGTACGATTTGGACATCTTCTGCCCGTCCAGCCCCGGAAGCTTGGATGATTCGGTCAAAAGCGCCTGCGGTTCGGCCAGGATCATGCGCCCGCCGCCCTCGAGGTAGCCGAACAATCGCTCCCGGTCGCCCATCGACAGGTTTTGCGGCTCGTTCAACAGCGCCCGCCCCGCCTGCAGTGCGCCTTCATCGCCTTGCTCCTGATAGCGGGTGCGCAGCTGGCTGTACAACTTGCCCTTCTTGCTGCCGAGCTTTTTCACCGCCGCCCTGGCTTTGTCCTCGAAACCGGGTTCGCGTCCGAACAGATGGTTGAAGCGGCGCGCCACCTCGCGCGTCAGTTCGACGTGCGGAACCTGGTCCTCCCCCACAGGCACCCAGGCGGCGCGGTACATGAGTATGTCGGCGCTTTGCAGCAGCGGATAGCCGAGAAATCCATAGGTGGCAAGGTCGCGGTCGGCAAGCTTCTCCTGCTGGTCCTTGAAGCTGGGGACGCGCTCCAGCCAGCCCAGCGGCGTGATCATCGACAGCAGCGTATGCAATTCCGCGTGCTCCGGCACCCGCGACTGTATGAACAGCGTCGCGCGCGAGGGATCGATCCCGGCGGCGAGCCAGTCTATTACCATGTCCCACACCGTCTGCTCGATCACCTCGGGCGTGTCGTAGTGCGTGGTCAGCGCATGCCAGTCGGCGACGAAAAAAAAGCAGGGATACTCGCTTTGCAGCTTGACCCAGTTCTTGAGCGCGCCGTGAAAATGCCCCAGGTGCAGGCTCCCGGTGGGGCGCATGCCCGAGACAACGCGTTGCTCGTACATGTACTTGAGTTCCTAAAGTTGAAAGACGGTCGCGATCACGTGGATAGACGCGCTCACCATGGGATTGAGGATAGCGCCTAGCAAATTCGTGAACAGCAGCAGCAGCAGAATCGGGAATCCGTAGGGCTCCAGCCGCGAAAAGCTGTACGCCAGTCGGTTCGGCAGCAGGCTCACCGCGATGCGCCCGCCGTCGAGCGGCAGGATGGGCAGCAAATTGAGCAACATCAGCACCAGGTTAACCGTGATGCCAGCCTTGGCCATCAGGCTGAGCGGCAGTGTAAACGCGGTCTGCGGCGCAACCAGCGCGAATTTCATTATCAATGCCCACAGCACCGCCATGAACAGATTGGCCAAGGGCCCCGCCGCGGCCACCCACAGCATGTCGCGCTTGGGATGGCGCAATCCGGAGAAATCCACGGGTACAGGCTTGGCCCAGCCGAACAGGAGTCCGCCCGAACTGGTAACCAGGATCAGCAGCGGTACCAGCACGGTTCCGACCAGATCGATATGCCGCAGCGGATTGAGACTCACGCGCCCGAGCACGTAAGCCGTGTTGTCGCCGAAATGCCTCGCCACGTAGCCATGCGCCGCTTCATGCAAGGTGATCGCGAAGATCACGGGGAGCGCATAAATGGCGATAGTCTGGACGAGATTGAATTCCATTGACCCGGCGATTGAAAAACGTCGATTTTATCAGACTCGGGACCATGCGCTGAATGTTAACCGGCCCTAGAAACCGAAACCCTCCAAACTTCCCTTGCCCCTGCGCAGCAATTCGGGCGACACGCCAGTCAGATCGATCATCGTGGTCGGCTCGACGCCGCAGGAACCCGTATCGAGCACCAGATCGAGCGCATGCTCGAGGCGCGTGCGGATCTCCTCTCCGTCATTGAGGGGCAGCTCGTCTCCGGGCAGACTCAGCGTGGCTGACAACAGCGGCTCGCCCAGTGCTGCCAGCAGCGCCTGTGCCACTGCGTGCTCGGGCACGCGCATGCCTATGGTCTTGCGCCGCGGATGCAGCAGACGCCTGGGCACCTCCTTGCTTGCCCGAAGAATGAAGGTATAGCTCCCGGGTGTGAGTTTTCGCAGCAGCCGGTATTGCACATTGTCCACCTGCGCGTAACTGGCAATCTCGGAAAGGTCCCGGCACATCAGCGTCAGGTGGTGCTTGTCGTCGATATTGCGGATGTTGCGCAGTCGCTGCATCGCATCCTTGTCCCCTATGTGGCAGCCGATGGCGTAGCAGGAATCTGTCGGATAGGCGATTACCCCGCCCGCGCGAATAATGGCGGCGGCCTGCGCAATCAGACGCGGCTGCGGATGGGTAGGATGTACGGCGAAATACTGCGACATTTGAAGCCAGAGAGCGAAATAACGGCGGGGGAAGGTTCAGGATCTGACGGGCTCTTACCAATCGTGCCAGACCGGCTTGAGATCGGCGGGCAGCTGGGGAAGTTTGCCCAGATCGATGCGGGATTCTCCCGGGCCGTGAAAATCCGAGCCGCGCGAAGCGAGGAAACCGAACTCCCCGGCGAGGATCGCGTACTCCAGGTATTGCTCGCTGCTGTGGCTGCTGGTGATCACCTCGATGCCGGCACCGCCGCCATCCTTGAATTCACCCAGGAACTTGCGCATCTCGGTACGCGTGAGCTTGTATCGGCCGGGGTGCGCGACTACCGGGATACCCCCTCCTGCCTTGATGCAGGCGAGACCTTCCTCCAACGTGGCCCACTGGTGCGGTACGTAGCCGGGCTTGCCGCTCACCAGATAATTCTGAAACGCGCTCTTGACATCGCTGACGTAGCGCTTTTCCACCAGAAACCGCGCAAAATGCGTGCGCCCGATGAGATTCGGATTGTCGACATAGGCATAGGCGCCTTCCAGGCTGCCGGGAATGCCGGCGCGGGCGAGGTCCTGCGCCATTTTCTTCGCCCGCTCGGCGCGCCCCTGGCGTATCGCCTGCAAGCCCTGCTGCAGTTGCGGGTTGCCGGGATCGATGTTGAGGCCGACTATGTGGATGGTGATTCCTCCCCAGCTGACCGAAACCTCTACGCCGTCGACAAAACGCAGGCCCAGTTCCGCAGCCCGCGCGCGCGCTTCGGCCAAACCTGAAATCTCGTCGTGGTCCGTGAGCGCGAGGATATCGACGCCGTTGCCTGCCGCACGCTGCACCAGTTCCGCCGGCGCAAGCAGACCGTCGGAAGCAGTGGAGTGGCAATGCAGGTCGTAGTTGGGCATGGGTTGCATAGGGTCAAATTTTAACATGCTATCCGGGACGTCCCCGCCGGGCGCCTGGGGGCCATGCCTAATGTTGGAGCAGAAAAGCCTCGATTAGTTCGGCCAGTTGTTCCGGCTGGTCGTGGTGCAGCATGTGCCCGGCCGCGGCGATGGTATGCGCGCTCAGCTGGCCGAAGCAGGCCATGCGCGCTTCATGGTCCCCGGCGTTGATGCGCATGCGTTCCATGGTCTTGGATTCGGCGCCTTCTATCCACAGCACCGGTCCGGCGACATTGCGCCAGCAGGCCATCGCTTCCTCCAGCTGGTACGCCACCGGATTGATCAGCTTGTGCGCCGGATCGCTACTCAGCTCGACACGCCCCGCCGCGGTCTGCTTCCCCCAGTGCTGCGCCAGGAAGCCTGCGCGTGCCTCGGACAGCCGCGGGTTGCTGGTGCGCATGCGCGCGGCCAGCTCGGCAAAATCAGCGTAGTCGCGAAAACCCGGCTTGTCGGCAAGCTGAGTCAGCCACTTGGCGTAGCGCGCAGGCGCCTTGGCCGGCTCGCTACGGCTCATGCCAAAGCCCTCGAGGTTGACCAGGTGCGACACCCGCTCGGGGCGCACACCCGCATACATGCTGGCGATATTGCCGCCCATGCTGTGGCCGATCAGCGTGACCGGCCGGTCCGGCTCAAAATGCGCCAGCAGACGGTCCAAATCCCCCATGTAATCGGGGAACCAATAGCTGTCGGCCGGACCCCAGGCGGACAGGCCATAGCCGCGCCAGTCCGGCGCGATTACCTGCCACTCTTCCTTGAGCGCATCGACCAGAAACTGGAACGACGCGGACACGTCCATCCAGCCGTGCAGCATGAACAGCTTCGGCCGACGCGTCTCGCCCCAGATGCGGCAGTGATAACGCAGGCCGCGGATATCGACAAAAATGGATGCACTGGCTTTCATATTCGGCCGCCATGATAACAGGCGATTGCTTCTGTTATGATTTCCGCGACATTTTCACGAGGAACCAAAATGGCTGTCTATTCGCTCGGCGATCGCCGTGTACAGGTGCAGGGTACGGACTGGTATATCGCCGACAGCGCCACCGTCGTCGGCTCGGTGCTGATCGAGGACAAGGCCAGCATCTGGTTCAACGTCGTCATCCGCGGCGACAGCGACCTGATCACCATCGGCGAAGGCAGCAACGTACAGGACAGTTCCATGCTGCATACCGATGCCGGCATCAAACTCACGCTCGGCCGCAATGTATCCGTCGGTCACCTGGTCATGCTGCACGGCTGCAGCGTGGGCGAAGGCAGCCTCATCGGCATCAACAGCGTCATCCTCAATCATGCGGTGGTCGGAAAACACAGCCTGATCGGCGCGGGTTCGCTGATACCGGAAGGAAAGACCATACCCGACGGGGTGCTGGCGCTGGGTTCGCCCGCCAAGGTCGTGCGCGACCTGTCACAGGCCGAGATAGCCAATCTGCAAGATATCGCCGACGGCTATGTGCGCCGGGCGAAACGTTACAAACAGCAACTGCAGCCGCAGCAGCTCTGAGACGCCGCGGCGTTCGTCGCTCCACACACGAGGTCCGTTAATTCCGGCTTTTACCAGGAGCGCAGATTGCGCGCTGCGCGCGCCAACACGGTTATTTGTAGTTCCAAAAGGGGGGGGTTATCCAAGATTGCCGATTGGGCGCGGACAGTATCATCGTCCGTGCGCAATCGGCAATCCGCGCGGACGGGCCGCCGTCCGCGCAAGAGAGGCAGGGCAGTGTGAAGACCTTACTTCGGCGTCAGACGAATGGCACCGTCGAGCCTGATGGTTTCGCCGTTCAGCATCGCGTTCCCTATAATGTGCATGGCCAGCGCCGCGTACTCGTCGGGACGGCCCAGGCGGGACGGGAACGGCACCAGTTTGCCTAGGGCATCCTGAACATCCTTGGGCATCCCCAGCAGCATCGGCGTCTCGAATATGCCCGGCGCTATCGTCACTACGCGTATGCCCGAGCGCGACAAGTCGCGCGCGATCGGCAGGGTCATGCCCACGATCCCGCCCTTGGACGCGGAATAGGCGGCCTGGCCGATCTGGCCGTCGAACGCGGCGACCGATGCGGTGTTGATGATCACGCCGCGCTCTCCGCCGGCGTTAGGCTCGCCCTTGCTCATGGCGTCGGCCGCCAGGCGGATCATATTGAAAGTGCCGATCAGGTTGATGCTGATGACGCGGCTGAAGCTGGCGAGCGCGTGCGGCCCCTCTTTGCCCACGGTCTTCTCGCCGATGGCGATACCGGCACAGTTGACCAGGCCCTGCAAGCCGCCGAAATCCTTCAGCGCCAGAGCTACCGCGGCTTTGCCGTCGGCTTCGGCGGTGACGTCGGTCTTGATGAATCGCGCCTGACCCAGTTCTTTGGCCAATGCGTTGCCGGCGTCGCCGTTGACATCGGCGATGACGACCTTGCCGCCCGCTTGCACAATGGCGCGCGCCGTTGCCGCACCCAGACCGGATGCGCCTCCGGTAACGATAAACGTGCTGTTCTTGAGTTCCATTTGAGCCTTTCCAGGTTGTCGAGAAAATTCGATGTCGGCCCGGTCAAACCGCCGAGGCAGTGCATGTTGCAGGGAATCCGCGCGCGCTCAATCAGGCCATTGCCTGAAAAAGCCGGGACGGGATCACCGCCGGATCAGTGATCTTCGATGCGCGGAGTAAATTCTTCGGCCAGTTCGCCGGTTTCCGGATCGACCCAATCGGCAATTCCGATTTCGGATTCTGCCTGCTCCACGCTCTCGCCCGGTTCAAAGTCCGAGTCCGCGTTGTATTGCATGTCTTCGGCCGCTTCGAGCAGGCTCGCAAACGGGCCGTACTCCTTGCCGTCCCTGGACTGCCAGTAATAGCCGTTGGGACGCTCGATGACTTTCGCCCTGTCGAAATCGGGCGGCGCTTCCGCTTTCACCTTCTTTTTCATGGCAATCCTGGACAAATAATATTGACTTTGAAAAAATACACCGCGCACGGCCCCTGTCCTGCCTCAGCTCGGATCCAGGATCTATATATTCCTGCAATCCGATTCTTTGATCAAGACCAATGATACGCCTGCGGCCGGGCATCCACCACTGCGCCGGCGATCGATTCAGGCGCCGCGCGTCGTCGGCGCACCGACTGCGGCGAGTGCACCGAATCGGATGCAGGATCAATGCTTGCGGCCTATGAAGCGGCTGACCACAGGAAAATAGAGATCGCCGTCGCCGGCCTCGATCGCCTGGCGCAACCAGCCGTCGGCGTTGCGCGCTCCGCTTGCGTCGACCGCGCTCTCCTGCGCGAGCCGCAGCGCATAGGACAGATCCTTTCTCGCATACTCCGCCGAAAAGGCCCGCTCCGGGAACTGCGCGGGGAGGATAGCCTTCATGCCGTGGTTGCGCAGCGCGAAACTGTCGGCCGAGCCCTTGGACAGCGCCTCGAACAGCAACTGCGGATCGACGCCGGAGCGTATGCCGATTGCGTGCGCCTCGGCCAGCGCGACCACCGTTTCGAACAGCACCATGTTATTGAGTATTTTCACCACCTGCCCGCATCCGACCGGCCCGCAGTGCGTCACGTCGCTGGCGAAGGTGCCGAGCAAGGGTCGCAGCGCGTCGAAGGTCCTGGCATCGCCGCCGACCATCACCGACAGGGTACCGGCCACCGCGGCTGCGCGCGTGCGCGCCACCGGAGCATCGACGAAGCTCGCTCCGAGGCGCTCGAATTCCTGCGCCAGCTGCCGCGTCAGGTCCACCGGCGACGTGCCCAGGTCGACCACAACCTGCCCGGGCCGCGCAGTTTGCAGCAGTCCGCCGGCGCCGCGTACGAGTCCGGCGACAACCTCTCCCGAAGGCAGGGAAAGAAACACGATGTCGGCCTGCTCGCCGACCGCTTGCGCCGAAATCGCCGCATGCACGCCCTGCGCCTCGAGCCGCGCCATGGGCGCCGGATCGCGGTCGTAGGCGAGAACGCCGGCGCCGGATTTGAGCGCGAGATTGCGGCAGATGGGCTCGCCCATCACCCCTAGGCCGATGAAACCGATTTGCCTGTTCACTTTGGCTCGCCCCTTGTTTGCGCGCCGGTGGGCGCTTGGTTTCAGAACTGGTAGCGCCGAAGCCCGCCGTCCACCGGAATCACGGTGCCGGTAATGTACCGCGCCAAAGGAGATGCGAGGAAACAAACGAGCTGCGCGATGTCTTCCGGCTCGCCGTAGGCACCTACCGGAATTTCGTTCTGCGCCTGCCACTGGCGGTATTCGGGTGTGTAGTTGCGCAGGATCTGCTCGCTCATGATACGCCCCGGTGGAATCGAATTCACCGTGATGCCGTGTTTGCCGACTTCGCGCGACAGTCCCTTGGCCCAGGAATGCATCGCCGCCTTGGCGCAGAATGCGCCGTTGATTCCCTCGGGTTCGGACTTGCCGGTGATGTTGATGATGCGCCCCCAGTTGCGCGCCACCATCTGTTGCAGCAGTTGATGCGCCAACTGGCGCTGACGGGTGAAGTTTAGCGTGAGCGCCTCCTCCCACTGCTCTTCGGATGCGTCCACACCGAAGCTCCGGCTCCCGCCCGCGTTGTTCACCAGTATGTCGACGGAACCCAGCTCGCGCAGTGCCAGCGTCGCTATGGCGCTCGCCGCGTCCGGCTGCATGAGATCGGCTGCGATCACCGCCGGACGCAGGCCGCCGTTGGCGACGATCTCGGCAGCGACTTCGTCGAGCAGGGTCCTGCGCCGGGCGACAATCGCCAGCTGCACGCCTTCGGCCGCCAGAGCCAGCGCGATACCGCGCCCGATGCCGCTGCTCGCCCCGGTCACCAAGCCCGTTTTTCCGGCAATCTTCAGTTCCATGTTCCGCGCTCCCTTGCAGCCACGCCGGTCATGCTAACAGGACAGCGATGCCCTTGTGCCATCGGGGCCCGGAATCGTTTGACGCTTGTCAATAC
>JACZJV010000041.1 GCA_014860355.1 Burkholderiales bacterium | reverse complement strand
AGCTGGCGCCGAGTATTCCCGTTGGCTTTCCCAGAATCAGCGCCAGCGCCGCTCCCAAAGCGATCGTGGCCGACAGCCCGCCTGGCGGCATGTCCAGCAGCCGCATACCCGAGTTGAAGAAGGCGAACAGAGGCACTATGCACAGCGCCACCCAGGGGCGCAGCCCCTGCTCGGCGGCGCGCAGCGGCGACGGCCGTCGCCCGTCGGTGCGCAGCGGAACGGCGAGACCAATCAGGAATCCCGCCAAAGTGGCATGCACACCCGATTCGAGCACCGCGAGCCACAGCGCGATCCCCGCCGCGACATACGCCGAAGTACGCGTTACGCCGAAGCGGTTGAGCCCTGCCAGCACGAGCAGCGCGCCTGCTGCGACCTGTAGGGAAGGCACCGAAAGGCCCTTGCTGAAGAGCACCGCGAGGATCACGATCGCCCCCAGGTCGTCGAAGATCGCGAGCGCGAGGAGAAATGTCCTCGCCGCGGGAGGTACGCGCGCGCCGAGCACGTTCAGCGCGGCAAGCGCGAGGACGGTATCGGTCGCGGTTGGAATGACCCAGCCCTGCGCCGCGGTCGTATCGCCCCAGGTGAACAGCAGGTAGATTGCCGCGGGCGCGAGCATCCCGCCCAGCGCGGCAAACGCGGGCAACGCAATCCGCGCCGGGGAAGCGAGATGTCCCTCCAGCACCTCGCGCTTGATCTCGAGTGCGACCAGCACGAAGAAGAACACCATCAGCCCTTCGTTGATCCAGAGGATCAGGGGTTTTTCGACCAGCAGCGCGCCGACCCGAATCGCAAGCGGCGTGTGGTGGACAAGCTGATAAAGCGGCTCGAGCGGTGAATTCACCAGCGTGAACGCAGCGAGCATGGCGGCGACAGTCAGCGCGCCCGACGCCTTCTCGGGATGCTGCAGCCAGGCGGGGATGTGCAATGAGCGATTCATTCGGTCTTTGGTTGCGCATCAATGAGTCGACCCGTACCGATACCGTGGATTTTTTGGCCCTGCATAGTGAGTCTGACTTCAATGCTTGCCCGCACCTCGATCTACCGCTCCCCGTGGGGATGGCGCCCGGATTTCTTTCGGACTTTCTCACCTACATTCGGCTTGGCGTAGGCCGCGGGCTTGCGCTCGAACTCCGCCTGGCAAAGCGGGCAGCACAGAGCGTAGGCCACGCCTTCGTGCTCAACGATGATATGGGCTTTGCCGCGATTGATACGCTTGCCGCAAACAGGATCGGTAATCATGGTGACCTCACATTTTTGTCGGATTTGATCGGATGGATCAGGGCAGCCGCGACCCCGGTCCGTTTTTTGTCACGTCTGATTTGGTCGCACTCATAAAAGCTTCTGACTGCACCAAGGGCGAGCATGGCATCAGCGCGTCGGCCGGGCTGTGCCCGGCCCGCCGGCCCGCTTCAGGTAACGGTAGTAGTCGCTGTCCGTCGTCAATATCACCGTCGAGTTCTTGTTCTGTTCCTCCTTATAGGCCTCCAGGGTGCGCGAGAAGGCGTAGAACTCGGGATCGGCGTTATAGGCTGCTCCGTACACGCGCGTCGCCTCGGCGTCGGCTTTTCCGCGAATTTCCTGGACCGATCGGTAGGCGGTGGAGCGAATCTGGCGCAGTTCCTTCTCCATGGTCCCGAGGATTTCCGCGCTCTGGCCCTCGCCCTCGGAGCGGAACTGGGCCGCAATGCGCTTGCGTTCCGAAATCATCCGGGCATACACCTTCTCGCGCACGCTCTGCACGTAGTCGAGGCGCTTGATACGCACGTCCACCAGCTCGATGCCGTACTGGGGGATGATTTTGCGGGCTTCAGCGAGGATGGTCCGGGTGATCTCTTCGCGTCCGCGCACGACCTGCTTCTTCAATTCCTCGCGCACCTCGGCCGGAACCTCCTTCAGAACCTCTCCCTCGGGAACTTTCCACGAGGCGCTGCGCACCAGCTCGACCAACTCACTGCCCGAAACCTGGTCGCGTACGACGGAGTCGATGATGTCGTTCAGGCGCGATCGAGCACCAGCCTCGGAGGCCACGTTCTCGAGGAATTTCTTCGCATCGGCGATGCGCCAGCGCGCCGTCGTGTCGATCCAGATGAACTCGCGTCCTTTGGTGGGAATCTGATTTGGGTCGCCATCCCAGATGAGCAGGCGCTTCTCGAAGCGACGCGCCTCCTGGATGAGCGGGAGCTTGAGGTGCAGCCCCGCCTCGGTTATCGGCTCGCCCACGGGCCGGCCGAACTGGACGATCACCGCTTGCTCGCCTTCCTCCAACGTGTAGAAGGCCCCAGAGACGGCGATGAGGATCGCAAGCACAACGACTCCGAATCCAATACCCAGTGCGTTTTTCATGGCTACTTCCCTCCCTTGATGCTTGGTGCCTGGCCCGCTTCCTTGCCTGCCACAGAGGGCATCTGTCCCGACTCCAGGCGGAGCAATGGCAGCAGCGTCTTTTGGTCGCTATCCACGATATACAGGGCTTTCGCTTCGGGCAGGATGCTCGCCATGGCCTCCAGGTAGAGGCGGCGGCGCGTGACTTCCGGCGCCTTCTGATAGTCGGCGAGCACGGCACGGAATCGCGTCGCCTCTCCCTTCGCGCGATTGACCCGCTCAACGGCGTAGCCCTCGGCCTCGGTGACCGTCCGCGTGGCCTCGCCGCGCGCCTTGGGAATCTCCCGGTTGGCCTGCTCCTGCGCCTGGTTGATGGTGCGCTCCCGATCCTGGCGCGCCTCGTTTACCTCGTTGAAAGCGGGCTTGACGGTGTCCGGAGGCGTCACGTCCTGAAGCTCGACTGTCACCAGGCGCACGCCGGTGTCGTATTCACTGAGTATCTTCTGCATCTCCTCCTTGACCTCGGCGGACACGGCTACCCGGCCGACGGTAAGAACATCGCTCCCCAGGCGGTTGCCGACCACGCGGCGCATGACCGCCTCGGCGGTGTCCCGGATGGTCTGCCGCGACTCGCGCACCTGAAAGAGGTAACGTGCCGGGTCCTCGATCCGGTACTGGACGATCCACTGCACGTCGATCACGTTCAGGTCGCCAGTAAGCATCAGCGACACTTCCTTGAATGACTTCTTGTCACCCGCGTATTGCGTACGCGGGCCGCCAGCCGTCGCAGTCGTGGCGAAGCCGAATTCCTCCTTCAGCACCCGGGCCGTCGGAACCAATCGGACCCGCTCGATGCCGTCGGGAAACTTGAAGTGCAGGCCCGGACCCACGGTGCGGTCCACCGCCCCGAAGCGCTGCACGATACCGGTTTCCTCCGGCTGCACGGTGAACCAGGTCGAACCAAAGAAGATCAGCAGCAGCACTACGCCGATACCAATGGCGATGCGCCGGCCGCCGAGCGCGGCGGCGCGGATGCGCAGGTATTCGACAATATCTACCGGTTCATAATTCGCCATGGTCTGTTTCCTTTCTTTCGTGGTGCAACTCGGCCAGGCCGCGTTTGTGGCCCAGATAATCAAGAACAGCAGGTATTAGGCGTATAGCCTCTTGAAGACTGCCTCGGTGGCTTCGTCCCGGTGTTTGCGGTAAGCGTCCAGCCCGGTCGAAATCTGTTTGCTCAAAGCCCGCTCGCCTACGAGCAAGGGGTTGTCTGCGGAAACGCGCTCGCGGTATGCGCTGACCCACGGCGCCATTGCCGCGACTGCGGCCATCCAGGGATTGAGCTTCTCGGAGAACAGGTAGCGGCTGGTGCGCATCGGGTGCGTCCATTTGAGCCATTCGGCACTGATAGGATTCGCGCCCGCCCGGACCCAAGGGCTGACGAAAGTGCTGTAAAGCTGTTCGTTGAACTCCGAGACCTTGCGCACCTTTTCGAACTCAGCGCTCGGATAATCGAAGCGGATATCCTCAACTTTGCGTTCCTCGAATACCACTGAATACTGCGGCTTGCGGCAGTCGGGGTCATTGGTCGGGTTACTGATCTTCATCTCGTACAGACCGGGCTTCAGCGCTTCCAGGTCGCCCAGGCTTTCGAGGATTGCCCGGTGTTCCAGACGCGCGACGCTCGCCGATACGAAAATGCCAAGATGCCCGACATGTGGATTGAGCAGATAGACAATGCGCTGTCCGGCCGCCTTAAGCGCTTTAGTAGAGGGATATACCGCCGGGACCCAGTTCAATGCCTGATGCGGTGGGGTAATGTTGTCGCCGTGAGAAGCGAAAATCACGATCGGGTTGCGGACGCGCTTCAAGTCGACGGAGCAGCATTCATCGATGCGCATCTCGCCGCGCTCCAGCTTGTTTCCGATGAACAGGTTCTGCACGGTGGCGTTGATTTCTTCGCGCGAAAGAAAGTAGAAGCCGGTCCACCAACGTTCGAAATCCAGAAACCGCTCGCGTTCGCCATCAATGTTGGCAAACACCTTGTAGTTCTTGTCCCACAGCGTGTTGGCAGGATTGAGGTTCTCAAAGTTCTGCGCCAGCCAGGCGCCGTCGAAACGGCCGTTGCCGAGATCCGCCATGTAGTGCGCGATCCAGGCGCCGCCGGTCAGGCCGCCGGCCAGGCGCATGGGATTGGCATCGCTCGCTCCCGCCCAGTACGAAAGGGGAGAACCGTTGAGTACCACGGGCCCCACCAGGCCTTCGCAGTCGGCGGCGAGCAGCATCACCGCCCAGCCCGCCTGGCAGTTGCCGTAGAGCACGGGCGGCGTACCCTCATGTCGTCGGCCGGCTTCCTCGACGAAGCGCCGCAGGGCATGTAGCACATCGGCCAGGGTCTGCCCCGGGCAAGGCTCGGGAAAAAACATGACGAAATAGACCGCATGACCTTCATGCAGGGCAATGCCGACTTCGGAATCCTGCTTGAAACCGCCGATGCCGGGCCCGTGTCCGGCGCGCGGATCGATGATGATCACCGGAGGCTTGCTTGCGTCGAGGCAATCCTCCAGCCTGTGCGTTGTCGACCCGGTAATACGCAGCAGCGCGTAATTCGCCGGGCGTTCGAAGCGGCGGGCGTCGAGCAGCGTCTCGTAGTCGAAATCGAGCAGCGGCGGCAGGCCGGCCTGCTCCTGCGCAAGCATGTTGTTGGCGCGCTCGCGCAGAATGTCGAGGAACAGGATGCTGCGTTGCCACAGATCCACCTGATACTGCCAGACGGCGGCGGGCAGCGCGCTTGCGGCCTTAAGGTCGGCTTGCGGCGGCGCAGTTTTCGCCGGTGCGGCCTTCACCGGCGTTTGATGTTTTCGCGGCTGATGCGCGTGCGCTTTGGTCTTGATAGATACGATTGCAGCGTGTGCCATGTTGAATTCCTTTGATTTGGCTTAGGTGAGCGGCGCCGGACGATGTCAGGCTGGGTTCAGTGGGCATGGGCGAGTTCCACCGGCAGCGATTGCCGCGCCGGCGGGCGCATTCCCGCCAGTTTCGTGCGCTTGAGCAACAGCGCATTGATCGCCACCAGCGCCGAGCTGCCGGACATGGCGAGCGCCGCCACTTCGGGGCTGACGACGAACGGGAAGAACACCCCCGCGGCCACGGGAAAAGCAATCACGTTGTAGGCCACGGCCCAGAACAGATTCTGGTGCATCTTGCGCAGCGTGGCGCGCGACAACTCGATGGCGCCGAGCACGTCGTAAGGATCGCTTTTCATCAGCACCACGTCGGCGCTGTCGATGGCGACATCGGTGCCCGCGCCGATGGCGAACCCTACGTTCGCCTGGGTCAGCGCCGGCGCGTCGTTGACGCCGTCGCCGACCATGCCAACTTTCTTGCCTTGCGCCTGCAGTTCCTTGATCTTGGCGGCCTTCTCGCCGGGCAGCACATCGGCGAGCACGATTTCGATGCCCAGTTCCCTGGCGATGCGCTGGGCGGTGGCCGCGTTGTCGCCGGTGAGCATCGCCACTTCCACGCCGCGCGCGCGCATTGCCTTCACCATCGCCGCTGCGCTGGGCCGCGGCGCATCCGCGATCGCGATCAAACCCACCAATTTGCCGCCATGAGCGACATGCACCACCGTCTGGCCAGCCCCCTGAAGGCGGGTGGCCTCGTCCTTCAGTTCCGCCATGTCGACCTTCTTTTCGTCCATCAGGCGGCGGTTGCCGAGCAATACGGTCTCGCCGCTTACTTCGGCCTGCGCGCCCTTGCCTTCGATGTTGGCGAAGCTCGCGAGTGACGCGAGCTTCAACCCCTGGGCACGGCGCTGAATCGCCTGCGCCAGCGGGTGGTCCGAACCCTGCTCAACCGTCGCTGCCAGGCTCAGCACATCGTCTTGAGTGGAGTTCTGTGCCACGGCGAGCTCCACCACCTCGGGCGCGCCCATGGTCAGGGTGCCGGTCTTGTCGAATACCACTACGTCCAGCCTGGTCGCGTCCTCCAGCGCTGAGGCATTCTTGAACAGGATGCCGTTTTTCGCGCCGAGGCCCGTGCCCACCATCACCGCCATGGGTGTGGCAAGGCCGAGGGCGTCCGGGCAGGCGATAACGAACACGGTGATGGTCAGCGTCACTGCGAACAGCAGCGTCGAACCCAGACCCCAGAACCAGACGCCGAAGGTGGTCAGCCCGATGACAATGGCGATGACCACCAGCCACTGCGACGCCCTGTCCGCCAGCAACTGCGCCGGCGCCTTGGAGTTTTGCGCCTGCTGCACCAGTTTGACGATTTGCGCCAGCGCGGTGTCCGCGCCTACCTTGGTGGCGCGGTATTTGAAGCTGCCGCTTTTGTTGATGGTGGCGCCGATCACCGTATCGCCCGGCTTCTTGGCCACCGGCATGGACTCGCCGGTGAGCATGGACTCGTCCACCTGCGACTCACCCTCCAGCACCTCGCCGTCGACCGGAATCTTGTTGCCGGGGCGGATCACCACCACCTCGTCTTTCAGCACCTCGGCGGTGGGGACCTCCACCTCCGCGCCATTGCGCAGCACCATCGCCTTGGGCGGGGCGAGATCCATCAGGGAGCGTATCGCGTCCGAGGCGCCGGCGCGGGCGCGCATCTCCAGCCAGTGGCCGAGCAGGATGAACACCAGTAGCACCGCCACCGCCTCGAAAAACTGCACGCCTTCAAACAGGAAGGTGGCGCCGAGGCTGAACAGGTAACCGGTGCCGACCGACAGCACCACCAGCACCGCCATGTTGAGCACGCCGTTCCTGAGCGCGCGCCAGGCGGCAACGAAGAACGGCCAGCTCGGGTAGATCACGGCGATGGTCGCGAGAATGAACAGCCACAGATTCAGGCCCAAACCGAACGGCGGCGCGGGCGGGGTGAAGAATTCACCCATGGGCGAATAAACGAAAATCGGCACGGTGAACGCAAGACAGATAAAGAAGCGGTTACGCATGTCGCGCGCCATTTCGTTCATATCCATGCCCGCGCCGTGGCCCATCTCGTGGGCCGCGGCGTCGCCGTGGCCGGCATGTTCCGCGTGTTTCGCGGATTCCTTGCGCGTGCTGCCTTTCGCCGGGCTTGCGGGTGCAGGCTTTGCCGGATGGCGATGGCCTGCATGCAATGCGCCCGGCAGCGCTGCCGCTTGCGCGGGCGGATCCTCGGGCTCGCATACATGTTTTGGAGCGAGTTCGCCGCTGCAGTGATAGCCGCACTCGTGCACCCTGGCCTTGATCGTGTTGAGGTCGGTCACCGCCTCGTCGTAGACCACGGTCGCGCTGCCGCTCACATAGTTGACTTCGATCTTTTTCACGCCGGCCAGCCGCGCCAGCCGCTTTTCCGCGCCGAGCGCGCTCAAGGCCGACAGCATTCCGCCCACTTCAATTACGCTCGTTTTCATCGTGGCTCCTTGAGATTTCCTTACTATCAATATGTCCGCTTGCGCCCGCGGTCACTTCGCCAACTGGCCGTTTTCGCGTTTCGAAACATCGTAGGCAAATACGATCCGCGGATCGGGTTGAATCAGCCGCTCGTCCTTGTTCGCGTAGTGCAGCCGGTTGAGCACGTCCTTGATGATATTGACCCGCGCCAGGCGTTTGTCGTCGGCGCGCACCAGCGTCCACGGCGCCATCGGATTGTGCGTGCGCGCCAGCATCTCGTTGCGGGCCGCGCTGTAGGCCTTCCAGTACTTGAGCGCCTGATCATCGATCGGGCTGATTTTCCACTGCTTGAGCGGATCAGTTTTGCGCGCCGCAAGGCGTTTCTTCTGCTCGCTTTTGCTGATGTCAAGGTAGTACTTGAGGAGCTTGATGCCTGAGCGGACCAGCATGCTCTCAAAGTCCAAAACCGAGCCCATGAACTCCTCGTGCTCAGCCTCGGAGCAAAAACCCATTACCCGCTCGACGCCGGCGCGGTTATACCAACTGCGGTTGAATAGAACGAGCTCCTGGGCCGCCGGCAGATACGGGACATAGCGCTGGAAATACCACGAGGTGCGGTCCCGGTTCGAAGGCATGCCGAGCGCGACAACGCGCGTTTCGCGCGGGCTCAGATGCTGCACGATTCGCTTGATCGTGCCGTCCTTGCCGGCTGCGTCCCGTCCTTCCAGGATGATCAGGATCTTGTCGTCACATTTGATGAAGTGGCGCTGCAGCTTGACCAGTTCGACCTGGAGCTGGCGCAGGTCGTCCTTGTAGTTTTTCTTCGGTTTTGAGATCGCGTGCGGGCTCGGTTTGCTTGCGTGGGCTTTCTTGTTCATCGTTGTCTCTATCAAGAATAATTACTGATATCCGACGGATCAATGGCAACTACCTGACCCTTGTTTCGAAGCGCGTTGCGCGCCGTCTTTGCCGGCTGGCTTCGGGGCGTCGTCGCCGCCATCACTTCCAGCACCATGTCCACCATGGGCGCCGTGACTGCCATGTCCGCCGTGGCCGAACAAGTGCATCGCAATCATCCCGCCGAAAAACAGCACCCAAATCCAGTTCTGCGTTAACCATTCCATGATGTCTCCTGACTCAATCGAGTGAAGCTACGAAGTCCGTGCCCGAACAAGTCGGGCGCAAACACCTGTTGTAAAGCCGTGAATCGAAGTGGAGGGAGAACAAACACACAATCCACTGCCGACCCTCTCGAATCTTCTGTTCACACACTCACCATATACCCTACTGGGGTATATGTCAAGTACCCCCACCCGGTATCTTTTCGACTAGGCTCGAATTGAGCGCCTTCCGACTCGAGGGCGACGCCGCGCCGCGGCGGCGGGGTTCGATCAGTTGATCTACGGAAACAGTGCGGTCTGCCCGGGCTTGCTGTCTCGCTGCTTCGGATCGGTGCCGCGGTTCAGTGGCGCCTCACTTGACCAGGACTTTTCCAGCCACGCTGGCGGTCGGATGGTCAGGTTGACGCGGGTGAAATCCGCCTTGCCGAACGATATCGACAAGCTTAAGGAATGGTTACGGTCTTGAACATGACCCGGGCATTACATCAACGTAAGCAACGGGTGTTATGCCCGCGTCGCCGCGTTAAAAAGGCGTTTGTCCGGATTCGTCTGCCGCGGCGCGGCGCGAACTGGCGAATTCGCTCCATTGTCCCCAGCGCGGAATGAACATCGGCACCCGCTGCCGGTAGGCGCGGAATTCTTCTCCGAATTGCTCGAGCATGCGCTTCTCTTCGTTGCGCGCGAGCCATGCGTACGCGAGTGCGATCACCGGGAACAAGGCGACCGAGAACATCGTCGGCCAGTGCACCACGCCTTCGCCGAACAGGCCGAGAAAAAGTCCGGTGTACTGGGGATGCCTGACGAAGGCATACAGTCCGTCGGTCGCAAGGCGTTTCTCCCGGTGTGCCCGGTACAGTTCGCGCCAGCCTTGGACCAGCAGGCCGAGACCGACAAACGCCAGCGCATAGCCCAGCAGCATCGAAATCATCATCCCGGTTGGGCCGACATCGAGCAGCGTCGACCAGAGATTGGCATTGAGGTCAACGGCATCCAAGCCGGAGAACCGCACCAGCAGGTAGATGGTCAGCGGGAAGCCGTACATCTCGGCGTACAGCGAAATGATGAACGCCTGCACCAGGCCGGAGGCCGCCCATTCGCGCCACGACTTGGGCGCAAAGTAGCGGTAAAAAAACCAGGAGACCACGACAATTACGATCGCCGCGATGCCCCAGGCGCCGGAATGCTCGAATGTTTCGTTCATCTATTCCTCCTTTTGCGGCATCGCACGGCGGTGCATTTGACCGGGGGTCACAATTTACGCGAAAAAGCTGCATTGACCTGAGAGCCTCTCGCAACTCCCGTGACGGCTGCTGCTATTGACGTCGTTACATTCGCGGCTAGTTCGCGGGAGATCGAGCCAATGAACGCCTCACGCTCAGCCTCGGTGCACAAGCCTGTCACCCGCTCGACACCGGCACGGTTGCCAATCAAGCGGATCAGCGCGCATCGCCATCCTCCGACGTGGCACAGTCTCGCGGCTTCCAATCGAACGTTGCGGGTGTACGCGAGTCTGTCGGCCTGCGCGTATGCCAGCGAAAGTCACAGCGCTGCGCACCCGACGCAATTGTGCCGCTTCGCTCCAGCCGCCCGCCCCATTTCTCCGCCAACGGAAAGTCGAGCTGGCAAAATGTCCGAACGCAAAGTTCCGACGCGTTGCGGCTGGCGAAGAACTCGGCGACCGGGCACTTCACGCAATCGAAGGCAATTGCGCCGTCCGAGCTTGGGACATCGCGCCATTCGTAGCTCGGGGAACCGAACGGGAAGCTGCGGAACAGATCGGTCGCAAGCTTAAGGCGCTTGCGCGGGTCGCGCGTAAACGCGCTTGCGATGAGCGACGGCGGCTCGGCCATCTGGCGATAGACGCTCCATCCGATGTCGTGGATCATCCGGTGTGATTCCGCGGCGGCGACACCATGTCGAAGCAGCGTTTCATGCATCGCGAGAATCAAGGCGGCCGCATGGGTGGTGAACACCGCGCCCAGAGTGGGCTGGATCGCGACCGAAGGCTCGATTTCGTAGTAGCGCTCCCAAGCCTGCTGCATGAGATCGCTTACCGACCCGGCAAGGGGCGTCGTCTTCAACACAACCCCGGCATGCCGCTCAACGAGCGTCCGCCAAAGTCCGCCATTTTCCAGCGCATGCCGGACCGTGCTCTCCAGCTGGTCGCGCAGCTCCCCGAAAACGCCCACGGTCGCTTCCCAGTCCCAGCTTTCGTCGAGGGAGTCCGACGGCGGCAGTTCTCCGAGAAGAAAGAGCTCCGGAGCCAGTTGAGAAACGCGCCGCTTGATAAGGTCAAGCGATCCGACGCGCGCAGCATACTCGCGCGCGATGAACGGACGCGAAACCCGTTCGAATCGCTCGTCCGGAGCAAGCACGAAGATGAGGGTCTCCGCCGTTGTGAGAGCCTTGGCATGCAACATCAGCTCGCTCGGAAAGACGTACCCGTATTCGTAGCCCGCCTTCATCATATCGAGGTATACCTTGGTGAAACTCATCTCGCTTAGCGGGGACGTATAGAACTTCTCGGCGAGCGCCGCGAAGCGCACAAAGAACGCCTCTTCGTTCGCGCCCGGCAATGTCTGCGTTTGCGCCTTGAAGTGGTGAAATGCGCGTCGGGTCTGGCGCTGAACCACAGCGAACCAATAGAGAATGAATCGATCCCGTTGCCGCGGCGTCAACTCGCCATACATGCCAAAATCGAGCAGAGTGAATGTGCCGTCGTGGTGAAAAAAAATGTTTCCCGGATGAAGATCCGCGTGGAACAGACCGTCGGAGACGTACATCTGCAGCATGACGTCGACGAGAAGCGTGACGAGCCGCTGTCTCGCCTTTGCGTCGAGCGACTTGGCGGCCTCGTGAAGGCGCAGGCCCTCCACCCAGCCCATGGTGAGCACACGTTGTCCGGTGTGGCTCCAATAGACCGCGGGAAACTTGACGTCGACGCGGCCCTGGAAATTGGCACGGAATCGGTCAATGACCCGCCCCTCCTGCGAGAAGTCCAGCTCTTGCAGCGTATAGCGCTGGAACTCGGCGAAAAACGCACGTAAATTCGTGCGCTGCAGGCGCCGCGGAAACAGGCGCTCAAGCCAATCCAACCCGGCTTCCACGGCGTCCAGGTCGCGGCAAACCAGCCGTTCGAGATCGGGCCTCTGCACCTTTACGGCGACGATGGTGGCGTCGGGCAGCGTTGCCCGATGGACCTGCGAGAGGGACGCGGCGGCGACAGGCCTTTGCTCGAATGTGGCAAATAACTCTTCGACAGGCTTGCCAAGTTCTCTCTCGATGGTGGCGCGGACCGCTTCGCCCGGGATCTCCGGCGCGTTTTCCTGAAGGCGTGAAAGCGCTTCGACGTAGGCCTCCGGCATCAAGTCCGGGCGCGTGCTCAGGACCTGACCTAGCTTGACGAAAGCCGGGCCAAGTGCAAGCAAACGCGCGGCGAACCGGGCCGGCGCCGCCGCATTGCCGGTGCCGCGCGCAAATCGGCGTAGAGCGCGGTACTCCGGCAGCAACACGCATACGACGTAGATCAGGCGCAACGTGTTTCTCATTGCGCTTGCTTTGGCGGGCATCCGACCCTGCCTAGAGTTTCTGTCAGCCATTCGAGCAGCGTTGGTGGCGTCCACGCCATAACCCGCGTCTTTCACGGCCGATTTCATTTGAGCGGGCGAGGTCAGCCGCTGGTCGTATTGCACGGCGGCTTCGCCGGCAGCGAGCGAAACAGTTACATCGTCGACTCCGTAGACCGCCTTCAGCGCCTTCGTTACGTTGCCAGCGCAGCCGCCGCAGGTCATTCCCGATACTTTAAAAAGTTCTGTTTGCATGGTGATGCTCCTTCTATGGAAGCAAATAAAAGCTACACGGTAAAACGATTTCAAGTTGCAGGATGTTCGCCAACGATAATCGTGGTGCCCGATGCATCGCGCTGCGGCGGGAAGAGAACAGCGGCCGACCGGAGCCGCCAAGGCTCAACGTAACCAGCGCCGGCGGGACTGCCCATTGTTTACGCATTGGATTTCTCCACAATTTGGAACCGATGCCACATTCCACGGATAAATCGGATCATTGCGGCGCCTTCGATCGCGGTTGAGGCGGCCGGCGGCCGACTTCGATTTGCAGCGTGATTTCCTTGCCATTGCGCCGGAGCTTGAAATCGCCGCGAGCGCCGGGGGCAAGCGCGGCGGTCGTATTGATCAGACCGGCGGTATCCGCAATCGGCTTGTCGTTGATTGCCACGATCACGTCGCCTGGACGAAGGCCGGCGCGATCGGCCGGGCCGCCGCGCTGTACGCCCATGATGCGCGCGCCGCGATCGGCGGCGTCGGATTCAGCGTCCTGGGCGGCGACGCCCAGCCAGCCGCGGTCCACGCGGCCCTTGGTGATGATCTGCTCCATCACCTGCCGCGCCAGACTCACAGGGATGGCAAAACCGATGCCCTGGGAGCCCCCGCTTTCCGAGTAGATGGCGGTGTTGATGCCGACCAGCGTGCCGCGCGCGTCGATGAGCGCGCCGCCCGAGTTGCCGGGATTGATCGCGGCATCGGTCTGGATGAAATTCTCGAAGGTGTTGATCCCGAGCCGGTGCCGGCCCGTGGCGCTGACGATCCCCTGTGTGACCGTTTGCCCGACGCCGAACGGGTTTCCGATGGCGAGTACCACGTCGCCTACCTGCAGGTCATCCGAAGCTCCGAAACTGATTGGGCGCAATCGATCGGCAGTAATCCTCAAGACCGCCAAGTCCGTCTCAGGATCTGTTCCGACCACGTTCGCTTTCGCGATCCGGCCGTCGCCGAGGGCGACTGCAATCTCGTCGGCGCTCTCGATAACGTGATTGTTGGTTAGAACATAACCTGCGTCGCTGATCACTACGCCGGAACCGAGGCTGGTCGCCGTTTCGTCCTGTTCGCGATAAAAGAACGGGAACCTCGGGTCCACGACTTGTCGGCGCACCGCCTTGGCCGTATAGATGTTGACCACCGACGGCAACGCCTTTTGCACCGCCGCGCGGAAGCTTTCCGTATGTGGCGCGGTAAGCGGCGGCGCAGGCTTGCCTTCCTCGCGTACGGTGACGATCCGGGCCGGTGGTGACGCTAATTCGGGCATCACCGCCTTCCATGCCAGCAACACGCCAACGGCAAGGGTGACGACCTGGGCCAATAGCAGCCAGAAACGCTTTAGCATGGGTTCACTTCAACAAGCACAATACGCTCCTGCGTGCTAGCAGCCGCGCCTGCGGGTCTGATGGTCCACAGTTCCGTCAGAGTCCACGCGACCACCCGCAAACCTCGGGGCATAGTCTTGCGGCGCGGCCTCGAAACGATCGCGGTTTTCCCTGGACGCGAAGTAATAAATCGATCCTCGGTAGAGCGTAGTGAGCGCCTTGTCGGTGCGTACCGGTTTGCCATTGACCGGATCGATAGTCGCTCCGGGCGTGGGCCTATTGGACGTCGCGCCTCGAGCAGACTGCGCCCCACGTCCACCATGTCCGTAACCAGCATGGCCGCCAGCGTAATGGCCGAAGCCGCCGCGCCTCATCATGAAGAAGGCGCCAATACCAAGCGCCACCCAAATCCAGTTCTGCACTAGCCAACCCATGATGCCTCTCGATTTAATCAGGTGAAACTACGAAGCCCTAGCCCGCCGAAGCCTGGCCCAAGCACTTGTTGTCAATCCGCGAATCAAAGCGGAGAGTAAATCGACGAATCCCACGCCCGGCTCCCCGCTGTTCCTCAATTCGCATGCCTGCACCATATACCCCATATGGGTATATGTCCAGTACCCCCCTAGGGTATTGATGTCATGGGGTCCGGTTGGGCGCCACCCAAAGGAAGGCTAGCGCTGGCGTAATTGCGGATTTCGATACTTTGATTAGCGGAGAGATCGCAGTTGGCTCGGGCTTGCGCACGAAACGCTCCGGACCAGCGACGATAGTGATCTCATCATTGATCGCGTCAGTCAGATACAGGCGTTCGACATTGTGTTCAAATTTGCGCACTTGGAATCCGTGGCAAAGTCATTTTTCTGCGGTCCGACTTAGGGGAGGACGAGTGGAGGGATCCCCTCGTTTTTTTGCTGACGCATAGCACTTGTGATCGGGTGCGACGCGGGTCGAGAACGCCTTACTCAACTACAACTTTTCCGACCATGCCGGCGGTCGAGTGGCCTGGAATGAGGCAGGCGAAGTCCACTTTACCGGCTTTGTCGAACTGCCATACGATGCCGCCCCGCTGACCCGCCGCGAGCGCAATCATGTTGCGCTCCGCGTGCTTCATGCCGGGCATCGCGCGCATCATTTCCGCGTGCGCCTTAAGTTCATCGCTTGTTCCGATGACCATCTCGTGATCTAACTTGCCGGCGTTCTTCACAAAGAAACGGATCGTCTCGCCTGCCTTGACGGAAATTTGTTCAGGCGTAAATCGCATGGTGTCGTCCATGGAAATCCCGATGGTGCGGCTGACCTTGGCCGGATCGCCCGCCATGCCAGCCGCCGAATCGTTGGCCCCCTGATGCATGCCCGCCATGGTCTTGTGCATCTCGGCCATGTCCTTCCCGTGACCATCGGATTGATTGCCGGCAGCAAGAGCCAGGACTGGGAAAGCGCTCAAC
>JACZJV010000040.1 GCA_014860355.1 Burkholderiales bacterium | reverse complement strand
GCGCACGATCGCCGCCCCGGGATTGGCGCGGCGCGCGGCATCCATCACCTGCTGCACCGCGCCGGCCTCGGCGCCATCGGTTTTCGCCAGCAACACGATGTCGGCCATGCGCAGCACGGTCTCGCCGGGATGGTAGTTGGTTTCGTGGCCGGGGCGCAGCGGGTCGACCAGCACGATGTGCAGGTCGGGATGCACGAAGGGAAAATCGTTGTTGCCGCCGTCCCAGAGGATCAGCTCGGATTCGCGCCCGGCCTGCTCGATGATGCTGACATAGTCCACGCCGGCATAGACTATGTTTCCGGCGGCGAGATGCGGTTCATATTCTTCGCGTTCTTCCACGGTGCAGGCCGCGCGCGCGAGATCGGCGCGCGTTTCGAAACGCTGCACGCCCTGGCGCGTGAGATCGCCGTAGGGCATGGGATGGCGCACCACCGCGGCGCGCAGCCCGCGATTGCGCAGTTCGCGCGACAGCCAGCGGCTGACCGGCGATTTGCCGCAGCCTGTGCGCACTGCCGATACCGCGATTACGGGCACACCCGCCGCTATCATGGTGCGCTGCGGGCCGAGCAGCGTGAAATCAGCCCCGGCGGCGAGCGCGCGCGAGGCTAGGTGCATTACCTCGGCGTGGGCGAGGTCGCTGTAGGCGAACACGACCAGTTCGATTTCCCGCGCACGGATCAGCGCTTCGAGTTCCACTTGCGGCACGATGTCTATGCCGTCGGGATACAGCGGACCTGCGAGCACGGCGGGATAGCGGCGTGCGGTGATGCCCGGAATCTGCGCCGCGGTGAAGGCGACGACCTCGAACGCCGGATCGTCGCGATAGACCACGTTGAAGTTGTGGAAGTCGCGCCCGGCCGCGCCCATGATCGCGGTGCGCGTGCGATAGGCGGTGTTCATTGCGCGAAATGTCGTCGGTCTGTCACGGTGACGCGCGATCCAGTCCCAGCGCTTCCCACAGAAACGCGTAGGAGATTTCGCGCCGCCCCTGCTGCGCCGCCTGGGCCTTTTCACCGGCTTCGTAGCTTCTGAGCAGGCCGCGCACCCGCTCGCGTCCGGCGGCCGTTGCCAGCGCCTGGCGCGGTGTCTTGCCACCCAGCGCCGGAATCGGTTCATCGCTCCAGTTGGCGTAGCTGCGATGCAGCGCCTGTTCAATTGCTACTGCGAGCACTTCGGGAGGCAGGTTCGGAACCGTCGTCACAGACGATCCGGTCTTGCCGGTGGGCGGGTTCTTCATGGCATTCCTGGGATCCGACAATACCCGGCCCGCGAATTCCACCGATTTTCCCGCCAGCGCCTCGAACCAGGGCCGACCTTGATCAGCGTAATTTTGGGTCTTGTAGAACAGCTCGATCCTGTCCTCGCTCTTGCCCAGATTGATCGAAACGCTCTGGCGTGTCTGCCCGTCGGCGCATTCGAAACGCCTGGCCCAGCCGGAGGCGCGCTCACCCTCGACGTCGGACTGGGTCTTCAGCGCCGCGGCAAGGCCATCCCAATCTTTGACGCGATAGTGATCGGTGATCAGCAGAATCGGATCGCCCGAATGGGAGTCGATAACGGTCGGCAGCGGCAATGGCTTCGCGTACTGGGCGATCCAGCAATGGCGGATGACCGCGCTCAGCCTATGGCTCAGTTCTTCCCCCTGAACGGCGGCGTCGTCGGCTGCGGCCTGCAATTGCGCCAGCAGCGCCGCATTCATCAGGTGCGAGAACGAATAGGCGGCGCCGGATATTTCGCGATGGCCATCGAGCTCCATGATGCGCACGCCGATCAGGCTGCCAATCCGGGCATGCGCGCTGCCCGACGTTTCATGCACCATCACCGGCGTTGCCTCGGTGTCCAGCGCGTCGCACAGGCGCATGCCTGTGCCCGGTAGAACTTCGGTGATAGTGTATAGCCGCAGCGGCCGGCGGCGTAGCTGTTCGATCCAGGACCGCTGGCCGGGCGCGAATGCCGGACCGCCGGGTCCAAGCAACAGCTCTGCCACATTGCGCTGCATTCCCTTGACGGCAATGCTGCCTTCGGCCAGCAGCCACTCCATCGCATTGATCTGCACCCCCTCCCAGTCGTGCTCGTCGAGGTCCTGCAGCTTCGCCTGCTCTTCCTTGTCCAGGCCTGCGTAGAGCATGGTCGCGATGGATGTCTTGACCGCTTTCGCGTGGCGGCTGGTCAACCACGTGATCGCCTTGCCGACACCCCCATCCGTGCCTACGTCTGCAGCCGGCTCGTTCGCTTGCTTGCCGCAGCACTTCTTGAATTTCTTGCCAGATCCGCAGGGACAGGGATCGTTGCGGCCGACCTTGGGCCGGTCACGAACCATCGTGCCACCGCTGTGGCTGGACTCGTGGAGGTCGTAGCACATCCAGCCCGCCATCTCATCCAGAGCATCGCGCATATAGCGGTTCTCCTCGTTCGCCGCAGCCTCAGCCAGGTAGTCCTGCACGGGCATGGCCGCCGTCTGCTCGAACCACTTGAGCGGCGTGACCGACGGATCGATCAGCCCCTCGCCGAACCAGCCGCGTATGGCCTCCAGCAACGGCGCGGGGCCGAGTTCGCTGGCGGCATCGATCGCCCAGGTCAAAAAGTCGTCGCGCTCACCAACCTCATCCGGTTGCCGCAGGACATTCGCTTCCCTTACGCACAAGGCCTCGATATAGGCAAGCACGCTGTCGCGATCAGCGTCGCCTTCAAGCACACGCACGACCAGCGCGCGCAGGGCCGCGTAGCGGCACCACAGGTCCGTGCCCCTATCCTCGGCCAGCGCCTTGATCGGCGCAAGCTCGCCGTCACACACCGAGGCCAGCATTCGTCCGAGCTGGATGCCCGCGTCGTCAGCGAACAGTTCATCGGCGCGATCGCCGGAGCAATGGCAGGTCCGAACCAGCGGCGCGTAGGCGCGGGTATCGCGTTTTTCCGCCGCCAGATACGCGGCAAAGGAAAACAGCCCGTCGTACTCCTCCTCCATTTCGCCGCGCAGTGTCGAGCCGCCGGCGGCAACGCGTTCGAGCTCCGCTATGAAAAACGGCGCCAGCTCATCCCAGCGTTGACGCGCCTGCTGCGCGGCCGCAAGCGGAAACGGAGGCGACATGCGCGAGAGCGCGCTGCGGATGTCATGCCATTGCACGAAGTATCCCTTTATCTGCCTTGCATGTAGCGCGCGAATAGCGGCGGGTGCAGATCGCGCAGTTTCCTGCGGCCCTCGATGAGTTCGGCATGCCGTCCCTGGCGTTCAGACGATAGCAGGCCCAGCGCGACGCGGGCGCAGTATTCCGGGCACGTATTCGCGCCAGCCTTAGACAGCTGCAATCGTGGCGCCAGCGCCTGTGCGCTCTGCGGGGCCATCCACGCAAGTTCGGCCAGCTGGCTGCGTTGCGCAATACCACGTCTCGCGTGTGCTCAAAGATGTCGAGTTGCATGGGCGCGATTGAAATATGCTGCCGTGAACTGCCAGCGCAGATGCGCCCCAAATCCATGAGGCTGGACGAGCTGGTCAGGCAGACGATTATGCCATCTCCGGGCGGGGGAAACTACACACGCGAGAAAGCTTGATGGTATAAGTTCGCAGCCGGGTGAGGGGTGAATGGAAGAACGGCCGGCCAGGACCAGCGACGGGGGACTTTGACTTCAAATGCCGGCTCGATACTGGTAAGCTGCCGTTGAATTTCTTACAGCCATCGACTCAGGTCGACCCACTGCGGCCGCAGGACCTGGCGGAAATCGAGCGGCCGCTCCCGGCGACAGAGGCCATTGACGGTTATCCAATCTCGAAACCTCGGTTCGAGCCGCAGTCGGGGAGCCATCCCGGTACAGGTCTAGGCAGTACGACGGCGGAATTTGGAGCGGCTTGGGTCGTGGCCGCAGCGCGAAAGCCATTCTTGTTTGACCCTGAACCATAATTTTCGGTCTATAGACAACGGTACTGCCCTGGCCTAGGCTACGTATCCGTAGGCTCCCGTGTGACTGCAACGGCGGCGCAACCGGCGGCGTCAGGGTTGACAATTTCTGTCAACTAAGTTTGTCATCTCAAATTGGCAACTACAAATGTCAACTACTGTACGTTAGCCGTCTTCATCCCGCGGTGGTACTATTTCGCCATGATTGACTGGTCCTCCTGTCCAGCGGTGGAGCGCGACCCGGAACGCGTCAGCGGCGCCTGGGTATTCCGTGGTACCCGCGTGCCCGTGGCAGCGCTGTTTGAAAATCTTGAAGACGGTGCGCTGGTGTCCCAGTTTGTGGAGTGGTTCCCTGGCGTGACGCTCGAGCAGGTTCGCACGGTCTTGGAGCACGCCGCGCGGAGTGCATTGGCTCCCGCGTAAGTGCGCATACTTTTCGACCAGGGCGCCTCCGTCCCGCTGCGGCAGTCGCTGACGCACCACGAAGTGACGACCGCCTACGAGCGCGAATGGTCGAGACTCAAGAACGGTGAGTTACTCGACGCAGCCGAAAAGTCAGGCTTCGAGGTACTCGTTACGACGGACTCGAACCTCAAGTATCAACAGAACCTGAAGTCTCGGCGCATCGCCGTTGTCGTGCTTTCCACTCCGAGCTGGCCACGCATCCAGCGCGCTGTAGCCGAGGTCGTTGGTGCAGTTGACGCTGCTTCCGAAGGGAGCTACGCCGAAGTTGAGATCCCATGAGAAAGACGGCTAACTTTAGCTGGTGCGGACGGGCCGGAAGCGGCATATTATTTTTTGGCACCGCCGCGGCCCGCCGCACAGCACCACGTTATGCCCCATGAATCTGGCTACTGGACAGTTATACGCCTAGGGCGTATAGTCCCCCATGTTCACGGTTGTAGAAACGTCCGTGTTCCAGAAACAATGGCCGCTTTACTGGAGCGAGGAAGAGCGAGGCGAGTTCGCGGCATACATCGCCGAGTTTCCCAGCGCCGGAGACGTGGTACCCCATTCTGGCGATATTCGAAAGATCCGCTGGCGGCGGGCTGGCACTGGTAAATCCGGGGGTGTTCGCATCATCTACTTCACGCGTACCGCCGAGGAAGAAGTCGTACTTCTACTTATGTATGCGAAGGCCAAGACAGACAACATTACCGGTCCTAAACTAAAGGAAATCCGTCGTGCCCTCGAAAACTAAACCGCTTACTGGTGCAAAGCTTCGGGCCTATGAGGCCAAGCGTGACCTTGCCGCCGAGTTACTTGAGTCCGTGCGGCAAATGAAAGCTGGAAAGACTCAGGTTGTCCTGTCGCCCGCGACCGAAGCCCGCGAACGTACGGGATTATCGCAATCGCAGTTCGCCAAGCTGCTTGGTGTTTCGGTGCGCACGCTTCAGGGCTGGGAACAAGGCCGCAAGCAGCCCAGCGGTGCCGCACGTACGCTGCTCGCAATTGCACATTCCAATCCAAGAGCATTGCTGGATGTAGCGGGGAAATAGCACATGGCCAACAGGGAGCATAAAAAGCCATTTGAGCCTACGCCTATCGGCGCGGCTCAATGGCGACGTTAACCCCGAGCCACTCTAATTCGCCAATAGTGCCCAGTTTTGACCTGCCCGGGGAACCGACCCGGGGCTCGAACGAACGGCCAATAAATTTTCAGCCTCGGTCGGAAACCTGTCGCTCAATTGAGCCATTTGCTAAGCATCCGTGAGTCCGGTCATGGTCGCGTGCCGAAGTGCGTCCAACCGCCGCCAGTGGCCGCAACCGCTGCATAGCGGGCACTGTGGTATCACGCCGTGGGCGTCAGCACCGAGGCGGCCAGAGATTTTTTGGCACATCGCGCCAAAGGTTGATTCCATCCGTTGGCATGCTCCAATGCGGCATGCATTGCGGCTGTTAGCCATTCGCTCAGCGTGAACCCGCTTGAGGGGGGCGGAGCGGATGCATTGCGAATATCCCCGTTTTTCAAGTCGCTTCGGGGACCAAGGGGCGGACCCGCAAATTTCCCGTCAATCTTGGGCAGGGGCAGTTCTCTGCTTTCGCGGTCCGCCAGAGTTGCGCTCGGCGAGAAACTCGGCCAGCACGCGCGCGGTGTGGGAACGCGCGGGTTTGCGCGCGAGACCGGCCGGTGTTCCCTGCGCGGCAATGCGCCCGCCCGCCTCGCCGCCTTCGGGTCCGAGGTCGATGATCCAGTCGGCATCGGCGATGATGTCGAGGTTGTGTTCGATCACCACCACCGTGTTGCCGGCGTCGACCAGGCGGTGCAGCACGCGGATCAGTTTTTCCACGTCGGCCATGTGCAGGCCCACCGTGGGTTCGTCCAGCACGTAGACCGTGTGGCCTTGCGCGCCGCCGCGCCCCGGGCGCGATGCCGCGTTGCCTTCGGCGTCGATGCGCACCTTGGAGAGTTCGGTGACGAGCTTGATGCGTTGCGCTTCGCCCCCTGATAGCGTCGGGCTTTGCTGGCCCAGCGTCAGGTAACCCAGGCCGACGTCCTGCAGCAGCTGCAGCGCGTGATGGGTGGACGGGTGCGCGCCGAAGAACCCCACCGCCGCCTCCACATTCATGGCGAGGACTTCGCCGATCGACTTTCCCTTGAATCGCACCAGCAGGGTTTCGGGATTGAAGCGCTCCCCGCGGCAAACGTCGCACAGCACCTTCACATCGGGAAGGAAACTCATCTCGATGCGCTTCAGGCCCTGACCCTCGCACGCCGGGCAGCGTCCTTCGCCGGTGTTGAAGGAAAAGCGCGAGGGGCTCCAGCCGCGCATGCGCGCCTCGGTGGTGTCGGCGAAGAGGCGGCGGATCGCGTCCCAGAAGCCGACGTAAGTGGCGGGACACGACCTCGGCGTCTTGCCTATCGGGGTCTGGTCCACTTCGAGCACGCGGCCGACATGTTCGGCGCCGCGGATTTCGCGGCAGCCGGTGAGTTGCACCTGCGTGCGCTTGCGCGGGGACAGGCGCGCTTGCGTCACCAGGCGGGCGAGATTGGCGTGCAGCACCTCGCGCGCGAGCGTGGACTTGCCGCTGCCCGACACGCCGGTGATCACGCACAGGCGGGCGAGGGGCAGGCGCACTTCCCGGATCTTCAAATTGTGCAGATCGGCCCCGGCGATCACCAGCGCCGGCGTGTGCTTGTTCACCGTGCGCGGCGGATGCAGGGGATGGAGCAGCGGATGCGCCAGGAAACGTCCGGTGACCGATTCCGGGTTCGCCATCAGATCGGCGGCCGAGCCCTGGGCCACCACGCGCCCGCCGCGGCTGCCTGCGCCCGGACCGAGATCAAGCACATGCGCTGCGCGGCGTATGGTGTCCTCGTCGTGCTCAACCACCACCAGGGTATTGCCTTTGGCCTGCAGCTTTTCCAGCGTGGCCAAGAGCACGAGATTGTCGCGCGGATGCAGGCCTATGGTGGGTTCGTCCAGGATGTAGCACACGCCGCGCAGGTTTGAGCCGAGTTGTGCCGCCAGGCGGATGCGCTGCGCCTCGCCGCCCGAGAGCGTGGGCGCGGAGCGCCCGAGCGCGAGATAGCCGAGTCCGACTTCATCGAGGAACGACAGGCGCGATTTCAGTTCGGCGACGAGGTCGCGCGCGATCTCGGCCTCGCGCCCGCTGGTTTCGAGATCGCGAAAAAACTTGCCCAGCTGCGCCACGGGCTGCTCCACCAGATCGGCGACCGAGCGTCCGCGGTAGCGCACCGCCAGCGCTTCCGGATTCAGGCGCTTGCCGGCGCATGCCGGGCAGGGTTGATCGGCCTCCCCCTGTTCGTCGAGAAAGCTGTCGAGGCGCTGGTCCTCCTGCTCGCGGCTCGCATCCCGATCCTTCCCGTAGTCCGGCTCCTGATAGCCGGAAAATGTCACGCCGGTGCCTAGACATGATTCGCACCAGCCGTGCTTGGAATTGAACGAGAACAGACGCGGATCAAGTTCGGGAAAGCTGCGCGCGCAGGAGGGGCAGGCGCGCTTGGTCGAGAAAATCGCCTGCGGCAGGGCGAGTTCGACGCGCGCGCCCCTGGATTTCTCCGCGGCCTCGGCGAGGCGATCCAGATTGCCCAGGACATGCACGATGCCCTTGCCCAGGTCGAGCGCGCGCGCTAGCGCCTCACGCAAAGCGCCTTCGCCGGCGGGCGTGACGCGCAAGTCGGCCACTGGCAGTTCGATATTGTGCTCGCGAAAACGGTCCAGGCGCGGCCAATTGGCCGTGGGCAGAAATTCTCCGTCCACGCGCAGGAAGTCGTAGCCCTTGCCCTTGGCCCATTTGGCGAGGTCGGTGTAGTAGCCCTTGCGGCTGGTGACCAGGGGCGCCAGCAGCCCTATGCGCTGACCTTTGTAGGATCGCATCAGCCGCGCGGCGATGGCGTCGAAGCTCTGCGGTGCTATGGCCACATTGCAGTCCGGACAATATTGCGTGCCGAGCTTGACGTACAAGAGGCGCAGGAAATGGTAGATCTCGGTCAGCGTCGCCACCGTGCTTTTCCTGCCGCCGCGGCTGGTGCGCTGCTCGATCGCAACGGTGGGCGGGATGCCGAAGATCGCGTCTACGTCCGGGCGCGACGAAGGCTGCACGAATTGCCTTGCGTAGGCGTTCAGCGACTCCAGGTAGCGCCGCTGGCCTTCGGCGAAAAGAATGTCGAAGGCAAGAGTGGACTTGCCGCTGCCGGACACCCCGGTGATCACCGTGAACTGGTTGCGCGGAATGTCGACGTCCAAGTTTTGCAGGTTGTGCTCGCGCGCGTTGTGGATGCGTATGCACTTGTCCGCGGCCGTATCGCGTTGGCTCAGCAGCGATTGTTGCGGCGGCAATCCTTCGGAAACACCCGATACGCGCTGTGTTCCAGAAGGCGGTGTCAGTGCGGTTTCATAGTCACGCAGCGCTTTGCCCGTGTGCGAGGTAAGGTGCGCCCTGACTTCGGCCGGCGTGCCGGTGCACACGACCGCACCGCCCGCATCGCCGCCTTCCGGGCCCAGGTCGATGATCCAGTCCGAGGCGCTGATCATGTCCAGATTGTGCTCGATCACCACCACCGAATGTCCCGTTGCGATGAGCTTGCGCAAGGCCTTAAGCAGCTTGGCGATGTCGTCAAAGTGCAGGCCGGTGGTGGGTTCGTCGAACAGAAACAGCGTTCCCTTGCGCTGCAGGCCGTCTGCTGCGGGTGATCCCCTGCTTGTTTTGACTGCGGTTGCCTCGACCAGGTGCCCGGCGAGTTTCAGTCGCTGTGCTTCGCCGCCGGAGAGCGTGGGCACCGGCTGGCCGAGCTTGAGGTATTCCAGACCGACGTCTGCCAAGGGCGTAAGCACAGCCTGCACCTGGGCATGGTCGGTGAAGAAGGCGAGCGCCTCGGCCACCGTCAGATCCAGCACGTCCGCGACTGACAGCGCCTGCCTGCCGTCCCTGCCGGCGAGCGTCACCTCCAGCACCTCGTCGCGGAAGCGCCGGCCATTGCAGTCGGGGCAGCGCAGGTACACATCCGACAGGAACTGCATTTCCACGTGCTCGAAGCCGTTGCCGCTGCAGCTCGGGCAGCGGCCGTTTCCGGTGTTGAAGCTGAAGGTGCCGGCGCTGTAGCCGCGCTCTTTCGCCATGGGCTCTGCGGTAAACAGGCTGCGGATGGCGTCGAATGCGCCTACGTAGCTGGCCGGGTTGGAGCGCGTGGTCCTGCCTATGGGCGACTGGTCCACCATGACCACATCGGCTATCAGCCCGGCGCCTTCAAGCGCGCGGTGCGCGCCGGGCGTCTCCGTGGGCCGGCCTTGGGCCTTCAGCAATGCCGCATGCAGCACGTCCTGCACCAGCGTGGATTTGCCCGAGCCGGACACGCCGGTGACACACACAAGGCGCGAGAGCGGAAACTCGACATCTATGTACTTCAGGTTGTGCTCGGCGGCGCCAAACAGCTTTATGCTTCCCGCCTTTGCTAGAGGGGTGCTAGGGGTGTCGGCCGCAGCAAAATCCCCGCGCGCGCCTGCGGCGCCTTGGCCATCTGTTTCATGCGGGGGCAGTCCGTTCGCGCGCCTGCGGCCGGACAGATATAGACCAGTGAGCGAATTCGATTGTTTTAATTCCGCCGGCGTGCCGAAGGAGACTATTTCGCCGCCGCGCTCGCCCGGTCCCGGGCCCATGTCCAGCAGCCTGTCCGCGGCGAACATGATCTGCGGATCGTGCTCGACCACCACCAGCGAGTTGCCCGCGTCGCGCAGCCGGTGCATTACCTCGATCACCCGGCCCATGTCGCGCGGGTGCAGGCCGATCGAAGGCTCGTCCAGCACGAACAGCGTATTCACCAGCGAGGTGCCGAGCGCGGTGGTGAGGTTGATGCGCTGCACTTCGCCGCCGGAGAGCGTGCGCGACTGGCGGTCCAGCGTGAGGTAGGCGAGGCCCACCTGGCACAGATAGGAAAGCCGTGCGCGTATCTCGGTGAGCAGGAGGTCGGTAGCTTCGTCCAGCGGCGCGGGCAGGTGCAGGGAGTCGAAAAACGCGCGGCAGCGCTCTATGGGCAACAGCATCAGGTCGTGCACGCTCAGGCCGGGCAGCGCGGCGAGCCGGCTCTCGTCCCAGGACACGCCCGGCGGCCGGAAACGCCGGTAGTTGCCGAAGACCTGATCCGCATCCTGCTGCGTGCCCAGGCGCCAGAGCAGCGCGTCGTGCTTGAGGCGCGCGCCCGCGCAAGTCGGACAGGGCGTATAGGCGCGGTACTTCGACAACAGCACGCGGATGTGCATCTTGTAGGCTTTGGTCTCGAGCCAGTTGAAGAACCTGCGCACGCCGTACCAGGTGCCGGGCCAGGACGCGCGCCAGCTTTTCCACTCGGGCTCGCCCTCGAGCACCCAATTGCGCTGCGCGGCGCCGAGATTGCGGAACGGCGTGTCGAGCGGGATGCCGCGCTTGTTCGCGTATTTCAGCAGGTCGTCCTGGCATTCGCCGAAGCTCGCCGTCTGCCAGGGGCGCACCGCGCCTTCGCGCAGCGTCCTGGCTTCATCCGGCACGATCAGGCCGAAATCGATGCCGATGACGCGGCCGAATCCGCGGCAGGTGTCGCAGGCGCCTATGGGCGAATTGAACGAGAACAGGGAAGGGGTCGGGTTGGCGTAATGGGTGTCGCACTCGGCGCAGTGCAGGTCGGAGGAAAACTTCCATACCGCGCCCGGGACCGATTCGTCCCCGTTAGCCACATGTACGTTCACCTTTCCCTGGCCGATTTTCAGCGCGGCTTCCAGCGCCTCGATCACACGCGTTTTCCCGGCCGAGGAGGCGCGCAGCCTGTCCTGCACGACTTCGAGCCTGGCGCCGCTGCGCGCATGGATGCGGGTATAGCCCTGGCTTTCGAGCAGCTGTCTCACCTCGGCTTCGCTGAAGTTCTTCGGCACCGTCACCGGGAAGCTGATGAGCAGGCGCGGGTCGCCGGCGGCGCTGGCGCGCGCTTTGATCGCCGCATGGATGGTCTCCGGGGTGTCGCGCCTTACTTTTTCGCCGCAGCTGCGGCAATACAGTTCGGAGGCGCGCGCGAACAGCAGCTTCACATGATCGTTCAGTTCGGTCATGGTGCCGACGGTCGAGCGCGAGGTGCGCACCGGATTGGTCTGGTCGATCGCAATCGCGGGCGGAATGCCGTCGATTCTGTCCACCTGCGGCTTGTCCATGCGGTCGAGGAACTGGCGCGCATAGGGTGAGAAGGTCTCGACGTAACGCCGCTGGCCTTCGGCGTAGAGCGTGTCGAAGACGAGCGAACTCTTGCCCGAACCGGACACGCCGGTGACCACGACCAGCTGGTTCAGGGGTATCGCTAGGCTCAGATTCTTGAGATTGTTCTGGCGCGCGCCGTGGATCAGGATGGCGCCGTCGATGCGTGCTTCGGACATCCGCGCATTCTAGCGGCAGCCAGGCACATGCGCTGTGCGCGGGTGTTCGGAGCATGCCGGCGGGTTTGTGTTCTGCGCCGGATTTTATAGCGCCGGATGCCTGCAAGCGCAGGGCTGTAGCGGCCGGGAGGGGCCAATCGCACTTTTCCGCCTACGCGGCCGCTGCGCCGTTTGGCCCCGTTAGCGGCAGCTTGAATGCGCGCAAGAAAGAGCGTAGAAAATGCACTACCGGGCCGGCTGCTTGGAAAAGACCGGATCGACCCGGGTCTGGGCGGAAGCCCTGTGGTATTCCGCCGGAACATATGAAAACGCCCTGGACAATAGGAGGTAAATCATGACGCATGGAACCGAAAATACCATACGCCCCGGTCACGAACCCAGGCCTCACCCCGGATTCCCCCGCGCTCCCTTCGACTGGTCCCCTGAAGACGCTGAAAAATTCGCGCGTACGGAAGGTCTGACGCTGACTGAGGATCATTGGGAGGTCGTTCGTGGCTTGCAGGAGCTGTTTGCGCGCAGCGAGGAACCGGTCCTGCGCGCGCGTGACCTGCACGATGCGCTCGACGAGCACTTCCATCACAAGGGCGGCATCAAGTATCTCTACGAGCTGTTTCCCAAGGGACCGGTGGCCCAAGGCTGCCGGCTCGCCGGCCTGCAGGCACCGGCAGGGGCACAGGACCAGGGTTTCGGCAGCGCGGTGTAGGCATTCGGCGCTATTGGGGGCAGACCGGATTGACATCTGATGCGTGATGCAATACGCTGATTTGATGCGTACCACTCTCGACATCGAAGAAGACGTGCTGTTTGCAGCCAAGGATCTGGCGCGGCGGGAAAAAAAGACGGCCGGTCAGGTCATTTCCGAACTGGCGCGCAAGGGCCTGGCGGGCGCGCATACGGCAGCGTCGGCTGAACCGAAAGCCGTCTACGGCTTCAGGCCGTTTGCCAAAGCGGGGCGGATCGTCAGCAACGAGCTGATCAACAAGTTGCGCGAAGACGGCGAGTATTAGGAGAGCAGGCAGGGTGCGCGCGCTGCTGGATGTCAACGTGCTGATCGGATTGCTTGACCAGGCCCACCCGCACCACGAAACGGCATGGTCCTGGCTGAAGGCCAATATCAAGCATGGCTGGGCTTCCTGTCCGATTACGCAGAATGGCTGCGTACGCATCATGTCGCAGGCCGCCTATCCCGGGACGCGGCCCGCCGCGCAAATTATCGAACGCCTGCGCGGCGCGCTGGATCATTCCGCCCACCTTTTCTGGCCGGACGACACGTCCATCGTCGATCACAGAATCGTGGACGGCACCCGGGTGCATAGCGCGCGGCAGATTACCGACACCTATCTGTTGGCCTTGGCGCTCAAGCATGGCGGGCGCATGGTCACCTTCGATTCCGGTATCGCGCTCTCTGCGGTGAAGGGTGCGGCGGCCAGGCATCTGGTAAGGCTGGTTTGAGCCTTCCGCGGATGGCGCTCTTCGATTGCTTGAACTGACAGGATGCAATCCGGGATCGCGACATTGAACGGGGGAGAAGAATGAATATTGGCATCGCCGGCACCGGGCGCATGGGCAGCGCCATCGCCGCCAGGCTCATCGGCCTCGGCCACCAGCTTACGGTGTGGAACCGTACACCGGAGAAAGCAAGCGTGGCGGCCGGCGCGACGGTCGCGGCCACGCCGGCGGAACTCGCGAGCAGCGTCGAGGTCATCATCACCATCCTCACCAATGCCGCGGCGATCGACGCCGTGTACTACGGCGAGCACGGGCTGCTTGCGGGCGAGGTCAAGGGCAAGCTTTTCATCGAGATGAGCACGGTACGTCCCGAGACCGAGCGCGCGCTCGCGGAGTGGGTCGCCAAAAAACACGCGCAGCTGGTCGAGTGCCCGGTGGGCGGCACCGTCGGGCCGGCGAAGGAAGGCAAACTCTTCGGCCTGGTCGGCGCAGACGCGCTTGCGCTCGATCGCGCGCGACCCTTGCTGGAACAGATGTGCCGGCGCATCGAGCACGTCGGGCCGGTGGGCGCGGGCGCGGCGATGAAGCTCGCGATCAACCTGCCCTTGATCGTGTTCTGGCAGGCCTTCGGCGAGGCGCTCGCGCTGACCAGGCCGCTGGGCATCGATCCGGCGCGGCTGGTTGAAATCTTCTCCGATACCTCGGGTGCGGCGACGGTGCTGAAGAATGGCGGCGCGGCGGTGGCGAAGGCGCTGGCGGGGGAGGACACCGGTCCCGCGGCCTTCGACCTCGATTCCATGCGCAAGGACCTGCGCACCATGCTTGAAGAAGCGCAGCACCTCGGCGTCGAGCTGCCCACCGCGGCGCGCGTGCTGGAAGCTTTCGATCAGGCCGCGCATGCTGGGCATGGCGGCATCGACGGCGTGCGCATCCCGGCCTGGGTGAGCAGCAAAGCAAAAGCCTGAGCGCGGGCTGGCGGACGCAGCGCGCTTGCGCAGGCCGCTTTGCATGCCCCGGTTCGCTTTCAAGTTCCCGCGCGATTTCCCGATCAATTCGGGGTAGCCGCCTCAAACCTTATGGGTGCTTTTATGAGCGCGGCCCGGCAACTGCCGCGATTGACGACATCAACCCGTATGAGCGTACTCGCATCCAGGGTGCGCAAAGCGGCTTCGCGCAGGTCGCCGCGCCAGGGTCCGCGGAAGTAGGAGCCCAGGTAAGACCGGCCCATGGGAGCATGTCCCTTGGCATCCACGTACAGAAACTCGCGGACTCGCCCCAGGGTTCGGGCGCAGGCCGCGCGAAATGCTTCATCGCGGGCGATCTTCAGGGCGACAACTATCCCGATTTCGTCCGGATCAACCTTGTAGGAAACGCTGGCACCTTCGATTGGGAATGGCCAGTCCTTGATACCTGTGAGAGCAAGCTCGAGCTTGAAGCTGGCGAACTCGAGCCTGGACACAGGCACGCCGTGTATCTCTTCGAGCGGCGTAGCCTGGACATTGCCGCTGAGAGCGGTGGCCAAGGCCAGGAAAAGAACAGCAAGATGTTTGTTCATTGCTCCCTATTATGCCAAACGCGGGAGAGTCGATGGGGTGACCCCTATTGACTCGTTTTTCGGCGAGAATCATGCCTTTCCCACACTTTCTGGAATCAGCCATGGACGAACTGCTCTACGAACTGCGCGACGGCGTTGCCTACCTGACCTTCAACCGGCCGCAGGCGAGGAATGCCCTCACCTTCGCCATGTACGACCGCCTCGCCGAGATCTGCGAGCAGGCGAACCAGGACCGCTCGATCCGCGCGATGCTGCTCACCGGCGCGGGCGAAAAGGCCTTCGCCGCGGGCACCGACATTTCGCAGTTCCGCGCCTTTGACAAGGAGCAGGACGCACTCGACTACGAGGCCCGCATCGACCGCGTGCTCGGGGCGCTCGAGCGCTGCCGCGTGCCGACCATAGCCGCGATCCAGGGCGCCTGCACCGGCGGCGGCGCGGGCATCGCGGCCTGCTGCGACCTGCGCATTGCCGCGCGCAGCGTGCGCTACGGCTTCCCGGTGGCGAAGACCCTGGGCAACTGCCTGTCGATGAACAACTACGCTCGCCTGACCGCGCTCATGGGACCGGCACGGGTGAAGGACATGGTGTTTCGCGCTCGCCTGATCGAGGCGGATGAAGCGCTGGCGATGGGCCTGGTGAGCGAGCTGGTCGAGGACGGCGCCGCGCTCGCGCGCCGCGCAGAAGAACTCGTGCGCGAGGTGGCGAGCCTCGCGCCGCTCACATTGCAGGCGACCAAGGAGGCGATCTACCGCCTGCGCACCAAGCCCGAGGAAGGCAGCGACCTGGTCATCATGTGCTATATGAGCGCGGATTTCCGCGAAGGCATGGAGGCTTTTCTCAACAAGAGAAAGCCCGTCTGGAAGGGGCGCTAGGCCAGGGGGCGCGGGACCACGCGGACCACGCCAGGCGCGATCCCGCGACCCAGAGCCAACTGGAATTTCCCACCTGCAAGCGCTAAACTGCCGACGTGCGGTACTGAAATCGATTGCCGCCAACGAGACGATGACCATGGCCATCCTCATCCATTACTGCGCTGCCTGAAACTACAGACCCGAGGCCCTCCGTGTGAAGGCCTGGATCGAGGCTCGCGGCCGCGGGCCGGTTGAGGTTCGACCCGGAAAGTCGGGTCAGTTCGATGTCGTCGTAGATGAAAAGCTGGTCTACTCGCGCTACGTGACGGGACGTTTCCCCTCGGACTCCGACCTGGAGACGATCCAGTTCTGATACAGGTTCGCAGCGCCGCAGCGGATTAATCCCGCCGCGCGAACCGTTTGCCGACGTTCTGCTGATCGGGGCAGGGGTCCGGCCACGGTCGAGTCCGGCATTCAACCTGGTCGACCGGAAGCCCCCCGCGGGATTCGTTTCCGGCATCGCCCGCCCCCCGAGCTCGCGCTCTGAGACCGGACCACGCGGGCCAGGTCTGGCTAGCTTCCGGGCATTGCAATCGGCTGCGCGCGGGCGCAATATCCAAACCGCACGACGCCAGGCGGCACAAAAAGAGCTGAAAACCACCGCCGTCGGCCTGTCGCGCGACATGACGCAGGATCGAATTTCCTATCGTTTCTTCAATGGGAGGTAATTTCATGATCAGAAAATCAGTTGCGCTAGCTGCCGCAAGCATGCTCGTATTCGCCGCTCAGGCGGCGTTGGCGCAGGACAAGCCGCCGCCCATCTGGAAGCAGGGCCAGCCGGAAAAGCTGAAGGATTCCAAGCTCGCGCCGAATCCGGGCAAGATGACCGAGACCGAGGCCGCCGACATTCCGCTCAAAAAGCTCAAGCTGCCCAAGGGCTTCAAGGTCGAAGTCTGGGCCACCGGCATGGTCGGCGGGCGTGCGATGGCCATCGGCGACTCGGGCAAGAAGATCTACATGGGCACGCGCGGCATCGGCCGCGTCTATGAGGTCACCGACGAAGGCGACAAGCGCAGCGTGCGCGTGGTGGCGGACAAGCTCACGCAGCCCTCGGGCGTCGCCTTCCAGGGCGGTTCGCTCTACGTCATGGCGATCGACAAGGTGCTGCGCTTCGACGGCATCGAGAACAAGCCGGATGTGGCGCCGGTGGATTTGACCGCTGCGTTCAAGCTGCCGCCCGAGCAGCACCACAACTGGAAGTACCTCGCCTTCGGTCCTGACAAGAAGCTCTACGTGCCATTCGGCGCGCCGTGCAACATCTGCGAACCGCCGAAGGAGTATGCGCAGCTGCGCCGCTACAACCCCGACGGCAGCGACATGGAGGTGATCGCCACCGGAATCCGCAACACGCAGGGCTTCGACTGGAATCCGAAGACCGGCGAAATCTGGTTCACCGACCACGGCCGCGACTGGCTGGGCGACAAGGGCCCGGAAGACGAACTCAACCGCATCGACAAGCCGGGCAACTACTACGGATACCCGTACTGCCACGCCAAGGGCGTGATCGATCCCGACACCGCGAAGGGCAAGAAGGACGCCTGCAAGGGCGTGACGCTGCCGGTGATCACGACCGGGCCGCACGCTGCGGGCATGGGGGTCAAGTTCTACACCGGCGAGATGTTCCCGAAGGAGTACCAGGGCACGATGTTCATCGCGCGCAAGGGCTCATGGAACCGCAGCAAGAAGTTCGGTTACGACGTCATCAACGTGCGGCCTTCGGCCGACGGCAAGAGCGCCAAGCTGAAGCCGTTCATGACCGGTTTCATGGACCCGAAGAAAAACACTTTCTGGGGCCGGCCGGCGTACATCGCGCAGATGACGGACGGCTCGCTGCTCGTATCGGATGAGCAGCTGGGGGCGATCTACCGCATCAGCTACAGCGCGCCGAAGAAATAGTGCTGTTTGCAAGCAGGGGGCGCTGGGCCTTGCTCGCCGCCCTTTTGATTTCCGCCGCGCACGGCCAGGCCGAGGACCGCCTGGCCGTGCATCTGCGCAGCTGCGCCGGCTGCCACGGCGCGGACGGCAATTCCGCAGTGCCCGGTACGCCGTCGATCGCCGCCCAGCCGCAGATTTTTCTCGAGAACTACCTGGTCATGACGCGCGAAGGCATCCGCGGCACGCAGCTCATGCAATCCCTGCTCAAGGGCATGCCGGACCGGGAAATCGTCGCGCTGGCGAAACATTTTTCCGCGCTGAAGGCGAAACCGGCAAGGGAACCGGTCGACAAGAAGCTATTCCAGCGCGGCAAGTCGGTCGCGGCGGCCAACCGCTGCGCTAGCTGCCACCTGCCGGATTTCCGCGGCCGCGAACAGATGCCGCGCCTTGCGGGCCAACGCGAGGAGTTCCTCGCCGAGGCGATGCTCGCCTACCGCCAGAACCGCCGCCCCGGCGGCGACACCATCATGGCAGCATCGCTGTACGGCATAGCGGAGCAGGATTTCAAGGCTCTGGCGCACTATTTCTCGCGGCTGAAGTAATCCACCTGTTTCCATCCGCTTCGGGGTCTCTTCAATCGCCGTGCATGCCGCCATCGCCTAATTCAAGTCGATGCCGACAATATCGTCGGCTTCGAATTCGTCGGGAACGGTGCCGTCACCCATGCCGGTAACCATGGCCGCCAGGCTCTCGCTCTGTTTCACGAAATATTCGGCGCTGATCGGGTCATAGAAGCGCTGACCGAGAGCAACATCGCAGAACTTGATACGACGACGCGGGGGAGTAGACATGCGAACTCGCTAGGAAATGTTTTTGGGCGTGGACCGAGGGACAGTCTACCTGCGAAGTGGCGCGACGGGTCGGTTCTTGTCCCGGGCGCCCGGCCCCTTCTGGACGCGGCGGGTGCGACCTGCTTTAATGCCACGAAACCAATTGAGGTAAAGGGGCTACGCCGATGGCGGTCATCGATTCCCAGGTCCACGCTTATGCGGCGAACACGCCGGACCGACCTTGGCACACTGTGCCGAATTGGCCCGATCACGTCACGGGTGACGAGATGGTCGCGGCGATGGACAAGGTCCGCGTCGAGGGCGCGATCTTCATCTCCGCTTTTTCCATGTACCGCTACGACGCGAGCTACGCGGTGCAGGTGCAACGCATGCATCCCGGCCGGTTCGCCCTCGTCAAGCCGGTCGATCCGGATGATCCGGCGGTCGCCGATGCCGTCGCCGACTGGAAGAAGACGCCGGGCACCGTCGGCATCCGCATCATGATGACCAGGGAAGCCGGACGTGAACCGAACGACCCTGGCCTCGACCGCATCCTGCGCGCAGCCGTCAGGCACGACTTTCCGGTCAACCTGCTGTGCTGGGGCAACCTGGACGCCGGCACTGCGCTGATCGACCGCCATCCGGACACGCGATTCATCATCGACCATCTGGGCATCATGCAGCCGCGCACGCCGCCCGCTCCGCCGCAGCCCTGGGCCGACCTGCCGAAGGTGCTGGACCTCGCCAGGCGCCCGAACGCGGTGATCAAGGTCAGCGGCGCCTGCACCCTGTCCCGGGAACCGTATCCCTACGCGGACATCTGGGACCCGCTCGCCCGCGTGTTCGACGCCTGGGGCTTCGAGCGCTGCCTGTGGGGCACCGACTGGACCCGCGCCTACGCGGTCCTCAGCTACGATCAGGCGGTAGAAGCCTTCCGCCAGACCGACCGACTGAGCGAGAGCGAACTGGCGATGCTGATGGGCGGTGCCTGCGCCAAGGCCTATGCCTGGTCGCCGAAGTCAGGCTAGGCTGCCGAAATTCCGGCAGGCGCAGGCGGCTTGGAAACGCAAACCCAGGCTGACCCACACCGGACGGTCGTGCTTACCGATTGCGGCTTACCGATAGCGGAGTTGCGATGGAATAGGCGATTGGTCTCGCATGTTTGCTGCTCGCCTAGGGCGATGTATCTGCGATAGGCCGTCCGACCCCGTTGCGGTAAGGGGGGCGGCGGGCCGATCGCGTAAGTAGGCCGGCTTGCTGGAATGTTTTGTCCGGCTGGTAGCCTGATTACCTAGCCAGGCGGGCGCCGAATTCCCAGGTCTGAACGGGCCCCTCATCGAGGCTTTTGCGGAGAAAACCATGAAGACCCTCTACGTTGCGACATGTCTTGCAGCGGGCCTGCTTGCGGGCTGCGCCTCCTATTCCGGCAGCAGCCTGGTCGCCGGCAAATCCACCGCCGCCGAGGCCGAAGCCCTGATGGGGAAACCGGCCGAGCGGGTGGAAAAGCCGGGCGGCGGCAGCGTGCTCTATTATCCGCGCGGCCCGGCCGGCCGCGAAACCTACGCGGTCCTGATCGGTGCGGACGGCAAGGTGCAGGCGGTGGAGCAGCGCCTCACCGATGGCAACATTGCCAAGCTGGTACTCGGAACCACGACAGCCAGGGAGGTGCGCGAATTGTTCGGCCCGCCCGCGCACACCGCGCAGCTGCCGCGGCGCGAACGCGAAGTCTGGGAGTACCCCATGGATACCACTGCGATGCCCTACGTGCTCTATGTGCAGCTGTCGTCCGACGGCATCGTGCGCGAGGTCTTCAAGATTAAGGACTACGCCGCAGAGCCTCCGGGCGGTTCCGACAGAATCAAGTGACCTGGGATAGGCCGGACGGCCCGCACCGGCCCGTCGCTGCGGATAGCGTGCATTGGCCGACGCGCACTTAAACCGCCGGGGCCCGGGACAATTATCCCGGAATAAGCCGGTTCGTTTCAACGCCTATGCAACTATCCGGCACCGAAGCGCAGACTATTTCTCCGTTCTTCCGCGCACGACCATAATGGTCTGCTGCATGAGGGCGCAAAGCGATTCCTTGCCATCTTTGAGCGCAAATACCTCTGCCTTGGTCACGATCAGCGTCCTGCCGCGGCGGACAACATGGCCTCGGGCAACCAGCTTTTCGCCGTCCGCAGGTGCAACCAGGTTCATCTTGTATTCGACGGTCAATACCGAAGCGCCAGCGGGCACCACAGTCATAGCCGCATACCCGGCGGCCGTATCCGCGATCATCCCTACCACGCCTCCGTGCACGAAGCCATGCTGCTGCCCTATGCCGTCCCAGTGCGGAAGATGGATTTCGGTGCGCCCGTGTTCGACTACAGGCAGGGTGGCCCGAATCAGATGCATCGCGGTCTGCTTGCCGAAACTGGCAGAGACACATTCGGCGAAATCGGGATTGGCGATAGCGCTCATGACACCTCCTGTCCGGGGCCCGCGTTGCTCTCATCGATCAGTCGGCCTGATTCGGCTCTATTTTTTGGACTGCTCGAGGCGTGATTCATTTTTCCGTTTATACCACGCGGCAGATGCGTGTAGCGCAAGCCCCCATCCGGTCAAAAGGCAGGTCGACGCGCTAGGAGGAGGCGGGAGAAAGCGTCACACCCATCGCCGGCAGGCGCAGCGAAATCGCCGCGGCCGCGAGCAGCAGCAATCCTGCGCTGCCGAAGGCGATCCAGTGGCTGCCATAGGCTTCGTAGGCCCAACCGCCGAGCCAGGAACTGATCATGCCGCCTAGCTGGTGGACCAGATAACTCCAGCCGTAGAGTATGCCGACGATACGAGTGCCATAGACATCCGCCAATATGACGGACGAAAGCGCGAGGCTGCCGGCCCAGACGATCCCGCCGATCGCAGTCACCACATACAGTTCCACTTTCGTGCCTGCCAATAGCAACGCGAAAAAGCCGAGGCCGCGGACCAGATAGATCGCGGCCAGGATGTTCTTCGGCGGGAGCATGTCCGAGAGCCGGCCCAGGACCAGCGTGCTGAAGATCGCCACCAGTCCGATCATGCCTATGCCTAGGGAGCTGGTCATAGGATCAAAGCCGTGATCCATCAGCATAGGCACGCCGTGAGTGCCCAGCAGATTCATGCTGTAGCCGCAAGCGTACAGTCCCAGCGCGACCTTCCAGAATGGTCTGGTGCGCACCGCCTCGCGCCAGCTCAGGCCGGCGACCGCGGTAGCGGGTCCGCGCGGCCCGGCTGCGGCCGCGGCCGCAGCCGACAGATCCGCAAGCTCGGGCGCGTCGTCGCGAATCACGAACCAGGCGACCGGCACTATCAGCAAGGCGAAGACCGCCGCGAAGCCGAGCATCGTGCCGCGCCAGCCTAGCGCGCCGATCGCATAGGCGAGCGCCGGCGTCATGATGGCTATGCCGGCCATCGAACCCGTCGACAGGAAGAACAGCGCCATGCCGCGCTGACGCTTGAACCAGCGGCTCAGCACGGGTGTCAGCGCCACGGGACTGGTGAACGAGAAGCCCAGCGAAAGCAAAACGCCGAAGGCCAACAGAAAGCTGACCGGGTCGCGTGCCAGCACGGTCCATACGATCGCTGCGACGACCATGCCGGCGCCGAGCAAGAGCACGAAGCGGGTCCCGCGCGTGCTGACGAGATGCCCGGCTATGGGCATACCGATGCCGTAGCAGAGCATGCCGATGGCGACGATCGCCGCGAGCAGGCTGCGGCTGAAGCCCAGGTCCTGGGCGATGGGCAGGAAGAATGGACCGACGCCCATGCGCATGCCCACCGTCAGCAGCGTGACTATCGTTGCCGCGGCCACGATGTTCCAGCCGAAATACCAGCCGCCGATTCTTCTGTCCGATGTCATTGGGTGGTCCGGGTGTCAGCGCTGCGGGTCTCTACGTGTCCTGCGGCGATGATACCTTCCTTTTTGGAAGCCGCATTGTTACCCGACACCGCGCCCATTGCCGACTTCGACAACAGCCCGAAAAGTTGGGCTTGCGCGTCCGGACCGTACGCGATAGTCGATTTCTTATCATCAATGGCAGTAGTTTGACGCCATGCGTCAGCGGGTCGTCTGCATGTATGCATTTACCATCAACAACTTGGGAAACTGCTTGTGTCGGGCACGCGTATTGCTTGGCTATAGTCATAGTCAAGTAAGGGAGGCCAAGGTGGCAAAATTCGACGCGGAGGCCATGGCGCAGCGGCTCGCACGAAACGTCATGGATTTGAACTCGGACGCGATAAGCTGGGACGAATTCAAACGACGCTATCGCGCAGCACCGGACCTGGTGGCGCGGGGCGAATCGAATATCGCGCGCAACGATTTCGAACGTCGGTACAGGCAGGTGCAGGAACATCTGAACCAGATATTGCGGGACCGCAGCGCACTAGGCGTCGAGGCCAGCACCGTCCTTCGGTGTATCGGCAGGTAAGTACCGTGTGCCGGGGGCCCGGCTCCGGACTCCCGGCAACCCGACGCGCCGCGCAGGCCCTCAATCTGAACTCGCGTCGCCGGCCGTCGGAAACGCATCCCGCGAAGTTGCGCCGATCAGGCGCGAAATCCGGATCGCGACGCCCGGCCGCTGAAATTGTCCGACGCGCTCCTGAATCTGCCGGTCCGTGACTGTCATGCGGGTGCGCAGGCGTACGTATTCCGCCCAGGAGGTGATGATGAAACGCTCGACGAAACGCCCATCCTCGCCCAGGTCACGAAAGACCCGCCAATTGCTCGCGCCGTTGCGCCGCCGCGTGGGTTCGATCGACTGTATGGCGCCGAGGAATGCTTCCCGGTTTTCCGGACTGATCTGGTATTCGACCTGAATCAACACCGGTCCGTCGTCTGGCAAGGGCTCGACTGCGATGGCGAGGTCCGGCAGTTGCAGGCTGGGCGTGACATCCGCTTCGTCGCCCATCCTGACGCGCACGCGGTAGCTCAGTGCAAGCAGCACGAGCATAGTGCCCGCCGAGACGCTTAGCGCCACGCGCGTTCCTTCGGCGCTCGCCAACCAGCCCCAGAGTACGCTCCCCAGTGCGAGGCTGGTCTGCATGGCCACCAGGCCCATCGCCACGGCGCGCGCCCGCACCCAGGCCGGCGCGGTGCTCTGTGTGCCCGCCGACAGGCTTGCGAGGACGGAAACCCAGGCTACGCCCGCCGCGCACGCGCTCGCCAGCGCAATGGCCGTGGTATGCGTCGCGGCGATGAGCAGCGTCGCGATCGCCCACAGGACGACACCCGCGCTGACTACGGTATTGAGCGATACGCGGTGCAGTTGGCGCGGGATGGACAAGGCGCCAATGATCGCGCCGGTGCCGAAGCTCGCGAACAACAGGCCGAAACCGCCGGCGCCGAATCCGAGTTGATCGCGCGCAATGACCGGCAGCAGCGCCCACAGCGCGCTTGCGCAAATGCAGAAGCTCAGGTTGCGCACTATGAGCGCGAGCATGGGCGGCGAATGCCTGGCGTAGCGCAGTCCGCTCAGGATCCCCGACAGCAGCGTTTCCGGCACGCCCGGAATGGACAGCGGCGCGCTTTGCCAGCCGCGCACGGCGACGATCATCACCAGGAAAAACAATGCGCTGGCGAGCAGGGCGCTGCCCGAGCCCAACCAGGCCGCGAGTGCGCCGGCGAGCGCAGGTCCGACCGCACGCGCGAGGTTGAACGCGACAGCGCCCAAACCAAGCGCGCGCGGCAGGTCGGCACGCGCCACCAGATCGTTGATGCTCGCCTGTTGCGCCGGCAGGTAGAGAGTGAAACCGGCACCGATCAGAAAGGTGCCGGCGAGCAAGGCTGCGGGGCCAAGCAGGCCTAGCATCGCGCCGACGCCGAGTGCCGCAGTGGCCGCCAGCAGGATAAGCTGCGTCACCAGAATGATCTTGCGCCGGTCGACGATGTCCGCCAGCGAGCCGGCAAGGAGGCCGAACAGGAGGGACGGTGCGGTGCTTGCGGTCTGCACCAGCGCAACCATGAGAGCGGACGGCGTCAGCGTCGCCATCAGCCATGCCGCCACGGTCGCCTGCATCGTGTACCCCAGCGCAACGGCCACCGAGCCGATGTAGAAGCGACGAAACGAGACATGCCGCAGAGGCGAAGTCTCGAACATTCGTGCGAATAGCCGGGTGGCGCGATCGTTCAAAGGATAGGCGGACCAATTATCCCGCACACTCGCAACAAATCAGATACTCGGACTGCACGCGCGGACCGCTACGCAGCTGCGGAGGGGCGGACATCCGCCTCAGTGTATTTCCGGATCCGGTGTCTGCGCGCCGGCTTCGAGAAAATCGAAGTCGCAGCCGTCGTTCGCCTGGGTGATGTGCCGCGAAAATGCCGCGCCGTAGCCGCGTTCGTAGCGCGGCGCGGGCGCCTTCCACGCCGACTTGCGTGCGGCCAGTTCCGCGTCGCTGACTTTCAGATTCAGTTTCCGGCCGGGCACGTCGAGCTCGATCAGGTCGCCGTCGCGCACCAGCGCCAGCGGCCCGCCGATCCAGGATTCGGGCGCGACATGCAGCACGCAGGCGCCGTAGGAGGTGCCGCTCATGCGCGCATCGGAAATGCGCACCATGTCGCGCACGCCTTGTTTCAGCAGCTTCTGCGGGATCGGCAGCTGGCCCCATTCGGGCATGCCGGGACCGCCCAGAGGCCCGGCGTGCTTGAGCACGATCACGGAATCCTTGTCCACCGGCAGATCCGGGTCATCGATGCGCGCCGCCATGTCGTTGTAGTCGGCGAACACAACCGCCTTGCCCGTGTGCCGGTGCAAGTGTGCCTCGGCGGCGGGCGGCTTGATCACCGCGCCGTCCGGGGCGAGGTTGCCGCGCAGCACCGCCAGGCTGTCGGATTTGACCAAGGCATGTTCGACGCAGCGGATGATGTCCTCGTCGAACACCTTCGCATCGGCGATGTTCTCGCCCATGGTCTTGCCATTGACGGTTCTCGCGCCGGATTTGAGCAGTCCGCCGAGGTTTTTCAGCACTGCGCGCAGACCGCCGGCATAGTAGAAGTCTTCCATCAGGTATTTGCCTGAAGGACGGATGTTGGCGAGCAGCGGCGTCTTGCGCGCCAGCGCATCGAACAGGTCCAGGTCGAGTTTTACCCCGGCGCGGCGCGCTAGCGCGATCAGATGCACGATGGCGTTGGTCGAGCCGCCGATGGCGAGCACGGCGGTGACGGCATTGTGGATCGCGTCGGCGTCGAGCACATCCCGCGGCTTCAGGTCTTCCCACACCATGCCCACCGCGCGCTTGCCGGTGAGCGTGGCCATGGCCGCGTGGCGCGAGTCCGGCGCCGGGATCGACGCCGCGCCGGGCAGGGTGAAGCCCATGGCCTCGGCCGCGCTGGTCATGGTCGAGGCCGTGCCCATGGTCATGCAATGCCCGGGCGAGCGCGCGATGCCCTGCTCGATCTCCTGCCAGTCCTTTTCCGTGATGTTACCCGCGCGCAGTTCGGCCCAGTATTTCCATGTGTCCGAGCCCGAGCCCAGCGTCGCGCCGCCCCAGTTGCCGCGCAGCATCGGGCCCGCAGGCATGAAGATCGCCGGCAGGTTCATGCTGATCGCACCCATGAGCAGCGCCGGCGTGGTCTTGTCGCAGCCTCCCATCAGCACCGCGCCGTCGGCGGGATAGGAGCGCAGCAGTTCCTCGCATTCCATGGCGAGGAAGTTGCGGTACATCATGGTGGTCGGCTTCTGGAACGGCTCGGACAGCGACATCGCCGGCATTTCCACCGGGAAGCCGCCGGCCTGCCACACGCCGCGCTTCACTTCCTCGACGCGCTGCTTGAAATGGGTGTGGCAGGGATTGATGTCGCTCCAGGTGTTGATGATGGCGATCACCGGCTTGCCGGCGTAGTCGCTGCGCTCATAGCCCATCTGCGCCGTGCGCGAGCGGTGGCCGAAGGCGCGCATGTCCATGGCGCCGTACCAGCGGTGGCTGCGCAATTCTTCGGGGGTTTTCTTTTTCAATTTCATTTCCTTTGCACTCGGGTGAAATCGCGCGGCGCTGGGGCCGGGCCGATGGTGTCCAAGCTACGCTATTGTATCCGCACCCTGATCGGGACGCGGCTGGCGAACCAGCGGGCTGAAAGTCGCCGATTCCGCCGAATACGCGAGCAGTTCCCCGGTCTCGATATCGAAATGCCAGGCGTGAAGTTCGAGCGCGTTCTTGTCGACGCGTTCGCGTATCCATGGAAACGACAGCAGGTTGTCCAGGGAAACCAGCAACGCGGCCTGCTCGCAGGCCCTGGCCTGAACCGCGGGCGGCTTCTGCGGCAGTGCACGCAACACCTGTTCCCGCGCGCGCCTGGCGATGCCTACCCAGGCACCGATGAATTCGTAGCGGTTCTCGCTGATGCCCTCGCCCTCCATCAGCGCCTGTATGCCGCCGCAGCTGGAGTGCCCCAGAACGATGATGTGCTCCACACCCAGGTTCTTGACGGCAAACTCGATCGCGGCCCGGATTCCGGGCGCTTCGGAGTCGTCACGGTAGGGTGGAACGAGGTTCGCCACATTGCGCACTACGAACAGATCGCCGGGGTCAGCGCCGGTGAGCATGGCAGGGTCGACGCGCGAGTCGCAGCATGAAATCACCAGGGCGCGCGGCCGCTGGCCCCGGCGCAGCCGCGAGAACACGCTTTGCTCGTCGCGGAAGTACTTCTCCTGGAAGCGCTCGAAGCCGGCGATGAACTTGGCAATATCTTTCATGCGATACGCTCCTGGAAATCCGCAGGAACTATCCTGCTACTTTTGCGCAAGCGCGGCGAGCAGCCAGCGCCTTACCGCCGCCACATCGGGCAGGCGGAAACGGGCGCAGCTGGCGCCCTTGCCCACCTTGACAGAGACGCCGTCCAGCCTGTTCACCTCGGCGAAGCCGTGTTCGTCGTTGCGGTCGTCGCCGATGAACACGGGGCGGCGGCCTGCGAACGGCGGTTCCGTCAGATAGGCGGCAATGGCCGTGCCCTTGTCCACGCCTGCGGGCTTGATCTCCGCCACGCGCCTGCCGCGCTGCACCTCTAGCCCCGCGCCGGCGGCCGCCGCCAGCTGCGCCATGAGGCGATGCGCGTAGGACGCCAGCTGCGGCGAGCGCCGGTAATGCAGCGCCAGGGTCAGGCCCTTGTCCTCCAGCAGCAGGCCGGGATGGCGCGCCAGTACCGGCGCCAGCGCGGCCTTGATCGCGGACTTGGCCGCGGGCGGCGCAGCGTTTGTCCACAGTCGGCCTGCCGCATCGCGGCGTTCGAGTCCGTGCTGTCCGGCCATGGGCAATTGCAGCCTGCCCAGGCGCCGGTCCAGAAAGGCCACAGCGCGGCCGCTGACCAGCGCCACGGCGCCGCCGCTTGCCTGCTGCAGGCGCGAGATCAGGTCGAGCAGTGCGCTGTCTACGTGTACCGCCTCAGGGGTGTCGGCGATGTCGATCAGGGTACCGTCGACGTCGAGAAAATACGCCCAGTCCAGGCGGGGCGCGGGCAGGCGGCGTGCCGTGCTCACGCCTCCGCGCGCCCGGTCTTTACGTTCAGGCGATCGCGACGGCGCATCGCTGCTGCATCGAGCAACATGCGGCCGGCCCAGCGGAAGACATTGAACTCGGCCACCAGCCCGCGCATCAGGCGCATGCGGTCGCGCTGCTCCTCCGCCGGCATGGTCAGCGCCAGATGCAGCGCAGCCGCGCACTGGTCGGCGTCGTAGGGATTGACGATCAGGGCCTCGGGTAACTCGCGTGCGGCGCCGGTAAATTGGGACAGGATCAGAACCCCGCAGTCATCGTCGCGAGCCGCGACAAACTCCTTGGCCACCAGGTTCATGCCGTCGTGCAGGCTGCTCACGAAACAGAAATCGGCGGCGCGGAAATATTCATATACCTCACGCGGCTCGTGGTGCTCCACCTTGAGCACGATAGGCGGTGGTCCCTGGCGCGTGAAACGGCCGTTGATGCGCGTCGCCATGGCCCGCACCTGCGCTTCGTGCTGCTGATATTCCTCGATTCCCGCGCGCGTCGGTGCGGCGACCTGGACAAAGGTGAAGCGGCCGATCCATCCGGGATTGAGTTCCAGCAGCCGTTCGATCGCGCGAAAGCGCTCGACGATGCCTTTGGTGTAGTCGAGGCGGTCGACGCCTACGCCGAGTTTGTGCCCCGGCGGCAGGTCATTCAGCTGGCGAATGCTGCTGCGGCAGTCCGGCACCGCTTTTTCCACCATCGCCGCCGCCGGCGGCCAGGCGATGGAAATCGGATAGCGGCGCACGGCCGTGAGCCTGCCGCCGAAGGAGACGGTGAAGGAATCGCGATCCACCCGCGCTTCGATAAAGCGATCGACCGTGTCGACGAAATTGTTGCAGTGCGACTGGGTGTGAAAACCGAGGATGCTGCTGCCGAGCATGCCCTCCAGCACTTCGTCGCGCCACGGGCAGATGGCAAAGGACTCGGGGTTGGGCCAGGGTATGTGCCAGAAGGCTATCACCGTTGCGTCCGGCAATTCTTCGCGGATCATTTTCGGCAGCAGCGCAAAATGGTAGTCCTGCACCAGGACGATGGGGTCCTTCGTCTTGGCCTCGCTGGCGACGGCCTTGGCGAACTTGCGGTTGACCGCGACGTACTGGGCCCAGTCGCCCGAGCGGAAGGTGGGCCGCACATGGGCGATGTGACACAGCGGCCAAAGCCCTTCGTTGGCGAAGCCGTAGTAATAGCCGGCCTCCTCCTCCGCGCTCAGCCAGACGCGGCGGATTTGGTAGGCGGGCTTCTGCGGCGGGACCGCGACGCGGTCGTGCTTGTCGACGACATCGCGGTCGGCCGAGCCGCTGCCGTGCGCGATCCAGGTTCCGGAGCAGGCGCGCATGATCGGTTCCATTGCCGTGACCAGCCCGCTGGCCGGCTGCTGGACCTCGATACGGTCGCCGCGGCGCTGGTGGACGTAGGGTTCGCGGTTGGATACGACGATGATGTCCTCGCCGCGCAGTTCACCGCGCAATATGGCGCGCAGGGACTCGGGCGACCAGGTGATCTGGTTCTCATCGCGCGAGTGTGCATCGGATTCCAGGTCGCGGATCAGCCGCTGCAGGTCGCGCGCGATGGGCTTGAACCCGGGCAGGTCTGGGGCTGCACCTGAACCCGGTTGCCGCAGCAGTCCTTCGCCGTGCAGCAGGGAGCGCACGCCGGCGACCCAGCCGCGCCAGGACAGCTGCGCAATGATCACCGTGATCAGCGAGACTACCGCTGCGAGCCCCATGAAAAGGTAGAACAGGTACTGCTTGGTTTCCTCGCTGCGGCGGGTGATGAAACTCATGTCCTGCACCAGCACCAGCTGGCCTTCCGGCGCCGCGTCGCTCGCCATCCGCTTCACCGTCACGTGCAGGGGACCCTGATCGCTGGCCAGGAGGTGATCGCTGGGCCCCGCCCAGCGCTTGAGTTCGTCGCAGCGGACCTCCGCCGGAAGCGAGCGTGTAGCCAGGGCCTTTCCCGTCGGTGCGGCGCAATAGCCGATCGCAAACAGGCGCTCGTCGCGCGTCATGCGGTTGAAGAATTCAATGGTCTTGGCCTTCCTGCCTGCCGTCAACTGTTCCTGCAGCGGCTCCTGCAAGGTGTTGGCGACCAGCGCCGCGCGGCTGTCCAGATCGCGCACGAACCAGCTCAGGGTCAATCGGTCGACCATCGGGGCGACGGCATAGGCGATGCCTGCCAGTACCAGCATCAGGGGCAGGACGAAGCGCAATGACAGTCTCATGAGCTTTCCCTATCAGGCCAGGCGAAATTGAGTTGCGCTGAGTTGCGACCTGGAAAAAAACAGGCGCCATCGGCGCGCCTGCCGACCTCAGGCGCGCGGGATCGCCGGGTATGTACAAGCGCGGCGACTCCGCGCGCACGATTTGATCTAGCTGCTACCCCGGTTCCGCTGCCACGTCAATCAGGACACGGGGAAGGAATGGTGCCTGCAATATTTCCGCGACCTGTAAGCGAAGACGGCGCGGGGCGCTTGCTGCACGATGTACTATTTGGCGCGGCATTGCGCATAACAATTCGTTTTCTGGCCCGATTATGCCAGAAAGCGCCTAGGTCGTCGTTCCGGCGGCGCCGGGAGCGGGTTTGGCGAGGGGGCGCAATGTCTTGCCAGTCACGCTGGCTGCGCCCTGCGCCCGAGCCGCGCAGGCCATGGAAGTGCGGCAAATATTGAATCGCAGGATGTCATACCACCATGCGCCATGCGAATTCCGGCGCGCTTACGCCGTGGTATGATTTCGTACGCGGATATCACGTGTTTTGCCGCTCGCTGGCACGCTGGCAGGGGCGATTTCCGGCGGGCGGAGCGCTCCCTTTCTATAGGACTAGCGAATGAACCATCCCAATGAAAAGGCGGTCACGCCTCCCGGCGTGCCCTCGTGGGTCAACGGAGGCGCACATGCCTCGACCAGCCTGCGCACGGGCGAGGTGACCAATCCGGCCACCGGCAGGGTCGTCCGGCGCGTTACTTTCGCCGACGCCGGGGACATCGACGCGGCGGTCAAGGCGGCTGGCGCCGCGCTCCCCGGCTGGGGCAGCGCGCCGCCGCTCAGGCGCGCGCGCGTGATGCAGAAATTTCTCGCGCTGATGCAGGCCCATCAAAAGGAACTCGCGCAACTCGCCTCGGAGGAGCACGGCAAGACGCTCCCCGATGCGCTGGGCAGCGTGCAGCGCGGCATCGAGGTGATCGAGTTTGCCTGCGGCATCCCGCACCTGCTGAAGGGCGAGCACAGCGGGAACGCCGGCACCGGCGTCGATTGCCACACGCTGCGCCAGCCGGTGGGGGTGTGCGCCGGCATCACGCCGTTCAATTTTCCGGCGATGGTGCCCTTGTGGATGTTCCCGGTGTCCATCGCCTGCGGCAATACCTTCATCCTCAAGCCTTCGGAAAAAGTGCCCTCGACCAGCATGAGAATGGCCGAACTCTTCCGGCAGGCGGGATTGCCCGACGGCGTGTTCAACGTGGTGCACGGCGACAAGGAAGCAGTGGACGCCATCCTGAACCATCCGGGCATACATGCGGTTTCCTTCGTCGGCTCCACGCCGATTGCGAAATACATATACGAAACCTGCGCCAGGAACGGCAAGCGGGTGCAGGCTCTGGGCGGGGCGAAGAACCATGCGGTGGTGCTGCCGGATGCGGATCTGGAATTTACCGCCGACGCGCTGATCGGCGCGGCCTACGGTTCGGCGGGCGAGCGCTGCATGGCGATCTCCGCGGTGGTCGCGGTGGGCGCCATCGGCGATCCGCTGGTCGACATGCTCGCGCGCAAGGCCGCGAAAATCAAGGTCGGCCCCGGCGACGCCGAGGGCGTGGAAATGGGGCCACTGGTCACCCTGGCCCATCGCGACAAGGTTCAGGGGTATATCAACATAGGCGTGGCCGAGGGCGCAAAGCTGGTGCTCGATGGACGCGACAAGAAGATCGCGGGCTACGAGAACGGTTTTTTTCTCGGCACGACGCTGTTCGATCAGGTCAAGCCCGGGATGAAGATCTACAAGGACGAGATCTTCGGCCCGGTTCTGGTCGTGCTGCGCGCGGACACGCTGGAGGAGGCGATAGCGCTGGTCAACGCCAATCCTTACGGCAACGGCACGGCGATATTCCCCAACTCCGGCGGCGCGGCGCGCCGCTTCGAGGAAGAGGTCCAGGTGGGCATGGTGGGCGTGAACGTGCCCATTCCGGTGCCTATGGCGTTTTACTCCTTCGGCGGCTGGAAGGCTTCGCTGTTCGGCGACCTGCACATGCACGGCATGGAGGGCGTCAAGTTCTACACCCGCACCAAGGCTGTGACCACGCGCTGGCCGCACGAAGACACGCCGGCTGCCGGCCTCAACATGCCGACGCTGGGCTGACCCTGCGGGATTCCGGCTGCCGGCGTCCGCGATTGCCGGCAGCGGCCCGCAGTAACTGAAGGATAGACCATGAACCCTCCGCAACAGTCCCCGCAGCCGCTCGACCTCGAGCATTACTGGATGCCCTACACGAACAACCGCGCGTTCAAGCTCGCGCCGCGCATGATCGCTTCGGCCGAAGGCATGTACTACACCACGGTCGAAGGCAAGAAAGTGCTCGATGGCCTGGCGACGCTGTGGTGCGTCAACGCCGGACACTGCCGCCCGAAAATCGTCGAGGCGATACGCAAGCAGGCCGGCATCCTCGATTTTTCCTCCTCTTTTTCGGTCGGTCACCCGCTGCCCTTCGAGGTGGCGCGCCGCATCGCCGGACTTGCGCCCGAGGGCATGGAGCAGGTGTTCTTCGTCAATTCGGGCTCCGAGGCAGTGGACACGGCGCTGAAAATAGCGCTCGCCTTCCACCGCTTGAAGGGCGAGGGCACGCGCACGCGCTTCGTCGGGCGCGAGCGCGGCTATCACGGGGTGAACCTCGCCGGCATATCGGTGGGCGGGGTCCCCGCCAATCGCAAGGCCTACGGCTTGATGATTCCCGGCGTGGATCACCTGCGCCACACCCATGATCCGGCGCGCAGCGCCTACTCGCGCGGCCAGCCGGCCGCAGGCGCCGAATTCGCCGACGAACTGGAGAACCGCATCATCCCCTTGCACGACGCCTCCAATATCGCCGCGGTGATCGTGGAGCCGGTATCGGGCGCGGGCGGCGTGCTGATCCCGCCGCAGGGCTATCTCGAGCGGCTGCGCCAGATCTGCGACAAGCACGGCATCCTGCTCATTTTCGACGAGGTGATCACCGGTTTCGGGCGCCTGGGCCAGCCGTTCGCGAGCGGATATTTCGGCGTCACGCCCGATCTCATCACTTTCGCCAAGGGCATCACCAGCGGCACGGTGCCGATGGGCGGGGTGATCGTGAAGCAGCAGATTTACGAAACGTTCATGGAAGCCGCCGGCAACGGCATCGATTTTTTCCACGGCTACACCTATTCCGGGCATCCCCTGGCCAGCGCCGCGGCGCTGGGCACGCTGGATACCTACGCCGAGGAGGGCCTGCTCACGCGCGCCCAGGCGCTGGCCGCGGAGTTCGAGAACGGGGTGCACTCGTTCAAGGGGCTGCCGCACGTGGTCGATTGCCGCAACCTCGGCCTGATCGGCGCGATCGAGTTCGCGCCGCGCGCGGGCGCACCGGGCGCGCGCGCGAAGGAGGTGTTCGAAAAATGCTGGGACCGCGGCGTGTTCGTGCGTCCGATAGGCGACAACATCGCCTTCTGTCCGCCGCTGATCGCGGAGAAGAAGCACCTGGACGAGATGTTCGGCGTCACGGCCGAAGCCGTTCGCGGATTGAACTGACAACTGAATCGGAGGCGAGAAATCGTGGCGGCAGCATCCAGACCCGCGGACATACGAATCGACGCCGAGCGCCTGTGGGAATCGCTCATGCAGATGGCGAAAATCGGCGCCACGCCCAAGGGAGGGGTGAAGCGCCTGACCCTCACCGACCTGGACCGGCAGGGGCGCGACCTGTTTGTCTCGTGGTGCAAGGCGGCCGGGCTCTCGGTCAGCGTGGATGGCGTCGGCAGCATTTTCGCGCGCCGCCGCGGACGCAACAATGCCGCGCCCCCGGTGGTCTCGGGCAGCCACCTGGACACCCAACCTTCGGGCGGACGCTTCGACGGCTGCTACGGCGTGATGGCGGCGCTGGAAGTGGCGCGCACCCTGAACGATCGCGGGATAGAGACCGAAGTTCCGTTCGAAGTGGCGATGTGGACCAACGAGGAAGGCTCGCGCTTCCTGCCGGTGATGGGTGCTTCGGGCGCGTTTGCAGGTGTGCATACGGTGCAGGAAATACGCGCGGCGCGCGATTCCGAGGGGATATCGTTCGGCGACGCCCTGGATGCTATCGGCTATGCTGGCGCGGCGAGTGTAGGCGGACGTCCGCTGGCGGCGTATTTCGAGGCGCACATCGAGCAGGGGCCGCTGCTGGAGAACACCGGCAATACCGTCGGCGTGGTGACCGGGGCGCTGGGCCAGCGCTGGTTCGAAGTCACGGTCACGGGCATGGACGCGCACGCCGGTCCCACGCCCATGCACTTGCGCCGCGACGCGCTTTTCGGCGCAAGCTTTCTGATTCAGGAGGTCAACCGGCTGGGCAAGGCCACCGAGCACGCGCGCGGCACCGTCGGCATGATCGTGAACCGGCCCAACTCGCGCAACGTCGTGCCCGGGGAAACGGTGTTCTCGGTGGATTTTCGCGACACCGCGGTTGCCGGCCTGGACCGCATGGAGCAGGGCTTGCGCGCGGCGGCCGCGAGGATCTCGCAGGAACATGGGCTGCAAATAGAAATCCGCCAGACGGTTTTTTTTCCGCCCTGCCATTTCGACCAGGCGTGCGTGGACGCGGTGCGCGCCGCAGCGGCGGGGCTGGGCTATCGCCACATGGACATAGTCAGCGGCGCCGGCCATGACGCCGTCTACGTCGCCGGTGTGGCACCCACCGCGATGATTTTCGTGCCTTGCGAGGGCGGTATCAGCCACAACGAAATCGAAAACGCCAAGCCGGAAGATCTAGCGGCCGGCTGCAACGTGCTGCTGCAGGCGGTGCTGGCGAAAGCCGGTTGAGACATCAGGCTATCGGACAGACGCTTCACAATGCCGGCGGAACGTAGCGCGCGAACTCGGCTGGCGTAAGACCGAAGCTGTCCAGATTGTCTTGATGCAAGCCAGCCAGTTCCTTTTCCACCACCGCGACCAGTTCATTCACCTGTTCGGGTTTTACCAGGAGCGAAAGGTAGATCTGCAGGTTGAGGCGGTTACAGCGCTTCCATTCGCGTACGACGGTGCGCACCGCTTTTTTCACCGCCGCCTCATGCGCCGGGGTCCAGTCCGGAACATTTTTCGCCTCAGCACCATCGACTGGATACGGCTCTGCGTCTGCACCGGGCGCCTCATCCGGTAGCGGGTATTGGAGCGCCTCTGGTTCCTGCCCCGTTGCCGGGTGGCGGGGATCGGCCGGATCCGGGTCCGCGGCGGCCCGCCCAGGATCCAGCGGTCGATAGCGCGACGCGCGCGCCTTGCCTACGCGCTGCGCGCGCCCCGTTGCAATGAGCCGGGTCAGGTGGCGGAACAGCGTCGAACGGTCGACCTTGAGTCCTGAGTGCTCAACCAGTTCGTCCAGGGAAAGTCCGTCCGGGTGTGCAAGCAGGGTCATCTGGATGGCGGCCCGATAATCGAACTTGTTGCTTCGGCCCATGGATGCGTAATTGTTAAGTTAATGAAAGGTTAACGAAAACAGGCTGCATATAGTACTGGTGCCCAGTATATGCAATGATACCCGCAGTTCCCGCGTCGATACCGGATTTCAATGATTCTGAACCAACCCGTTCCAATTCAGCAAGCTGCAGCTTCCAAGGGCTGGTTGTACCCGCCTGTCGCCGCGCGCTACAGCCAGCCTGCCTTGCGCAGCCGGTGAAACAGCACGGTGTCCAGGATAGCCATGATGGCGAGTGCGAGCGGGTAGCCGTAAGCCCAGGATAGCTCCGGCATGCTCTTGAAGTTCATGCCGTAGACGCCGGCGATCATGGTCGGCACGGCCACCAGGGCCGCGTACGCGGCTATGCGCCTGGTGGTTTCGTTTTCCTGCAGCGTGATCAGCGACAGGTTCACCGATATGGCCGTGGTCACCATCTCGCGCAGGCTGTCGATCGACTGGTTGATGCGTATCAGGTGGTCGTACACATCGCGATAATATTCCTGGGTCGCAGCGCAGACCTGCGGCACCCTGCCGCCGTGCAGCTTGCTGGAGGCTTCGAGCAGCGGCCCGGCCGCGTGCTTTAGCGTCATCAGCTTCTGCTTCAATTCGTACAGCGACTCGATGTTCGAACGCGCCGAGCTGCCGGAGAAAATCCGCTCTTCCACCCGCTCGAGGTCGTCCTCGACTACGTCGAGCACCGGAAAGTAGCGGTCGACAATGGAGTCCATCAGCGCGTAGAAGACGAAACCGGAGCCCTGACGCAGCAGGTGCGGTTCGCGCTCGCAGCGCGCGCGCACGGTGGCGAATCCATGCTTGGTTCGGCTGCGCGCCGACAGCAGGTAATTCGGGCCGACGAAGACATCGACCTCGCCGATCTTGATTTCCCCATCCTCCACGTCGACCGTGTGCAGCACGGCGAAGAGCGAGTCCCCGTATTCCTCGATTTTGGGCCGCTGGTGCCCGTGGCTCGCGTCCTCCACGGCCAGTTCGTGCAGGCCGAACTCCTTCTGCATTTCGGACAGTTCGTTGAGGTCGGCTTCGTAGAGTGCGACCCAGAGCAGGCATCCGGGACGGCGCACATAGACGCTGATGTCCTTCTTGTCGATGTCGCCGAGTTTCTTGCCGTCCTCATAGGCTACGCAACTGATCAGCATGGGTACCTCCGCATGTTTTCGCGAATGATAGCAGCCGCGGACAGCGACCGTGCCACATGGGATAAAATTGCGATTCCGAGGTTCCTTGAAAGATACCAGCATGCCAGCAAGCAGCCGCCGCAGCGCCGAGCTCGGCACCGAGAACGCCTTTGTCGTGCTGGCCGAGGTGAACGAACTCCAGCGCCAGGGCAAGAGCATCATTTCCTTCTGCATCGGGCAGCCGGATTTTCATACGCCCGCGAACATCCAGGACGCCGCGGTCAGGGCGATACGCGAGGGGCGCCACGGCTACACGCCTTCGGCCGGGATCGCCGAGCTGCGCACGGCGGCGGCCGCGGACATGGGGCGCCTGCGCGGCCTGTCCATCGATCCGGAGCATGTGGTGATCGGCGCGGGGGCGAAGCCGTTCATTGCCTACAGCATCCTGTGCACCACGGATTACGGCGTGGGCGACGAGGTGATCTATCCCAATCCGGGATTTCCGATCTACGAGTCGCAGATCCTCGCCTGCGGTGCGGTGCCGGTGCCGCTGTATCTGCGCGAGGCGCGCAACTTCGCTTTCGATCCGGCCGAGCTCGAGGCGAAGATCACCCCCAGGACCAGGCTGCTGATCCTCAATTCGCCGCACAACCCGACCGGCGGCATCCTGACCAAGAAGGATCTGGAGGACATCGCCGCCGTGCTGCATCGGCATCCCGACATCTGGATTTTCGCCGACGAAATCTATTCGCGCCTGCTCTACGAGGGCGAATTCGCCTCGATCGCGTCTTTGCCGGGAATGTACGAGCGCACCATCATTTCCGACGGGGCCTCCAAGACCTGGGCCATGACCGGCTGGCGCATCGGATTCACGTCGAATCCCGTCCTCGCGCCGCATTTCGTGCGCTGGGTAACCAACACCGACTCCTGCGCCTCGCATATCAGCCAATGGGCGGCGCTGGAGGCGCTCAACGGGCCGCAGGACGAGCCGCGCAAAATGCGCGCGAGCTTCCTTTCGCGGCGCGACCTGATCGTGGGATTGTTGAACAAGGTGCCGGGCGTGAGCTGCAAACTGCCCGGCGGCGCGTTTTACGCCTGGCCCAACGTCACCGAAGCCTGCCGCATGACGGGCGCCAGGGATTCGGAGGAGCTGCGCAAGCGCCTGCTCAATGAAGCAGGCGTTGCGGTGCTCGCAGACATTCATTTCGGCGCGCGCGTGCCCGACGAGGGACAGCACATCCGCTTTTCCTATGCGGCCTCCGACCAGGCCATCAAGGAAGGCGTCGCGCGCATGGCAGAATTCATCCGCAGCAACAGCCGCTGAGCGTGGATCCGCGACCCGGCGTCACGGTGGCCGCGGTAATAGAGCGCGGCGGGCGCTTCCTGCTGGTCGAGGAGGAGGACGAGGGCCGACTCGTGTACAACCAGCCGGCCGGGCACCTGGAACGGCACGAATCGCTGGTTGCGGGCTGCAGCCGCGAAGTGCTGGAAGAATCGGCCTGGCATTTTCAGCCTAGCGCACTGGTGGGCATCTACCGCTGGGGCAAGCCGGACTCGGCCGCCGGCGCGGGCGTGAGCTATCTGCGTTTCGCCTTCTGCGGCGAACTGGGCGGGCACGAGGCCGGGCGCCGGCTCGATGCAGGCATCGTGCGCGCGCTGTGGCTCGACGCCGAAGAGATACGCGCCTCGCGCGAGCGCCACCGCAGCCCGCTGGTATTGCGCTGCATGGAGGACTATCTCGCCGGCAGGCGTTATCCGCTGGATGTACTGATCGATCATGCGTAGCGGCGCCGCGCGCGGACTTGCGCTGCTGTGCGCGCTCGCCCTGACCGGATTGAGCGCGCACGCCGAGGAACTGACGATCTGCTACAACTACGGCTGTCATGCCAAGGCGCCGGTGCTCTACAGCGACGCGCAGCTCGAGCCCCTGCGGCTGCAACTCGCGGCGGCGGGTGATGCCGCAGCCGAGCGCGAGGCGATCTCCGTGGTCATCGGCCGCATGTACGCGATCGCGGGCGAGCAGACACCGGTCCGGCACGACCGGGGCGGCAATTACGCCGACGGCGGGGATAATGGAAGGATGGACTGCATCGACCATTCGACCAATACCAGCGCCTTTCTCGCGCTGTTGCAGGCGCGGGGCTGGCTCCGGTTGCATGAGGTGCTGGAGCCGTTCATGCGCACGCGCTTCATCATCGCAGACCACTGGGCCGCGCGCATCCGCGAGCGCGAAACGCAGAAGGTATTTATCGTCGATAGCTGGTTTTTCGACAATGGGCAGCCTGCGCTGGTGTTGCCCTTCGAAGACTGGCTCGCGGGAAAGACGCCCAATGTCTATTAGGAATCCGGCACAGGATCGATATTGCGAGGGCAATTACAGGGGAATGCGGGGAGGAGGCGTCCCGAAGGTCGCTATCCCCCTCGTTGCGCCATGAGCACCAGGGAAAAAATCATCGTCGGCATGTCCGGCGGAGTGGATTCGTCGGTGGCCGCGCTGCTGTTGAAGCGCGCCGGCTACGACGTCGTCGGCCTGTTCATGAAGAACTGGGAGGACGACGACGATGACGCGTATTGCTCCACGCGCCAGGACCTGATCGATTGCGCTGCCGTCGCGGATGTGATCGGCATCGAGCTGGAGGCGGTCAATTTCGCCGCCGAATACAAGGAGCGCGTATTCAGCGCCTTCCTCTCCGAGTATCAGGCCGGGCGCACACCCAATCCGGACGTATTGTGCAACGCTGAAATCAAGTTCCGCGCCTTTCTCGACCACGCCACCGCGCTCGGCGCCGGGCGCATCGCCACCGGGCACTACGCCGGCGTCCGTCGTGTGGACGCCGGCGTTGGTGAAAGCGGTGCCGGCGTCCGTCGTGTCAACGCCGGCGTTGGTGAAAGCGGTGCCGGTGTCCGTCCTGTGGACGCCGGCGTTGGAGCAGGTCGCTTCGAGCTGCTCAAAGCGGCGGACAGGAGCAAGGACCAGAGCTATTTTCTGCACCGCCTGAGCCAGGCTCAGCTCGCAAGCGCAATGTTTCCGCTGGCGCTGCTGCAGAAAACCGAGGTGCGCAGGATCGCCAGGGAGGCCGGCCTGCCGGTGCATGCCAAGAAAGACTCCACCGGCATCTGCTTCATCGGCGAGCGTCCGTTCCGCGAATTCCTCAACCGCTATCTGCCGCACACGCCCGGCCCGATCCGCAGCGCCGAGGGACGGGTGATCGGAGAGCACGTGGGTCTCGCTTTCTACACCCTGGGGCAGAGGAAGGGCATAGGCATAGGCGGGGTGAAAGGCGGCGGGAGCGAGGGGGAGGCCTGGTATGTCGCGGGCAAGGACATGGAGAAGAATGAACTCGTGGTGGTATCCGGCCACGACCATCCGCTGTTGCTCAAGCGCGTGCTGCGCGCCGCGGACCTGTCCTGGGTGAGCGGCGGCGCGCCGGATGCGGCACCCGCATATGCGGCGAAGACGCGTTACCGGCAGGCCGACGCGCCCTGCCGCATAGGCCGCCTCGAGGATGATCTGCTTGAACTCGTATTCGAGCAGCCGCAATGGGCGATCACGCCGGGGCAATCGGCGGTGCTGTACCAGGGCGAAGTGTGCCTGGGCGGAGGGGTGATACAGTAGGCCGGGGTGGCGGCGCCATGGCCGGCGCAGACGGCAGCACGCAGCCCGATTCAGTTTTTCTTGCGCGACGCCGGAGCAGGTGTTTGCGCTTCGCGCGGCGCGGTGTCGGCGAATGACGGGCGCTCCGCCAGTTTTGCCGCCAGTTTCGCCAGGTTCGCGTGCAGCACGCGCCAATCGTATGTCCCGTTGCGGAAGTCGAGATAGCCCAGGGCAACGCCGCAGGCGATGTCGGCCAGGGTAAAGGCATTGCCGGTGCACCAGGGCTGCTCCCCCAGATCCCTCGCCATCACCGCCAGTCCGCGCTCGATCTTGTCCATCTGGCGTTCGATAAAGGCGTCGCTCTTTTGTTTGGCCGCGCGGCGGCGCTCCAGCACCACCGCGACTGCGGCTTCGAGCACGCCGTCAGCCAGCGCCTCCCAGCGCTTGACTTCGATTTTCTCGCGATTGTCGTGCGGGATCAGGCGGCTGATCGGAGACACGCTGTCGAGGAATTCAACGATCACGCGCGAATCGAACAAGGTGCTGTCGTCGTCGAGCACCAGCACCGGAACCTTGCCCAGGGGGTTGGCGTCGGCAACCCTGGATTTTTCGTCCCAGGGGTCCTCCAGCTCGAAGGTATAGTCGATCCTCTTTTCTGCCAGCACGACCCGTGCCTTGCGCACATAGGGGCTGGTGAGAGTACCGAGTAATTTCATGGTGTATTTGCCGCGGACTCGACTGCAACGGGCGCAATTATAGCATCGGCGCCAGCGCGCTCCGGCGCATTGCCCGGGCGCGCATGGTAAAATGAATCCCGCTGCAGATTTGTCAAAGACAGCAAAATGCCCTCACCGCTCAGCGCCCTTTCGCCCCTGGACGGGCGCTACCACAAGCAACTCGCGCCGCTGACCGCCTATTGCAGCGAGGCGGCGCTGATCCGCTATCGCGTGCGGGTCGAGATCGAATGGCTGATCGCCCTGGCGCAGGAACCCGGTCTGGCCGAGATCCGGCCTTTTTCCGCGGCGACAGTGGCCGAATTGCGCCAGGCGGCCGCCGGCTTCGGCGAAACCGACGCGGCGCGCGTCAAGGAAATCGAAGCACGCACCAACCACGACGTCAAGGCGATCGAGTACTGGCTGAAGGAGCGTTTCGCCGGCCAGGCCGAGGTGGCGGCGGCGGCCGAGTTCATCCATTTCGCCTGCACTTCGGAGGACATCAACAATCTTGCGCACGCGCTGATGCTCGCCGACGCGCGCGAACTGGTGATGCTGCCGGCGCTGGATCGGGTCGTCGACAGGCTGCGCATCCTCGCTCACGAGCTTGCGGATGAGCCTATGCTTGCGCGCACCCACGGCCAGGCGGCTACTCCGACCACCATGGGCAAGGAGATGGCCAATGTGGTTCACCGGCTGGCGCGCGCGCGCGCGCGCATCGCCGCGGTCAGTCTGACGGGCAAGATCAACGGTGCGGTGGGCAACTACAATGCACACCTCGTCGCCTATCCCGCGTTCGACTGGGAGGGCTTTGCGCGCAACTTCGTGGAGGCGCTGCAGCTGGAGTTCAATCCCTACACCACGCAGATAGAACCGCATGACGCGCTGGCCGAACTCTTCGACGCCTGCGCGCGCGCGAATACCGTGCTCATCGACCTGGACCGGGACATCTGGGGCTACGTCTCGCTCGGCTATTTCAAGCAGCGGGTGATCGCCGGCGAGGTCGGTTCATCGACCATGCCGCACAAGGTCAATCCGATCGACTTCGAAAATTCCGAAGGCAATCTGGGACTGGCCAATGCCCTGCTGCACCACCTGTCGGGCAAATTGCCGCTTTCGCGCTGGCAGCGCGACCTGACCGATTCGACCGTGTTGCGCAATGTGGGCGTGGCCCTGGGCTACGGCCTCCTCGGCCTGGTTTCGTGCCTCAAGGGATTGAACAAGCTGGAGGCCAATCCGGCCGCTTTGCGCGCGGACCTGGAATCGACCTGGGAGGTGCTGGCCGAGGCGGTGCAGACGGTGATGCGCCGCTACGGCTTGCCCGAGCCCTACGAGCAGTTGAAAGCGCTCACGCGGGGCAAGGGCATCACGCCCGGGTCGCTGCAGCAGTTCATCGGCCAGCTGGCCATTCCGGACGCGGAGCGCCAGCGCCTGCTTGCGCTCGCGCCCTGGACGTACACCGGCAAGGCGGCGGAGCTGGCCAGGCGCATCTAGGGGCGTTTTTTTTGCGCTTTCCCGGAATAAAACCGTATGCGGCTGTGTATGCGCCTAGAGCCCGGGTAGTCCCTGTGACAGGGTCGCCCGGCCGGTTGGTGCGAGTTGACCAGGACCGACCGGCAGGAATTTGGTACATTCGGGCCGCGGTAAATATTGGGCCGGAAAAGGCCTCGACAAAACAACCCTCAGAAGGAGTTTTCATGAAGTCATTTTCACAGCTGGTTGTAGGTTTGTTGCTGGCCCTGGGCATCGCCGCCGGCGCGCAAGCGCAGGCGCCATTCAAGAAAGCGGAGGACGCGATCAAGTACCGCCAGTCCGGGATGTTCATCATGGGCCAGCATTTCGGCCGCATCGCGCCGGTGGTCAAGGGGGAGAAGCCCTACGACAAGGACGAGGTCGCCATGAATGCGGCTATGGCGGATCAGATGTCGAAAATGCCCTGGGGTGGTTTTGTCGCCGGTACCGATAGCGGTGACACCACCGCCAAACCGGAGATCTGGACCAATGCGGCGAAATTCAAATCCGACGCGGACAAGATGCAACAGGAAATGAGCAAACTCGCCGAGGTGGCCAAGGGCGGCAATCTGGACGCCATCAAAGCGCAGTTCGGCGCGACCGGCAAGACCTGCAAAGCCTGCCACGACGATTTTCGCAAGAAGAAGTAATCCTGTTTTGGTAAAAAAAGCCGGGGCCTGCCCCGGCTTTTTTCGGTGCGCAAAACCCCGACGGCGGGAAAAGCAGGCTTAGCTGAACTTGACCAGCAGGGAGACAGCTCCTGCGCAAACAGTCAGCAGCGCCGCCGCCAGCCAGATTCGCGCGGGACGCTGCTTGTCCCCGTCGCTGCCGTTTGCGACGTTCTTGAAACCGGTGATCATCGGTTTCACCAGATTTTCCTGTTTGCCTATTACGTAAAACGCCACCGCCGCCAGATGCATGGCGATCAGCGCATACAGCAGTTTGACGTTGAGGTGGTGGATGCCGGTGATGCGGTCGCTCAGGTCCTTGCTCAGTAGTTTCGCCAGCGGGCCCTCGGTCGCGATGTCGTCGTTGGCGAACAGTCCCGTGCCTGCCTGGACCAGCAGCACCGTCAGCATAAAGATCACCGACCAGGCGCCGGCGGGATTGTGGCCGAGGTGCCGGCCTGCGTCGCCGCGGCGCAGTGATTTCAGGTAGGCGAGGGCGGAGGCGGGGCTGCGAACGAAGGAAGCGAAGCGCGCGTGGGTGCTTCCGAGAAAACCCCACAGTATGCGGAACAGCACCAGGGCGAGTACGGTGTAGCCGCTGAGCAGGTGGATCTGCATGGCATTGCCGCCGATATTGGCGCTGACGACGGATACGACCACGAGCGCCACCAGCAGCCAGTGAAACAGCCGCAGCGGCAGGTCCCATACCAGTATCCTGTTCATCCGGCCTCCCGAGGATAGGGGCGGCGCCGTGCGGCCGCGCTGCTTATACGACCGCCTCCTGCTTGTCTTTCTTCGGCGCGCGGATGAACTGTTCGCGCGATACGCCCAGCCACTTCACGATCGGCGCCATGACCAGCACCGACGAATAGATGCCGAACATGATGCCGATGGTCAGCGCCAGCGCGAAGTTATGCAGCGCGGCGCCTCCGAACACCAGCATCGACAGCACCATGACCTGGGTGCTGCCGTGGGTGATGATGGTGCGAGAAATGGTGCTGGTGATGGCGTTGTCGATGATCTGGGTGACCGAGGCCTTGCGCATCTTGCGGAAATTCTCGCGCACCCGGTCGGCGATCACCACCGATTCGTTCACCGAGTAGCCCAGCACCGCCAGCACGGCCGCCAGCACCGGCAGGGAGAATTCCCACTGGAACAGCGCGAAGCAGCCGAGAATGATGACGACGTCGTGCAGGTTTGCGATGATCGCGGCCACGGAGAAGCGCCACTCGAACCTGAGCGCGAGATAGGCCATGATGCCGAGGCAGACGACGACCAGCGCGAGCGCGCCGTTCTCCGCCAGTTCGCGCCCCACCTGCGGGCCGACGAATTCGACGCGGCGCAGTTGCACGCTCTTGTCCTCGGCCGCGAGGGTATCCATGACCTTCTTCGACAGGTCGGCGCTGGACTGGCCTTCCTTCAGCGGCATGCGGATCAGCACGTCGCGCGAGGAGCCGAAGTTCTGCACCGAGGTGTCGGCGTAGCCGGCCTTCTCCAGCGTCGCGCGAACCTTCTGGATTTCGGCAGAGTGGTCGTAGGCGACCTCGATCACGGTTCCACCGGTGAATTCGATCGAGTAATGCAGTCCATTGGTGGCAAGGAAGAACACCGCCAGCAGGAAGGTGATCAACGAAATGATGTTGAACACCAGCGCATAGCGCATGAAGGGGATGTCTTTGCGGATCTTGAAAAATTCCATCTAGCGACCCCAGCCGCGCGTTAGCGCGAATAGTTGATTATGGGATTTTGGGCGCAGGCTAACTTCGCGCAGCGAAGTTAAGCGGCACCTAGAAAGCGGTCTTTTTGCCGCGGCCGAAGCCAAAAATTCCATGGCTAGCCCTCAGTGGTTCTTGGGGACGATTGCAGAATTGCCGAATGGCCCCCGGCTTCATGGGGGCAAGGAGGGAGGTGTCCTCCCATTGCGTAACGGGCTGTTATTTCCACGACGTATTCCCGATCGCCAGCTTGTCCAGCCTGCGCCTGGAGCCATAGCTCAGATTGACGACTGCGCGCGAGATCACCACCGAGCTGAAGAGCGAGGTGAGGATGCCCAGCACGTGGACCACGGCAAAACCGCGGATCGGACCGGAGCCGAAGATCAGCAGCGCCAGGCCCGCAATGAGCGTGGTGACGTTGGAGTCCAGAATGGTGCCGAATGCGCGCTCGTAGCCCGCGTGGATCGCCGCCTGCGGCGTGGCCCCGTTGCGCATTTCTTCGCGTATGCGCTCGTTGATCAGGACGTTGGCGTCGATGGCCATGCCCAGGGTGAGCGCGATTGCGGCGATGCCGGGCAGCGTCAGCGTCGCCTGCAGCAGCGACAGGATGGCCACCAGCAGCAGCAGGTTGGATGAGAGCGCCAGCACCGAAATGAGCCCGAACACGACGTAATACATGCTCATGAACACGGCGATCGCAATGAATCCCCAGAGCGTGGAATGGAAGCCCTTTCGGATGTTGTCGGCGCCCAGGCTGGGGCCGATGGTGCGTTCCTCGACGATTTCCATCGGTGCGGCGAGCGAGCCGGCACGCAGCAGCAGCGCCAGGTCGGTCGCCTCCGAGGTGCTCATGCTGCCGCTGATCTGCACGCGCCCGCCGCCGATCTCGCTGCGGATCACCGGTGCGGTGATGACTTCGCCCTTGCCTTTTTCGATCAGCAGGATGGCCATGCGCTTGCCCACGTTGTCGCGCGTCACGTCCTTGAATATGCGCGCGCCCGGTCCGTCCAGGGTCATGTTGACCGAAGGCTCGCGCGTCTGGCTGTCGAAGCCGGGCTGGGCATCGGTGAGGCGGTCGCCGGTCAGGACCACCTGTTTTTTCACCAGCAAAGGCCTGCCGCCGCGCTCGGTATAGAGCTCGGTGCCGAAGGGAATCTGTCCCTGTTCCGCGGCGAGCAGCGTCGCCGGATTGCTGTTTGTCTCGTCCACCATGCGTATTTCCAGGGTCGCGGTGCGTCCCAGAATTTCCTTCGCCTTGGCCGTGTCCTGCACCCCGGGCAATTGCACCACGACGCGGTCGGCACCCTGCTGCTGGATGATGGGCTCGGACACGCCCAGTTCGTTGATGCGGTTCTGCAGCGTGGTGATGTTCTGCTTCAGCGCCGACTCCTGCGTGCGCTTGATCGCTTCGGGCTTGATCGTGCCGGTCAGGCGAAAATCGCTGCTGCCCAGATCCTGCTCGGAGAACAAGAGGTCGGGCTGGTTGTCCGCGAGCACCTCGCGTGCCTTGGCGCGCGTTTCGGTGTCGCGGAACCTGATCACGATGACGTTGCCTTCGCGGCTGATGCCCGAATGGCGCAGGTTCTTGTCGCGCAGCTGGGTGCGGATATCCCCGCCAAGGTTCTCCAGCCGCTTGGTCACGGCCGCTTTCATGTCTACCTGCAGCATGAAGTGCACGCCGCCGCGCAGGTCCAGTCCGAGGTACATGGGCAGGGCATGAATGGCGGTGAGCCAGGCGGGCGAAGAGGAAAGCAGGTTGAGGGCGACGACGTAGGAGGGGTTGTCGCGGTCGGGGTTGAGGCTCTGGCTGAGTACGTCCTTGGCCTTCAGTTGGGTATCGGTATCGGCGAAGCGCACCTTGACGCTGTTGGGATCAATGAAAGTGCCATGGCTGACGATGTTTGCCGCTTTCAGCGCGTCTTCCACGCGCGCGAGCAGCGCCGAGTCGACTTTTACCGTGACCTTGACGCTGGAGACCTGCACTGCAGGCGATTCGCCGAAAAAGTTCGGCAGGGTATAGGTGAACCCCAGCACCAGCGCGCAGGCGACGATGACATAGGTCCAAACGGGATAGCGGTTCATTGTGGGGTAACCAGTCGAGGGTGCAGCGTTGGGGACGAGGGCTGAGCGCGCTCGGCGCGTCGGACCTCGCGTTTCACGACATCGCTTTGATCGCGCCTTTGGGCAGCAGGGTCTGCACCGCCCCTTTCTGCATCTGTATTTCGGTGCCGGGCGCGATTTCCAGGCTGATGTAGACCTCGCCCACTTTGGTGACCTTGCCCACCAGGCCGGCGGCGGTGATGACCTCGTCGCCTTTTTGCAGCGCGTCGGTCATGGCCTTCTGTTCCTTGGCGCGCTTCATCTGCGGGCGGATCATCAGGAAATACAGCAGCCCGAACATGAGGATGATGGGCAGCAGGCCCATGATCCCCTCGCCACCCAGGAAGCCGCCTGCGCCCGAAGCGGCTTGGGCGTGCGCTAAAGATATCAGCACGGGTATCTCCGTTTTGAGTCGAAACAACGTTGAATTATAACAGCATTGGGGTGCTGCTAAACCGCTTCTTTTGCGCTGCGGCGCTGCGCGTGAAACGCGGCAGCGTATCCGGCCAGGCCGCCCGCGGCGATCGCCGCGCGCATTTCATGCATCAGCGTGAGGTAGTAGTAGAGGTTGTGCATGGTGTTGAGGCGCGCCCCGAGGATTTCGTTGACGCGGTGCAGGTGGTGCAGGTAGGCGCGGGTGAAATGCGCGCAGCAATAGCAGCCGCAATCGGCGTCCAGCGGCCGCGTATCGTGGCGGTAGGCCGCGTTCTTGATCTTGATGTCGCCGTAGCGCGTGTACAGCCAGCCGTTGCGCGCGTTGCGCGTGGGCAGCACGCAGTCGAACATGTCGATCCCGGCCGAGACCGCCTCGACGAGGTCCTCGGGCGTGCCCACGCCCATCAGATAGCGCGGCCGGTCCGCGGGCAGCCGCGGCGCGGTGTGCGCGAGGATGCGCCGCATCTCCTCCTTGGGCTCGCCCACCGATAGCCCGCCGATGGCGTAACCGTCGAATCCGATGCGCTGCAGTTCGGTGAGCGACTCGTCGCGCAGGGCTGCATGCATGCCGCCCTGGACGATGCCGAAGAGCGCGTTCGGATTGCCCTCGTGCGCGCGCTTGCTGCGTTCGGCCCAGCGCAGCGACAGGCGCATCGACTCGCCGGCTGCGCGCTCGTCCGCCGGGTAGGGCGTGCACTCGTCGAAAATCATGGCGATGTCGGCGTTGAGCACGCGCTGGATGCGCATCGACTCTTCCGGCGTCAGCATCAGCCGGTCGCCGTTCACCGGCGAGGCGAACTTCACGCCCTCCTCGGAAATCTTGCGCAGGGCGCCCAGGCTGAACACCTGGAAGCCGCCGGAATCGGTGAGTATCGGTCCGTCCCAGCCCATGAAGCGATGCAGGCCGCCGTGCGCTTCGATCACTTCCAGTCCGGGGCGCAGCCACAGGTGGAAAGTGTTGCCGAGCACGATCTTTGCGCCGATGTCGTGCAGTTCGGCCGGGCTCATCGCCTTCACCGTGCCATAGGTACCGACCGGCATGAAGGCGGGCGTCTCGACCTGTCCGTGGGCCAGCGTCAGCGTACCGCGGCGCGCGCCGCCGTCGTTGCCGTGCACAGTGAATTTCATCGGGGCATTTTATCAATCAGCATGGCGTCGCCGTAGGAAAAGAAACGGTAGCGCTGCGCGATCGCGTGGGCATACGCTGTGCGCACGGCTTCGATCCCGGCGAAGGCGGCGACCAGCATCAGCAGCGTCGATTTGGGCAGGTGGAAGTTGGTGATCAGCCGGTCTACGACCTGGAAGCGATAGCCCGGCGTGATGAACAGATCGGTTTCGCCTGCTCCCGCACGCAGGCCGAAATCGCTGCCCCCATGCGCTGCCGATTCGAGCGCGCGCAGGCTGGTGGTGCCAACGGCGACCACCGCGTGTCCGGCCGCGCGCGCGCCGGCCACGGCCTGCGCTGTGACCGGCGGAATGTCGTAATACTCGCTGTGCATCTTGTGTTGCGCGAGATTGTTGACGCGCACCGGCTGAAACGTCCCCGCGCCCACATGCAGCGTAAGCCAGGCGAGCTGCACGCCCAGCCGGCGCAGTTGCGCCAGCATGGCTAGGTCAAAATGCAGGCCGGCAGTGGGCGCCGCCACAGCACCGGGATGTTGTGCGTACACCGTCTGGTAGCGCGCCAGGTCCTGCGCACCGTCCGCATGGGCGATATACGGCGGCAGCGGCAGGTGGCCATGCTGCTCGAGCAACTCGAACACGCCCGTCGCGCCGCAGAAGCGCAGCAGGTACAGATCGCCGCGGCGCTCCAGCACTTCGGCCCCGAGCGCGTCGTTGAACCTGAGACGGGTTCCCGGCCGGGGTGGATGGCTGGCGCGCATCTGCACCAGCGCTTCATGCGCGCCGGTGACGCGTTCCACCAGCGCCTCGATTTTTCCGCCGCTCGCCTTGACGCCGTACAAGCGCGCCTTGATCACGCGCGTATCGTTGAACACCAGCAGGTCACCCGGGTGCAGAAACTGCGCCAAATCGGCGAACTGATGATCCGACGGGCCTGCCTCCGACAGGCGCAGCAAGCGGCTGGCTGTGCGTTCCGGCGCGGGGAATTGCGCGATGAGTTCCGCCGGCAGGGCGTAATCGAAATCTTGCAGCGTGAGCGGCATTACGGGGCCGTCTCGGTTGAGGCGAGGCGCCAATTAGAGCATAATTCGCCTCCCTCGCGCTCGATTGCGAGGCGCGGCCGGGATGGCGGAATTGGTAGACGCACGGGACTCAAAATCCCGCGACTTTACGGTCATGGGGGTTCGATTCCCCCTCCCGGCACCAAGAGACAGTCCGAAGTAGTCCGATAAAGGCCGTAATCCTAAGTAAATACAAGGCTTACGGCCTTTTTCTTTGCCGAAGCAGTCCGGGGTAGTTCGTTGACATCCGGGGGCATAAGGGGGCATTATTTGGGGCATACCCTTTACGCATGGGGGCATTTTAGAGGCTCAGGCAAGGTGCAAAATGCCGCTTACTGATACAGCGATTCGCAAGGCCAAACCCAGCACGAAATCTGTTCGCCTTTTTGACGGCGGCGGGCTATATCTTGAGGTCTCCCCATCCGGTGGAAAACTGTGGCGTTTGAAGTACCGCATCGGGGGCAAGGAAAAGCGGCTTGCCCTGGGGGCGTACCCTGCGACGTCGCTCGCCAGCGCTAGGCAGAAGCGCGACGAAGCGCGAAAGCTGCTCGCCGAAGGCATAGACCCCAGCGAACGGCGGAAGTCCACCAAGGCGGCGCGGGCAGGTCTGGCAGCGAATACCTTCGAGGTCATCGGGCGTGAGTGGTACGCCAAGACAGCGCCGATGCTCGCAGAGAACACGAAGGCCAAGCTACTCACGTTTCTGGAAAAGGATGTTTTCCCGTGGATTGGTGCGAGGCCAATTGCAGGTCTAGCGGCGTCCGACCTAATTAAAGTAATCGAGCGCATTGAGCAACGCGGCGCATTGGACATTGCCCGGCGAGTGCATAACTACATGGGGCGCATTTTCCGTTATGCCGTAGGACGCAGCCTGGTAAGCCGCGATCCCTCGCGGGACATCGAATTGAAAGACATCTTGCCGCCGGAAGATGTGCAGCACCATGCTTCGGTGACTGATCTCAAGGCCGTAGGCGGTCTATTGTGGGCGATTGATGGCTTTACCGGGGCATTCACTACCCGGTGCGCGCTGCGCCTAGCTGCGCTGGTATTTGTTCGCCCAGGCGAGCTTCGTCATGCCGAGTGGACGGAATTTGATTTAGAAAAGGCAGAATGGCGCATTCCAGCGGGCAAGATGAAGATGAAAGAGCAGCACATCGTGCCGCTGTCAGTCCAGGCAATCACTATCCTGCGCGAGATTCAGCCGTTGACCAGGATGGGGCGTTATGTCTTTCCGAGCGAACGCGGCGGTGCCAGGCCCATGAGCGAGAACACCGTGAACGCGGCGCTGCGCCGATTGGGATACGCCAAGGATGAAATGACGGGACACGGATTCCGCAGCATGGCATCAACGCTACTGCACGAACTTGGATTGCCTCATGCCGCAATCGAGCGGCAACTCGCGCACGGCGAGCGCAACAAGGTTTCGGCCGCTTATAACTTCGCGGAACACCTGCCAGAGCGCCGGAGGATGATGCAGCAATGGGCCGATTATCTGGACAAGCTCAAGGCCGGGGCCGAGGTTATAGCGCTGCACGGTAACGCGGCATGAACGTTTTCCGCGCTTAGTCCGGCGGGACGAACCCCGGGAACGCTAGCCCGACTGGCGCGGCATCCCGATTCAACCGTTCCGCAGGCCGGACCGTCATGGCGTTTCCCACCGCGCCGGGCGCTACGCGTGCGTATGAGGCGCCGCGCGCCCGTCGCCGTGGAAAACGCCGCCCTCCGGCGCCTTGTCGCTTGACATCCATGCCCTTGCGGATCACGAATGCGCAATACTCCTACGCTCAGACTGCAGTTCCGTCGCAGTCAATCTGCAGTCCTTGTGCAGCCGATTCGCCGTCAATTCATTCGGTGCCCTCCGTTCCTTTTCAATTCTGCGTGATCGATTGTTGCTGCCCTGATGATGCTGGTGTGTGCTGCCTGTCAGCTTAGTGTTTCTGTCCGTCTCGCCTGCCAAGCAGAGCGAAATCTACGAGGGACTCGGGGACACCACGCCCGATTCGTGCCGTTTCGTTTGCTGCTTGCCGCCGCGGCACGCGGCATTGGCATCGATGGCGCTTTCCTGTTGGAAGTCGGTCCATCGGATTGAGCCATTACCCAAGGCTCGGGGCGTGCGCGGGGTTGCGCGCGGGATCAAACGACGCCCGTCGAGGAACGGGCAGATGGACGAACCGCATTGCGCGGTTGTACGGTGTGACGCGCCAGGGAGCCCGTCACGTGGCTGCGGCACGGGCAATATCGGCTGAACACCCGCGCCGATACTGGACCTGTGCGCATCGTCACTACCAGCAAGCCGGCAGTGACGATGCTTTTTGCCGCAGCAGAATTGCCGCAAGGCTGCGCTGTTGCCGCAGCGGCGCGACTGCGCGTGAAGAAGTCGGATGGCGCAGGCCGGTGAGGACTGCTACCGTCCATCGTCGGCGCACGAAGTCCGGGCGCTGGAGCCCGAATGGTGAGGAACAGCTGACAACCATCTCCCGGCCTTTCGGCCACCGGCTTGCAGGAGATCTGGCCGGTTTCATGGCGCTCTTTTCGAGCGGGCGATGCGATGACGGGCATCAACCGGGCTGACTCAGCCAGCGTAAATGCGCGAGTTGTTACGCCTGTGACCCATCGACATTCGATGAGTTCCGCAAAAATGCAACTGTCATTCGTCTCCGGCGCGGTTGCGGCGTCTTGGGTCCGCGTCCGGGCGATGGCCCCATCCCTGCTGGTAGCGTAAGCGCTTTCTTCAGCCGTCTTTCACCGAATCGTGCCTCAATGAAGCTCCGAATCCCTATTGACATCGCGTGGGATTCTCGCCTGCGTAAAAATTGCCGCTGCGTCCGGGACCCGGAGTTGTCGCCGCCCCATATGCCCTTCGCGCCATCGCTGTACGAGGAGAATTCCGCGTCCAGTGGTTTGCCTGTGAGCTCTGCGCGCCGATCGGAGTTTCGCGCGTCGCCCTAAGACCGCGATGGACGTTCTTGACGCTGTCAAGGTCGTTTTGAGGCTTCGATGAGGAGCCGATTCGGCGCCGCATCGGCTCCTTCCTGTGGAATGATTTCCGTGCGTACAACCACCACCACGAAGGAATCACAATGACCGATAATTTCCATAAATCCATCGCTACCATCCTGCGCCTGACCACGGTAAAGGCACGCACCGGGCTATCCCGAAGCACGATCTACCTGAGGATCAGGACGGGTGAGTTTCCCGCCCAAGTGTCCTTGGGACCGCGCGCCGTGGGCTGGCTCGAGGAGGACATCGAACGCTGGATCGCTGCACAGGTCGAGCGCAGCCGCAACCCCGCCCCCACGGCGAAGCGGTGAGTGATGTCCCGCAAAAGACAAGGTCCGGCCGGCCTCGCAGGCGCGGGTAGCGCACATCTCCCGCGTATCGAGCTGGATGATCCCGCCAAGCTCAACCAGACGCAAGGCAGGCTGATAGATGCACGACTTGGGCGGGTGCGGGTAGTCGAATACTGGCTCGAAGAGCGATCGGGGCGTTGCGCCCGGTCGGGGAAACTGCTACGCGAGGCTTGCGTAGGCGTAGCACTCGGCATGCTTCGGCTTGCGGGGGTGCCCTGTGTCTGATTCTGTCGGACAGTTCCGCGATGCAATCCGATCCGCCGGACTGGTTCCTCCGGAGGCGATCGACGCCGATGGCAAACTGCACAGGTTCGCCAGCAACGGCAAGCGCGGCGATGATGCGGGATTTTATGTGCTGCACGCCGAGGGCATCCCCGCCGGGAGCTTCGGCGATTGGCGTACTGGCCTCTCCCAATCGTGGCAGGCGGATCTTGGACGCAGCTTGACCCCTGCCGAGGAAGCTGCACACCGGACAAAGTTGGACACCATGCGGCGCGAACGCGACGCCGAGCAAGCGAAGCGCAAGGCCAAAGCTGAAAAGAAGGCGACCGCGATATGGAAGGCAGCGAAACCGGCAACGGCAAATCATGCCTACCTGACCCGCAAGGGGATCAAAGCGCACGGCGCACGCCAGCACCATGACGCGCTCGTGATCCCGATGCACTACGGGGGCGAACTGCAAAGCCTGCAATTCATCGGGCCGGATGGCAACAAACGATTCCTGACCGGCGGGCGTGTGGCCGGGTGCTACTTCAGCATGGGCAATCCAGAGGGTGCCGCGGCATGGTGCATCGCTGAAGGCTTTGCAACGGGTGCGACGATTCACGAGGCAACCGGCTATCCGGTGGCGGTAGCCTTCTACGCGGGCAACCTTGAGCCGGTAGCGCAGGCGCTGCGCTCGAAGCTGCCGGAGCTGCGCTTGATCGTGTGTGCCGACGATGACGCGGCGACGGAAGGCAATCCTGGAATCACCATGGCGACGGCGGCGGCACGATCTGTCGGCGGGCTGGTGGCAATTCCAGACTTCGGCAACGATCGAGCGCAGGGTGCGACCGACTTTAACGACATGGCGCAGCACTGCGGGCTGGAAGCCGTAGAACAGGCCGTCGCACGCGCGAGCGCGCCGCAAGCGCCTGAGCATCAACCGGACGCAGTACGCCTGCCAGCGCTTGAATCTGAAACGCCTGGCGTACCGGGGAACGCAGCGCAGGCGACGGGAACCGGCAAGGCGGAAAGGCCGATACCAGGCGCAACCGATAGGCCAGCCTTTCGCGTGTTCGATGACTGGCTGGAAACTGCCGGCGAGAGATTCAAGCCGGGGGTCTGGCACTTCGGGACAGATAATGAGGGCAACACGACGCAAGCATGGGTATGCTCGCCGTTGCACGTCGAGGCAGTGACGTTCGATGAGCAAGACAACAATTTCGGGCGGTTGCTGCGATTCAGGAACACGTTGAAGCGCTGGCGCCAATGGGCAATGCCGATGGAACTGCTACGCGGCGCAGGCGATGAGATGCGCGGCGAGCTGCTGGCGATGGGCGTTGAAATCGACCCGACTACGAAAGCGCGGAACCTGCTCGCCACCTATCTGCAAGCGAGGCCACCGACACGGCGAATAAACTGTGCTATGCAAGTCGGATGGTGCGGTAATTCCTTCGTGCTTCCCGAAGCGGTGATCGGGCCGAATGCGTCGGGTGTAATTTTTCAATCCGGCGAACGCGGACACGAAGCGCATACGACAAAGGGTACGCTCGAAGGCTGGCAGGCTGGCATAGCGGCGCGCGCTGTTGGCAATCCGATGCTGGTGCTCGCGTTGTCGGCATCCTTCGCCGGGCCGATGCTCGCGCGATGCAATGCCGAGGGCGGCGGTCTGCATTATGTGGGCGACTCGTCGAGCGGCAAGACCACGGCGATTGAGGCGGCCTGCGCGACCTGGGGCGGGCCGAGTTTTCGGCGAAGCTGGCGCGCGACCGCGAACGGCATGGAAGGCGCGGCGGCGCTGTTCAATGATTGCCTGCTGGCGCTTGACGAGATCAGCGAATGTGATCCGCGCGAAGTCGGCGCGATCGTGTACGCGCTGGGCAACGGCATCGGAAAGCAGCGCGCCGGGCGCACTGGCAAGGCAAGGCCAATCACGCGCTGGCGCTGCTTTGTGCTCTCCAGTGGCGAGCGCACTATAGGCACCACCATGCTTGAGGGCGGACACCGGGCGAAGGCTGGGCAATCGGTGCGACTGCTCGATATTGCGGCGGCGCGCACCTTCGGTACTTGGGACAACTTGCACGACCTACCGAGCGGGCAGGCGTTCTCTGATGCGATCAAGCGCGAGTCCGCAACGCACTATGGGCACGCCGGGCGGGCATTCCTCGAAAAGCTCAGCCGCGATGATCGGGACTTCTGCACCCTGCTCGAGCGGCTCAAGGCGCTGCCTGCGTTTTGCGCCAAAGAGGGCGAGGGGCAGGACCGGCGAGCCGCTGCACGATTCGCATTGCTGGCGATTGCGGGCGAGGTGGCGACCGAGTACGGGATAAGCCGATGGCCGGAAGGCGAAGCGATCCAGGCGGCGGCCGAGTGCTTCAAGGCATGGCAGGCAACACGCGGGCGCGGCAATGACGAGCGGCGGCAAATCCTTGAGCGCGTATCCAGTTTCATTGAACGGCACGGCGACGGGCGCTTTTCAAGCGTGGACGCGCCAAGCGAACCGAAGATTCTTGACCGGGCCGGCTGGTGGAGCGATTCGAGCGAAGGGCGCGGGTATCTCTTCACGGCAGACGGCCTGCGCGAAGCCTTGAAGGGTTTTGACTTCAAGCGGGCGCTTGATGTTTTGCAGTCATCAGAAGTATTGCCAAAGCCGCAAGCGAACGGCGAGCGGGCCCGATTCTTTCGCATTGGTGGCCGTGGAGCAAAGCTCTACGCAATTGACTCAAGCAAGCTCACAGGTAACGATCGTGTCGCTTGAGTCTCTGCTGGCAACGCTGGAAAATGACGTTTCACCCGTTGCAGCCGTGCAGCCCAATGCTGGCGCGGCTTTCGGCTGCAACGGCACGGATACGGCTGACGTTGCAGCCGTATCAACCCAAAGGCGCTGCGCGAGTCCTGCAACGGCTGCAACGGCTGGCAACGGTAGTGACGTATCACGGAAACCCGCGTCAATACTAGCGCGCACGTCTGCAACGGCTGCAACGGCCGAAAACAACAACACCCGAAGCGACGCGCAGAAACCGTTGACCTGCGACCGTGACCGTGACGGAGCAGCGAATGATCGGCGGCGGCGCTTGCTCGACCTGCTCGGCAAGCATCCTGGTACCCGCTACGCCGTGCTAATGGACAACGCCGACGCTGACCCGGTGGTGCTGAGTCTTGGCATTCGGAACGTGGGGACCTGCGAGCTTGCCTTACTGGCGGCGAAGTTTGATGCCTTCGCCCTGCTCGCCCTAATCGAGCGATACGGCGCGACCGTACACTAGAGATGCGATCTGGGGCGCGACAATCATCCTTTCCGCCGGTCAAGATTATTGTGGTCGGCCAGCCTGAAGGTTCGATCAGCTAGTCCGCGCGCTGGCGCATTGCTGGTCGGGATGAGCAGAAATCCCGGTGCTAGCGTCCAGCCTTCGAATACACCAGAGGTTCGTTCTCGCCGCCACCGCGTGGCATTCCGCGGTTTCCTCCCTCGAGGCTTGTACGACGCCTGCCCACTGCGTTGCGCCACCTCTGCGTCAGGGCAGGCGTCCTACAAGCCTTAACAAAAGCAGACATTCGCAAGTTCTACCGGCTACAGACCCTCAATGAGCAGGCGGTTGTTGGCCGTGCTCACCGATTCACGGAGGTTGTTCCACTCCTGATAGCCGAGGTCAGACATGAAGGCACGGAGCGCCTCGCGGCTAGGCCACTTGAAGAGGACGATACGGTTCGGCTTCCAATCCCCCGTGAGAACTTCGAACTTCCCACCGTGCGCCAGATAGTCTCCGCCATGCTTGGCTACCAGCGGTGGCATCGCCCGCGTTTCGGGGCGTGGGCGCGAAGGAATTTCCTATCCTTCAGGTCGGACGCCTTGAAGAACGGCCCTTTCGACGTGCCGCCACGCATCATAACGCAGGGGATTTTGGGTTGCATGAATGCCTCGTTCCTTTTATCAATATTTGCGCGATGTTGCCCAGTTCGGGCTAATATGGCGATACCGTTGAATGCCGCCACCCGGGGGGGCGTCGTTCCGTCCTTTCCTCCCCGCGAGTTCGGACAAATGACCGCCAAACGAATGATCCACGTCGCCCTTCGCGGCGCCCTCGTCACGCTCGTCGTACTGATCGTCGGATTGGCAGGCGCTATCATTTTCGGAACGGCACCGGCGCCTCCGCCACTAACCTCCATCGGTGCCCCTTTCGCCGCAGTCGACTACAGCGACCTTCCGCCGACGCAAACCTATGCCGCGCGCGACGGCACGCCGCTGGCCTATCGTACCTACCCGGGAGGCGCCGAGCGAATCGCCGTCATCGTTCACGGTTCGTCCGCCCACAGCGCGTCGCTGCATCCGCTCGCCAAGGCCGCGCAGGGCGCGGGATATACAGTCTTCACATTGGACATGCGCGGCCATGGCGCATCGGGACCGCACGGCGATATCGCTTATATCGGGCAATTGGACAACGACATCGCCGATTTGATGGCGCTTTTGCGCAAAAACTTCCCGAATGCGCGCGCCACGCTTATGGGGTTTTCCTCGGGCGGCGGGTTTGCGCTGCGCATCGCAGGCGCGCCGGATGGCGGCCCGTTCGATCGCTATATTCTGATTTCGCCGGCTCTCCCCCACAACGCGCCGACGATTCGCCCCGGCACCGGCGGGTGGGCGGTGCCCTATATTCCGCGCATCGTTGCGCTGACGATCCTCAATAAAATCGGGATCCATTGGTTTGACGGATTGCCCGTGCTGGCCTTCGCCGTTCGCGCGAACGACGACGGGACGTTTGTCGCGAACTATTCCTTCCGGCTCATGCAGAACTTCGCGGCCATGGCGGATTTTCGCGATAATATCCGCCGAGTAACAAAACCCACGACCGTGCTGGTCGGTAGCGCAGACGAACTATTTTTCGCCGACCAATTCACGCCGCTGTTTCAATCGATCCGCACCGATATTCCGATCACCGTCATTCCAAAACTCGGACATACCGAAATGAGCGTCCGCCCCGAGGCGCTGGCCGCGATCACGGCGGCGTTGGCGGGCTAGCCCCCGGCTCAACCCAACGGCAACGCAAACCTTTATTTGCCATAACGCCGTTTGCATTCTGGCCTTCCAGGCGCAAACTTGAACGATAGTGCCCAGCAGCGCCGCTCGGCGAAGCGAAACGCGCCAGCACCGCGCGCGTTTCGGCGCCTCGGCGCGAAGGAATTTCCTATCCTTCAGCCGCACCCCTTTACCGTCACGATTTTCCCCCACCTGAACGGACTACCAATAGTGGGTCGGGAGTACTCGGTGACGAGTGGCCGCTTCCAGGAAACGGAAATTCACTGACCGCTTTCCGGCGATGAACCCGAAGAGACGTCGGTCGCATCACGACCCACTCCCGCCACTCGGGGATTCAAAACTTCAAAGTCAGGTATCTGACTACAGCAGTCAAAAATAATACTAACGGGGCGGTTGCCCCCTCGTCTTCCCCCACCGTTTTTCCAGCGCACCGGAGGCTGCCGCCTTGAG
>JACZJV010000039.1 GCA_014860355.1 Burkholderiales bacterium | reverse complement strand
GGCACGAACGAAGTGCTCCATGCTGCCCTTCGTGACAGTGAAACTACCTGGCGGAAACACGGCAGACAAGCCGAACGCACTTCCAGACTGTTTCTGGCAAATCGTGCAGTGACACGCATACGTGCGCATGGGATTGCCCTTAACCTCGAACCGTATTGCCCCGCATTGGCACCCACCGAGACGGAGAGGGTTCATAGTCGACTCTAATCATCCAATAGGGCCAAGTTTTGCCCTCATCGGGGAGCCGTACAGGGCACAGAAACCACGGACGAACCGACGTAGCACGATCGTAACTTTGCTGGCCTCTGCAAAAAATCCGTTAAGGCTTTCTGAGACTTCAAATCACAATAGCGTGCGTTGTAGGGTATGGATTTAGCAAGAGAAAAAGTCCATTTTGCCGCCTACGAACCAAGGGGTCGTGGGTCCGAGTCCTGCAAAGCGCGCCATTTATTTAGGGTGTCCGGTTATTCAGAGATTCAGCAACAGTTCACAAATCACACCCATCGCGATGGCACAGACCGTCTAGCGCAAGGCGGTGGATCCAAGTGGCGGGTACAGTGGCGGGTACTGCACAAGAAGCCTTGTAGAACCGCATGGATACTAGAAATAGAGCAGACGCTCTCTCCGCCACCCCATAGAGGGTAAATAGCAATAAAAAACCACTCTGTTCACAAAATGAGTAACAAACAAACTTCCGAGGCCCGAGCAGAGTGGGGCAGGGAGGTCGCCAGGAGTGAAGAAACGCTACGCGCTCGTCGCGCGTTAGCGGAAGCGTGGGGTCGCGTTGCACGAGTTTTCTTGCCAGTTCGAGATCGCGGTCTGCCGCTTCGACGTTCTGATTGTTGGTATCGAGCAGTCGCTTTGCCGCCTGAGCGGTCCACTCGGCCTCGACCTCCGGTGTCGGCCGGCTGCGCGCGAGCGTTGCTACTTCAGATGCCTCTGCTGGTGCTAGGTCGAGGTCCGCTGCCATCAATCGCAGTTCGTTGACTGCGGCGAGCGCTTCAGGTGCTGGTTCAACTCCGTCCTCGCGGTCGATGACGATTGCGTCCGCGTAGGGCGTAGCCGCGTCGTACAGCCCACTGGCGGCGTCGCGCAGTGCCTTGATGTTCGCGGGCACCTCCACCTTCGGCAGCGACTCCTTGGGACCATCGAGCGATTCTGCGAGCGGTTCCTTCGGCTCGTCGGTCTTGGCCTCTGTCGCCGGTGTGGGCTTGCTGGTCGCGTGATCGTAGATCGACGCCGCTAAGTTGGTGTCACTCGCCCCGGCGAGCCTCACCGAATCCGCCGGGGTGGGCGTTTCGGGTTTTGCGCTCGTCGGGTGAGTGAACGATTGGCTACTCGGGTGCGTAAAAATCGATGCCGCCAGTGCGTCGTCGTTAAGCATGAGCGCCTCCGAGTATCGCGGCTTTGCCGGCTTCGAGGCGCCGGTCAATCATGTCGAGCAGTCGACTATTGGTCTTCTTCACTGCATCGCCGAAGGTATGCGTCGCCGACAGTCGCGATGGCGGTGTCACGATCACGAATGGATCGAAGTTGATCGCAGTCGCGGCCAGCCCTGTGTTGGCGACAAGATTGGCGAACGCCTCGGTGATCTCGCCTGAATCAAATCGCACTAGCCGGGATATGTTCTCGTCGTGCTCGCCACACCCGGCAACTATCGCCCTCGCATTCGCCGATCTCGTTTCGATCACTAATTGCAACTCGGCAAGCAGGGGGCCTAGATCGGAAAACGCGCTCTGCAGCTTCGCCGTGAGTGCTTCGGCCTTGGTGTTCGAGTCTGCCAGCCGCGCGCGGCATTGCCGAAGGTGATCGTACTTCGCCTTGCGTGCCTCGCCGCTGCTCGCGGCCTTGGCCGCGGCTTCTGCAGCGTCTACTCGCGCAGGCATGGGCGAGAAGTTCCGCGCCAGCGAGGCGCTCGCCGGGGTCGTCGCGACGGACGCGGAATCGGCAACGGAAATCACCTACCGCATTCAGGCCGGCAGATGGCTCGCGCTGCAACCTCTCATCCAGTGGTATCGCAATCCGGGCGCCGACAGCGCCATCGCGAATGCCACGCTCATCGGCGTGCGCGTGGAACTGGCTCTATAGTCCTGCGCCGGACGAGCGTGGGCGCCTACGCGTCGGGGCAAAAAATGCATTTACCGGATGCAGATCAACGCCTCGGGGAATATTCCTCAGGTCGCCGTTCTCACGAGGTCGCTACGGTCCCGGTCTGGATTGGTCGCGGATCCGCCGAATCTGTTGCTTGAGAGAGGGAAGCTCATGTTCGACAACGTTCCAGACTACATCGAGCTTCACGCTGAAATAAGCGTGTATCAGTTTATCGCGGGTTCCCGCTATATCACGCCACCGGACTGTCGTTTCGCGCATTTTCAATTCGCCGCTGAGGTTTCTGACCGCCTCGCCGACAATTTCAATTTGTCGAATGACCGCGCTCTGGACCATCTCATCTCCGAAGAACACCGCGCGACCGCCGGCAGTGAATCGCTCGATCAGCGCGATAGCCTGAAGAACATGCTCGAGATAAAGTTCGTCGCGCCCGCTCACAGGGGTCTGGCCTCGGCAAGAATGCGTGCCCTGAGCTTCGGATGAAGTTCCTCCTCCGTGCACAGGTCGACCTTCACCCCGAGCGCTTCCTGGATATCCAGCTGCAATCCGACATACTGGAACAGCGAAACGCCGGGGCCGATGTCCACCAGCAGGTCAATATCGCTGCCTTCCTGGTCCGCCCCGGTTGCCACCGAGCCGAATACGCGCAGGTTACTCGCTCCGTGGGCCGCCACGATAGCCAGGATTCTTTCTCGTTGGGTGGCAAGGGCTACGGAAGGACGCATAGCGGATATTTTCGCAGGTTTCGGCGTGACGCGCCCGTGAACGGACCGAAAGACCTGCCTGTCGTGGTCGCGGCTACCGACCACGATGCTGGCCGCGCCCGCCTGGCGGCGTTCCGGTCCCATTGCGTCAATTGAACTGCAATACCGCCGCTTATCCGGGCGTAGCTCGCAGTACGCCGCTGCTAACGTGGGTGCGCATGAGGCGGCATTGCGGTTCGGCTCCGGAGCAGTTCCGGATCGATCGCGGCAACGGTTCCGGCTGGCGATTTGTTTCAAGTTTCAGGCCATCTGGCCGATAGTCCTAGGACGAATACCGTCGCAGCGCAGCGATAGGATCGCGACAGGACCTTGCAGGGTGGCGATCTAGGCATACCGGGTTGCGTAATTATTTCTGGATCGGGAGCAATGCATATGAACCATTCGATGGATACGACAGTGAGCGAGGCCAAGCCCGCCATGGGAGCGGGCGCCGACCGGCAGGAGTTTCTGACCTTCACCCTGGGCACGGAAGAGTACGGCATCGAAATCCTCAAGGTGCAGGAGATCCGCAGCTACGAGCAGGTCACCAAGATTGCCAACTCGCCCGATTTCATCAAGGGCGTGGTCAACCTGCGCGGCATTATCGTGCCGATCGTGGACATGCGCATCAAGTTCAACCTCAGCAACGCGGACTACACCGAGTTCACCGTGGTCATCATCCTCAACGTGGCCGGGCGCGTGGTCGGCATGGTGGTGGACAGCGTCTCGGACGTGATCGCGCTCTCGGCCGAGCAGATCCGGCCGGCGCCGGACTTTTCATCCTCGCTCGACGTGGCCTATATCACCGGCCTGGGAACGGTGGACCACCGTGGCGGTGAAAGGCGGCACGGTGGTGGGCCAGGTGGTGGACACCATGAGCTCGATCAACGAATCGTCGAAGAAGATCGTCGACATCATCGGCGTGATCGACGGCATCGCGTTCCAGACCAATATCCTGGCGCTCAACGCCGCAGTGGAAGCCGCACGGGCGGGCGAGCAGGGCCGGGGCTTTGCCGTGGTGGCGACCGAGGTGAGGAATCTCGCGCAGCGCTCTGCGGCGGCGGCGAAGGAAATCAAGGCGCTGATCGGGGATTCGGTGGACAAGGTCGGTGCGGGCACCAGGCTCGTGGACGAAGCCGGCAAGACCATGGAAGAGATCGTGTCCTCGGTCAAACGCGTGACCGACATCATGAGCGAGATCACGGCGGCGAGCCAGGAGCAGAGCGCCGGGATCGAGCAGGTGAACCAGGCGATCACGCAGATGGACGAAGTGACGCAGCAGAACGCGGCGCTGGTGGAGGAGGCGACGGCGGCGGCCGAGAGTCTGGAAGAGCAGGCGCAGAACCTGGATAGCGCAGTGTCGGTATTCAAGCTTGCGAGCGCGGGCGGGCCTGCCCAGGCGGCGCGCAGTACCGAGCCTGCCCACAAGGACGAGAACCCCAAGGAGCGCCCCAATGAGCGCCGCGGTCCGAACCGCGCGCCGAACGTGGCGCGCCTGCCGGGCAAGGCGGCGAAGCCCGCGGCTGCGAAAGGGCGTGCCAGTGCGGCGGCGGGCGGCGCTGCAGATGAACAATGGGACGAGTTCTGATCCGGACGCCGTGAGGCGCGGTGTTAGGCGCTGTGCTTGCCGAGAACGGTGAACAGCATATTGCAACCAGTCAGGAGCGCAGCAAGTGCAACAAGCAAGAATAATCACTCCGGGGGTTGGTGAGCTGGCGGGGAAGGTCGCATCCCCGGATTCGGGATGGTTCGCGGGCATGCCCCTGTGGGCGAGGCTGGTGTCGGCCATAGGGGCGATGCTCGCGCTCACCTGGACGATCACGGTGGTGCTGACCTATGTGGAACGGCGCGACGCCGCCATAGCCGACGCGCAGGTTTTCGCCGAAAGCACCAACCAGATGATCAACGCGACCCTCACCGGTATGATGATCACCGGCGTGTCGAAGGAGCGCGCGGTGTTCCTCGACCAGGTGCGCGAATCGAACAACATCAAGAACCTCAGAGTCCTGCGCTACGGCAGCGTCATTTCCGAATTGATCCAAATTCAGTACACAACTCCTGTGCTACCATGCGGGTACCCTTGATCGAAGGATGAATGACCGTGACCAAGACCGGAGCACTTGACGCCATACTCGACACGGCGGAAGTTGATCTAAGCAGTTCGGCAATTAGCTCAATCGATGTCAACGCTGGCTGCGACGCGACCACGCCCAATCTCGATAGAGTACGCCCCTACTGCCGCGAGCTGCGTGCGTCTCTTGGCGAACTGGACAAATTGGATTGCGCAGACAACGTAGAAACCGCGCGCGCCAACTGCCGCGATCTACGGACCGTTTTGATTGCACTGAATCCATCAGCGACCATTCCCTTTCATTGCGACGCTCCGACGTGTTCCCTTTTTCATTCTCCGCGAACAACGTGCTGGGGTGACGATCTTGAAGCCCTGATTGCGCTGGATCGTCGCCCTGGGACCTCCTCCATCAACTTGACCAGAACGTCAGAGCTGACACCCGACGAAGCTATTCGGCAATCGGATATTGATGTCTGGGCGCAGAATCCCGACCCAAAATTCCGTCCCTAAGGCCAGCTGTTACGACGGACCATCGACATGTGCATGCGGACGATGGCATTCCTTCTATGCATCCATATTGACTTTCGGCTTCAAGTATTGAGTCGGCTACCGGTCTTGTTGTCGCGACTCCGGTAAAGCCCTGCGCTGAGGAAACGGACTGCAAATCACTGCCAGTGGCCGGCAAGGCGAAATGCGGTAGGATTGAAATTCCTATCGTTTTTCCGGGCGGGCAGCGATGAACGTAGTCGACATCATGGTGCGGGACGTGGCTAGTGTAGGGCAGGATACCTCGGTGCGCGAGGTCGCGTCGCTGATGCTGGAGCGCAGCGTCAGCGGAGTGCCGGTGATCGACGCCGAGCGCCGCGTTCTCGGCGTCGTGAGCGAGGGCGATCTCATACGCCGGCCCGAAATGGGGACTTACAAGCACCCGAGCGGCTGGCTGAGCTTATTCCTGTCCGAGGACGAGAGCGCGCGCGATTTTATAAAGACGCACGGCTTGACCGCGCGCGAGGTCATGTCGCAGCCGGCGATCTGCGTGGCGCCGGCCACGGCGCTAGCCGAGGTCGTGCGGCTCATGGAGAGCAAACGCGTGAAGCGCCTGGTGGTCGTCGAGGGCGGCAAACTCGCCGGCATCCTGACCCGCCGCGATCTGCTGCGGGCCCTGCTGGCGAGCCGGAGTGTTGCGCCAGCGGCATCCAGCGACGACGATCTGCGTAAGCGTATCGATTCGATGCTGCTCGACGAGGACTGGGCGGCGGGCGCCGTGGTCAACGTCCAGGTCGACAATGGCCACGTGCAGCTGTGGGGAACGGTGGAATCCGCCCCCCAGCGCGAGGCGCTGATCGTCGCGGTGCGCGGCGTGCCGGGGGTGAAAGAGGTACAGACGCACCTGGGGCGGGTGCTGCCGGGCTGATTCCTGCCAGGCGATGCGCCCGAGCATCGAACCCATGCCCTAGAGCGCGCGCTCCCGCGCGGCGCCGGCATCCTGGGCTACTGAAAGCCTGCGGCTGGCGCTAGGGCAGGCCCTGGGTGTTGACGTAGAGGGCGTAGATCGAGGTGCTCGCCGCCATGAACAGGCGATTGCGGTGCAGGCCGCCGAAACACAGGTTGGCACAGCGCTCGGGCAGGTCAATGCGCCCGATCAGCTTTCCAGCCGGATTAAAAACGTGAACGCCGTCCAGGCCCGTTTCGCCCATGCCCCAGCCGCACCACAGATTGCCGTCGAGGTCGACGCGCAGGCCGTCCGGCGTACCTTTCGGTCCGGCATCGATCAGTACGCGCCGATTGGCAAGCTGCGTGCCCCCGACTACATTGCAGGCGAGTATTCTGCGCGGCACGGAGCGCGATTCGACGATATAGAGTACGGATTCGTCCGGCGAGAAGGCGAGGCCGTTGGGTTGGTTGATGCCCTCGGCTACCACGGTCAGCTGGCCGGCCGGATCCAGGCGATAGACATTCAGCGGCAACTCCGGCTCCGCCTTATTGCCTTCGTACCAGCCGAGTATGCCGAAGCTCGGATCGGTGAACCAGACCGAGCCGTCGGACCTGCAGACCAGGTCGTTGGGCGAATTGAGGCGCTTGCCCCCGAAGGAATCCACCAGTGTCACGACGCGGCCGTCGTGCTCGGTGCGCGAGATGCGCCGGCCGCCGTGCTCGCAGGTCAGCAGCCGGCCTTGCAGGTCGCGCGTGTTGCCATTGGCATTGCCCGAGGGATTGCGGAATTCGCTCACGTTGCCGCTCGCCTCGTCCCAGCGCAGCATGCGGTTGTTCGGAACGTCGCTCCAGATCAGGCAACGCATATCACCCAGCCACAGCGGACCTTCCGCCCAACGGCAGCCGCTGGCGAGGCGCTCCAGCTTGGCGAGCGGTAGCCGGTAACGGTTGAACGATTCGTCCAGCGCGACCACCGCCGGATCCGGATAGCGCGGGCTGGATTGCCAGTCGGGAAGGTTCATAAGGCACTCAAGTGATTCATCGTGGCTGCGGGGCCGGCCCGGACAATATATACGCGGCGGCGTCCGGGTGTCCATGATTCTGATCGCGCACCTGTCTGGACTGCGCTGAGCAAACGGGTTCCGCAATCGTGGTTGCGGCGCAACAATTCCGCGCTGCAATGTCCTTGCCGCGGCCAGCGGATAGTGCAGCGCACGAGTCCCGGCCAATTTCCGGTTGGAATCCGCCAGCGGCTGATTTATTATGAGTCCAGTTCGCAACGGAGGCGCGGACAATAACTGTCGTAGTCCAGTCGAACCCGGCAGGGGGAGAGTGCTGGCCGGGTCCAATACGACAATATCAAAACGAGACCAAGAAGGAGGAAGACATGAGCAGGACATCACTCAAGGTACTGTTGGCAGCGGGAATTGCGATCGCTATGGCTGTCAGTGCGGGCAGCGCGTTCGCGCAGAAGAAGGTCAAATGGAAAATGCAGAGCGCCTTCGGTGGCACGCTGCCCCACCTTGGAACCTCGGGCGTGCGTTTCGCGAATAACGTTTCGGAAGCGAGCGGCGGCAAATTCGAAATCAAATTCTACGAACCGGGCGCGCTGGTTCCGGCGCTCGAGTGTTTCGATGCCGTCTCCAAAGGCTCGGTCGATGCCTGCTGGACCACTCCGGGTTATCACACCGGCAAGATCGGACCCGCAGTGTCTTTCTTCACCGCGGTGCCTTTCGGTCCGAGCATGGGCGAATTCCTGGCATGGAAAATTTTCGGCGGCGGCGACCAGATCCGCAACGAAATCTACGCCAAGCACGGCGTGCTCGGATTCAACGCCCTGGTGATCGGCCCTGAGACCTCAGGCTGGTTCAAGGAACCGGTCAAGTCGCTGGACTCGCTGAAGGGCATGAAAATGCGCTTCTTCGGCCTGGGCGCGCAGGTCATGCAGAAGCTGGGCGTGTCGACGCAGCTGCTCGCGGCGGCGGATATCTATCCCGCGCTCGAGCGCGGCGTGATCGACGCCACCGAATTCTCCATGCCCTCGATAGACCAGAAGCTGGGCTTCTACCAGATCGCGAAAAACAACTACTTTCCGGGCTGGCACCAGTACGTTTCGGTCAACGAATTCCTGGTCAACAAGAAGGCCTACGATGCGTTGTCGAAGTCCAACAAGATGATCCTGCAGCTGGCCCTGGGCGAAACCATCTCGTGGGGTTATGCCGAGACCGAGTGGCGCAACCCGACGGCGATGAACGAAAACGTCAACAAGCACGGTGTCAAGAACGTGCGCTGGACCGACGAGCAGCTCGCTGCCTTCGAGAAGGCCTGGGACGAGGTCCTGGCCGAACTATCGGCCAAGGACGCAACCTTCAAGCAGGTTGCCGAAAGTTATACAGCGTTCCGCAAGCAATACAAGGTCTGGGGCGAGGCGCAGGCACTCAAGCCTACCTATTTGCCTTAGATCACGGGCCGGCGTGCATCGCGCACGCCGCCGCATCGGCCAGGACAGCCGGGGCGCAGGGAGGCGCCCCACTGTCCCTTCCTCCTTTGTCGGTGAACTTACCCTAAAGGTGCTGAGATGGAGTTGTTGCTGAGAATCGGCGGCCGCTTTCTCAATCGCTACGTCCTCATCATCGGCCTGCTGCTGGTGCTGGGCGCTGGCTACGCCTACGTCTCGGGCCTGAGCGCCGACGCCCGCGTGGAACTGCTGGATTACGTCAGGGAGTTCCTGCCTATCGTCATGTTCCTCACGCTCGCGTTCCTGCTGTTCACCGGATTTCCGGTCGCCTTCATCCTGGGCGGCCTGGCCATGCTGTTCGGCCTGATCGGCTATTTCCTCGGCGTGTTCAAGATCGTCGAATTCTTCAATTTCATGCCGCGCATCTGGGGTCAGGCGGCGGAGAATCTGGTGCTGGTCGCGATTCCGGCTTTCGTCTTCATGGGTGTGATGATGGAACGCAGCGGAATCGCGAACGACCTGCTGTACTGCGTGCAGGTGCTGCTCAAGCGCGTGCCCGGCGCGCTGGCGCTCGCGGTCACCATCATGGGCACCATCCTGGCCGCCATGACCGGCATCATCGGCGCTTCGGTGACGATGATGACCGCACTCGCGCTGCCGACCATGCTGCGCCAGGGATACAACCACGGTCTCGCCTGCGGCACGATCGCCGCCTCGGGCACGCTCGGCATCCTGATACCGCCCAGCATCATGCTGATCATCATGGCCGACCTGCTGTCGGTCTCCGCGGGCGACGTGTTCTCTGCAGCGATCGTCCCCGGGCTGACGCTGGCATTCTTCTACATACTGTTCGTAACCGGCATCGCGTGGTTCAAGCCCGAAATGGCGCCCCCGCTGTCGGCCGAGATGCTGACAGTGCCCAAGGGCAAGATGGCGGGCCTGCTCGGCCGTGCGTTCTTTCCCCCGGTGTTCCTGATCGGCATGATCAAGGGCTCCATCCTGTTTGGCTGGGCGACGCCGAGCGAGGCCGGTGCGGTCGGCGCTTTCGGCGCCATGCTGCTCGCGCTGTTCAACGGGCGGCTCAAATTCACGGTGTTGCAGGGCGTCTGCCACACCGCAGCGCGCACCGTCGCGATGATATTCTTCATCATCATCAGCGCGACCTGCTTTGCCTATGTCTATCGCTCGCTCGGCGGCGACGACCTGGTGGAGGAACTGATCAAGAGTGCGGCCCTGTCGGACTGGGGATTCCTGATACTGATCATGGCGATCACCTTCGTGCTCGGCTTCTTCCTCGACTGGATCGAGATCACCCTGATCGTGCTGCCGGTATTCGCGCCGCTGGTTGCCGGGCTGGACTTCGGCGACCACGTGCCGAAAGCGGAGATCACCTACTGGTTCATCATCCTGATGGCGATCAACCTGCAGACCTCGTTCCTGACGCCGCCCTTCGGTTTCGCGCTTTTCTACCTGAAGGGAATCGCGCCGAAGGAAGTGAAGATCCAGAGCATCTACAGGGGCATTATTCCATTCGTGCTGCTGCAACTCACCGCGCTGATCGTGGTGATGGCCTTTCCGGACGTGGCGCTGTGGATCATCAGGGGCAATGGCTGAGGACTCGATACATGGCGAATGCAGAAAACACGGCAGAGGGCGCGCGCAGGGAAACGAACCCGGGCGAGGCGCCGCAGTCGGCGACGCCCTGGGCATTGCGCCTGAGCGAGCGCTTGCGCATCCTCGTCGACAGGGTGGGGCGCGCCGGATCCTGGCTGATCCTGCCGGTGGTGGCGTTTACGGTCATCGATGTTTTCGCGCGCAAGATTCATTGGCTGGACGCCGAGGGCAATCTGCATGGCGCCCAGGTATTCCTGGTGTCGGTGTTCGGCCGCATTTTCGAATCGACCATGCTGCAGGAACTGGAATGGCATTTCCACGCCGCGCTGTTCGCGCTGGTTCTAGGCTACGGCTACATCCACAATACGCACGTTCGGGTGGATCTGATCCGCGAGTCACTGACCTTGCGCAAAAAAGCCTGGCTGGAGTTGATCGGGATTACTTTCTTTCTTCTGCCTTTCTGCCTCACCATCATCTGGTTCGCCTACGGCTATGCGTACAATTCGTACACCATGGGCGAAATCTCGGCATCGACGGTGGGCCTGACCAACCGCTGGATCATCAAGAGCGTGCTCGTATTCGGCCTCGTGCTTGCGGCGCTGGCCGGCATCGCGGTCTGGCTGCAGGTGGTGCTGGTGCTGTTCGGCGACGGCGCGCGGCGTTTTCCGCTGATGACGCTGGAATGGCCGGAGGAAGCGGGCATGAAGATCGAAGGCAAGGAGCGGGTCAAACTCGAGGACAGTATTGATACGCTTGCCGCGCCCGACGACCTGCTGCGGGCGCGCACTTCGAAAATCCTGACCGGGGACTAGTACGATGACACCTAAATTGCGAAACAATGTGGCGCGCAAGCACATGGCGTGGGAGCGAGCTTGCTCGCGAAGCCTGATATTCGCGAGTCCCCCAAGGGGATTTCCTTCGGGGCACAAGCTCGCTCCCACACCTATAAGGCAGACACGCTTCGAAATTGGCGTGTCATCGCACTAGGACCGGCTGCCGCGAACCGCGCCATGGACATGGACAAGTTCTACCGCAAGTACGTCTGGGACGAGGGGCGCACGCCCTATCTGGTCCCGGTCGCGCGCATGACGCGCCGGCAGGCGGAGTACGAAATGCTGTTCTACGCGGTAATCACCGGCGTGCTGTTCGCCCTGATTGCACTCCTGTCGCTGTTGCCCGACCTGCCGCACGGGGACACCCGCATCGTCTCGCTGTTTGCTTTCACCCAGGTCTGCGCGGCGGTGCTGTTGGGCGCGAGCTGCAGCGCAGGCGCGGCCCTGTACTGTGCCAGCGCGCCGCTGGCTGCGCTGCTGTATTTCGCGCTGTTCGGTTTCCACCCCAATCTCGGCGCCGGCGACAAGACGCTGCTCCTGGCGGCCATGGTGCTCTGGGCCGGATATTGCTGGCGGCTGCAGGCGGTCGCGCGCGCCCATGCGGCGCTCGCGCATGGTCATGGACCGCGCTGAGTGCGGCGAAGTGAACGCGCCCGCAGCCGCGAAGGCGGCGGGGGCTGCCGCGCGCGCCGCCGCCGGGCGCGCATACCGGCGGCACTTGTACGCCTACGTCCTGGGCAACTGCGCGCTGAGCGCGGTCAATGTCTACACCGGATCACCGTGGTGGGCCTTCTGGCCGCTGATCGCCTGGGGCCTGGTGTTGATGATCCATTTCCTCGTCTTTCGTGCTGCCACGGTCGACGATAGCTGGGTCGACGAGCGCGTCCAGGACCTGCGCGGGAAGAGCTACGACCTGGGCCACATGGACGTGATTCGCGACAATCCCGCCCCGTCGATCGGGCGGGACGAGAATTGATTGAGCGCACTGCGCCAATGCCGGTAAGCTGACTTTCATCCCATCGAGCCACTAATCAAGGAGCATTCCTATGGCCACTCAGGCGAAGTTCGTGTTTACCGCCAGCATGGACGTCGATCCGGACAAGGAGGCGGTGTTCAACGAGGTCTACGACACCGAGCATATCCCGCTGATACGCAAGGTGCCGGGCGTGGTTTCGGCGCGGCGCACGACACTGGTGCCGCTCAAGATGTTCATCGGCGGCGAACTCAAGACGCTGGTCGCCGAAGGCGAGCCGAAATACAGCGCGATCTACGAACTCGAAAGCGCTGAAGTACTCACCAGCGAGGCGTGGGCGAGGGCAGTCGATGCCGGCCGCTGGCCGGCCGAGGTGCGGCCCTATACGCGCAACCGCCGGCACGTGCTGCGCCGGCTGGATCCGTCCTGAGCGCTGGCAATTGGTGTCCGTGCAATCGGCCGGGCACGGGGCGCAATATTTCCAGGCAAGGACGCAGCACGGCGCCGGACGGGCGGCACACTGCTGCGATGGCGCCGGCGCACAAGAGAATGCGCGGGATCGAATCTCAAATCGTTCGGAAAGGAGGCGGCAACCATGGGTAAGTTCATCGAACTTGTCGCAGGCGACGGGCACCAGCTATCGGCATACCGCGCCGACCCCGGCGGCAAACCGCGCGGCGGCATCGTCGTGATCCAGGAGATCTTCGGCGTCAACAGCCACATCCGTTCGGTTGCCGCGGGCTACGCGGCCGACGGTTATCTCGCGATCGCGCCGGCGATGTACGACCGGCTCGAACGCAACTTCGAAGTCGGCTACACCCCGGAGGACATCGCGAAGGGGCGCGCACTCAAGGAAAAGGCGGGCATGGCGGCGGCCTTGCTCGATGTCGAAGCGGCGGTGAAGGCGGCTGCGCAAGCCGGCAAGGTCGGCATAGTCGGCTACTGCTGGGGCGGATACATCGCGTGGATGGCGGCAGCGCGCGTGCCGGGCCTCGCCTGCGCGGCGCCCTACTATGGCGGCGGCAGCACGACCGACGAGGCCATTGCCGAGCAGCCGAAGTGCCCGGTGATGGCACACTACGGGGAGAAGGATGAGCACATTTCGGTCGAGAGCGTGAAAAAGCTCGCCGCAGTCCATCCGGCGCAGACCGTGCATCTGTACCCGGCCCCGCACGGCTTCAATTGCGATCAGCGCGGCTCCTATGACGCGGCGAGCGCAAAACTCGCGCGCGAGCGCACGCTGGCGTTCTTCCGCGAGCACATCGGTTGAGTGCGCAAGCGCGCCGCCTGAACCAGGACAGGGGAGCGGGATGAAGGTATTCATCATCGGCGCCTCGGGATACATCGGTGGATCCGTGGCCGCGGGTTTGCTGTCTGCCGGGCACCACATCCTCGGACTGGTTCGGTCCGCGCAAAAAGCCGAGCAGGTGCAGGCGCGCGGCATCGAGCCGGTGCTGGGCAGCCTGGAGGACGCAGGCGTACTCGTGCGCGCGGCACGCGACGCCGATGCCGTCATCAACGCGGCGGATGCGGACCACATGGCGGCAATCGAGTCTATCCTGCCGGCGCTCGCGGGCAGCGGCAAGGCATACATCCAGACGAGCGGATCGAGCATCGTCGGTGACCGGGCCTGGGGCGAGCCGGGCGACAAGGTGTACGACGACGGGACGCCGTTCCGGCCGGGCCCGGGGCGCGCAGCGCGCGTCGCCGTCAATCAGCGCGTCCTTGCCGCGGCGGCAGAGGGCGTGCGCGCAGTGGTGGTTTCCCCCAGCCTGATCTACGGCGACGGGCGCGGCGCACACCGCGAAAGCATCCAGATTCCGCGGCTGGTCGCGCTGGCGAAGAAATTCGGCGTAGCGCGCCATGTAGGGCGCGGCGAGAACATCTGGTCCAACGTGCATATCGACGATCTGGCGGATCTGTACCAGCGGATACTCGCGCATGCGCCCGCCGGCGCCGCGTATTTCGCGGAGAACGGCGAACATTCGATGCGCCAGGTGTGCGCGGCGATCAGCCGCGCGCTGGGCTATGACGGGAGCACGCAGGCGATGTCGATGGACGAAGCGATCGCGGAATTCGGCGAGGGCGCAGCGAGTTACACCTACGGTTCCAACAGCCGGGTGCGCGCCACGCGCGCGCGGCGCGAACTTGCCTGGTCGCCCCATTACAACTCGCTGCTCGAGACGATCGAAGGCGAACTGGCGTAGTGCACCAGCGCCACCCGGAACAGCCCCGGAAAGTTCGCGGAGCGCGTCACGGTGTAGTCACGCCCACGCCGATGCGCTCAGTGCGGCTCAAGCTGCGCGCTGAAGCAAGCCACGTTCACCACCAGTCCGGGCAGCAGCCACTGGAAAAGCCGGACGACCGCGGTGATTTCTTCGGGCGAGGCGTCGCGCGCCGCCGCGGCGAGCAGGCTTTCTGTTGTGAGGCTAGCCGGCACGGGAAGCTTGCTCCAGCCGTCAACCGCGAATTGGTGCACCGAGCGTACTGCGCGTTCGTAGTCCTGGCTGCCGATCGTGCCGCGGATGCCGGCCCAGGCGCGGGCGAAATAGCTCGGCCAGCGCGCGAGCGCCCTGTAGTCGGTATTGACGAACGGCAGTCCGAGCGTGTCCTTTATGTCCCTGTATACAGCCGCCGTCGGCGCGTCGGCATGGTGCTCTTCTATCAAGGTCAGCCGCATCGCTGCTGAGGCTGCAGGCTGCCGGGCTACGGGCTCGATGCGCCCATCGCGCCCCACTTCCTGTCCTTCCAGCAACAGACGCGCAGCCGTCGCGATCATGAGATACAGCATGTTCCCGTGCGAAAACACTTCGACCAGGTCACGGATGCCGTCTATCTCCCTTTGCGCATAGCCCAGTGCTTTGAGCTCGCCTTGAAGACGCGAAGGCTTGAGTGCAATCGCGGCCTCCTCGGCATGGGCACGCAGTTCGCGGCAGGCGATCCGGAACTGGACGCTTTCGCAGACGGCGCTCAATCCATCCCAGAGCGCGCCGTAGAACGTCGGGTAATGAGCGAAGGCCATAGTCACCACGCCCATCCAGGGAACCTGTAGCGTCGACTTTGTCCTCGCGTAGACCGCCTTGAGCCGCGCGTCGGCGAGAAGTTCCGGCACCGCATGAATGCAGGGGAGCGGATCGGGCTTAAGTCGCAGCATCGGCATGGCCTTCCTTCATCGCGACGGACAAATCGGGGCCTGCACCCGGAACGGGCTGTGTGCCATGCCTGATCACGGCCGCTTACTGCCTGAGTTCGGGAAAGTCTTCCTCGAAAAACTCCCACTGCGTGCGTTCGCCCTTGCTGCGGCGCTCGGCTTCCATTGCGCGCAGCTGCACGCGGCGTATCTTGCCGGAGATCGTCTTGGGCAGATCCGAGAACTCCAGCCGGCGTATGCGCTTGTAGGGTGCGAGATTGCCGCGCACGAAGGCGAAGATGTCCTTGGCCAATTCGCGGCTGGGCTGCGTACCCTGGGTCAGGATCAGGAAAGCCTTAGGCACCGCGAGGCGCACAGGATCCGGGCTGGGCACCACGGCTGCCTCGGCTATGGCCGGATGTTCGAGCAGTGCGCTTTCCAATTCGAACGGACTGATGCGGTAGTCCGATGCCTTGAACACGTCGTCGGCGCGGCCGACATAGGTGATATATCCGTCAGCGTCCCGCTTGGCCACGTCGCCGGTGCGGTAGTAGCCGTCGCGCGTGACTTCGGCGGTCTTCTCGGCGCTGTCCACATATCCGACCATGAGCCCGAGCGGGCGCGGCGCTAGCGCCAGGCACACTTCGCCCTCGTCCGCCTCGCTGCCCTCGGGGTCGAGCAGCGCTACGCGGTAGCCGGGCAGCGGCCGGCCCATCGAACCAGGCTTCAATACCTGGTTCGGCGAGTTGCCTATCAGCGCAGTCGTCTCGGTCTGGCCGAAACCGTCGCGCAGTGTGATACCCCAGCTGCGTCTGAGCTGCTCGATGATCTCCGGATTGAGGGGTTCGCCGGCGCCTAGCAGTTCCCGCAGCTTCAGGCGGCCGCGATAGGCGCCCAGGTCTTCCTGGATCAGCATGCGCCAAACCGTCGGAGGCGCGCACAAGGTGGTGACGCCGCAACGCTCGAGCACCGCCAGCAGGGCTTTGGAATCAAAGCGGCTATAGTTGAAAATGAAGACGCATGCGCCCGCGTTCCAGGGCGCGAAAAAGCAGCTCCACGCGTGCTTGGCCCAGCCCGGCGAGGAAATGTTGAGATGCACGTCGCCCTGCTGCAGACCGATCCAGAACATGGTCGACAAGTGGCCGACGGGGTAGCTCTGGTGTGTATGCAGCACCAGCTTGGGTTTGGAAGTCGTGCCGGAGGTGAAATACAGCAGCAATGGGTCGCTGGCCTGGGTCGGTCCGTCGGGCGCGAACGTCGCGGGGCAGGTGTCGGCTTCGGAATACCCGTGCCAGCCCGGCACGGGCGTGCCGACGGCAATGCGCGTGTAGCTGCCGCGCAGTGAGGCGAATTTGTCCGCGTTGGCACTGCCGATGACGACGTGGCGCACGTCGCCGCGCTCGAAGCGATCGGACAGGTCGTCCGCCGCGAGCATGGTGCTCGCCGGAATCACCACGGCGCCGAGCTTGAACGCCGCCAGCATGGTCTCCCAGAGCGGCGTCTCATTGCCGAGCATGACGAGGATGCGATCGCCACGCACTACGCCCAGGCTACGCAGCCAGTTTGCTACCTGATTGGAGCGCGCCGACATCCGGGCGTAGCTGTACTTGTGCTCGCTGCCGTCCTCGCCCACCAGCCACAGCGCCGGCTGGTCGTTGCCCGCGGCCATGGCGTCGAAGTAATCTAGCGCCCAATTGAACTCGGCCAACACCGGCCAGTGAAAATCCCGCGCGGCGGCCGCATAGTCGCTTCGGTGTCTGAGCAGGAAGTCGCGAGCCTCGATGAAACGACGGGCGGCGGGCATGGGGTCACCCCGGTTACACGATTGTGAGGCGATTATGGGGCAGGAGCAGGCAAACTTCAACGCCGCCGGTTGCAAGGTGTTTCAAGCGCTTGAGACCGCCGCTGGCGCATGCGTCATGCGCCACGATCCAGGCCCCGGGCCATGCACTACTTCGCGCTCCGTTTTGCATTTGCGCTCAGGTGAGCCGGATTCGCAAAGAACAGCGCGTAATCCCTGTCGCTCCCCATGATGTGTTCAGTCAACCAATTGTGAAATACGCTGATGGCGTCGTGCGACACGCCTCCCTTTCGCCTAAGTGAGCGTTGCGCCAAATCGTGCACGGCAGCATTGAACTGTCTGTGTTCTTCGATGTGCCCTTCCAGTTCAGGATAGCCGAGGTTCCGCATCATGCTTTCCTCCAGAGCAAAATGCGCTTGCAGCAGCGTCAGCAGCTTGATGACTTCAGCTTCGGCGCGCAATCGATCGTCTTCGGCCGGCCCGGACAATATGTTCTTGATGCAGTCAAAGATTTGTCTGTGCTGGAAATCTACCGCAACTATTCCAAGCAGATACTCGTCTTTCCATTCCAGATCTAGCATTTATCCGCTCCGCATGGACCATCATTGTGCCCGACTGCGCGCAAGGCGGCGGCCGGCGCGTCGCGTCGACGCCCCGGTGCCCGGCGAACTAAAGACCAGCGCCCGCTGCAAATGAAACAAGCGCTTGCACTGCCATCGCGCACGGTGCTCAGACTGGGCCGACCCGGATCGGTTCCGGCAAGCCGTCCGGGAGCACGCCGAGCATGCGCGCGGCGGCCTGCATGGCGACGATGTAACCGTATGTGCCCAGGCCGCAGACTACGCCTGTCGTTACGGTGGACATTATTGAATGCCGGTGCAGTGCGTCGCGGGCGTGTATGTTGGAAATATGGATCTCGACTATCGGCCCCGCAAACATCTTGAGCGCGTCGAGCACCGGGATCGAATGGAACGAGAGTCCGGCCGGGTTGATGACGATGGCATCGGCACTTTTGCGCGCGGCCTGGATCCAATCGACCATTTCGCCCTCATGATTGGTCTGGCGGAACTCGGCGGTGATCGCGAGCAGTTCGGCATAGGCGCGGCAACTCGCCTCGACGGCGGCCAGCGTCGTCGAACCATAGATCTGCGGCTCGCGCTCGCCCAGGAGGTTGAGGTTCGGTCCGTTCAGGATCCAGATGGTTTTTTGCATTTCGTATTCTCCCGGTTGGCTGACGAGGCGCGCGAGAACCGCCAGTTCGAATGTCTAGCTCACCGCAAGGTTCGCCGGCTGCGCCTATTCGGCGTCCCAGGCCTGCTCCGGCAGCGGCAGCCCGGCCAGATCGTCCGCGGTTAACCTGCGGTCCGGCTCGATCCCCAGATCGTCGAGGATCAGCATCAGCTGGCGCGTATGCTGCGCGGGATGCCAGACGCTGCGCTCCAGGACTGCATGCAGGGTGTGCCGGCCGAAGTAGGTATCCATTTCGGTGGTGCAACTCTGGTCCGCATACCCCGCCCACCATTGTTTGAAGCGCGCGAGCACACCTTCGCCATAGCGCGCAATGTCTTCGCCTGTGCCTGGCTGCGCAGCGGGCTCGGCCATGATGCGCTCGTAAGAGAGCGGCCCGGCGGGAGCGACTTCGAGGAAGGCTTCGAGGATGCGAAAAACGTGGCAGCCCAGCGAGCGGATCGGCCGGTTGCGGTTGCGAAACGGCAGCGCGAGGCGATCATCCGGAATCTGCCTGAGGTAGCGCGCCGCCGCGGTGAGCACCAGATCGAGTTTGCGCACCAGTTCGGCGGGACTCAGGGGCTCGTGCAGCTTGATCTGCAGCTCGAGAAACCTGACGACGTCGGTGAGCGTCTGGGCGTAGACGTAGCGCTCGCCGCGCGACACGACCGGCACGCTGCGCGCGCCCAGGCTGCGCAGTTCGTCCATGCCGGCGCTGTTGCCCTGTACATTGATCGACTCGTAGTCCACACCCTGGCGGGTGAGGAATTCCTTGGTTCTGAGGCAGCTCGTGCATCCGGGCTGCCAATACACCTTTACGCGCTCACTTGCAATCATGCTCGCTCCTTAGAAAGGCTTCCGGGTAGGCCAGGCCGGGCGCCTGGTCGCCATATCCGGCCCGTGCGGGTGTCGGCACGGGCAGCAGCCTAAGCGCTCTCCGCGCTAGGCATAAGTGTACTGATTTGGCAGGCTTGCGGAACCGCTTTTTTCGCGGCAGCCGATGACCCGCAGCAGCGCGGAACGGGTACTACGCGCTGGCATTCGGGCTAGAATTCCGAACCCGCCTTCCATGGGGGCCGCTGCTGAGGGGATGCATCGCCGCATTTTTCTATGAACTCCAAGGACAAGATGGCTGCCAGAACGCTGTTCGACAAACTCTGGGACCGGCATGTCGTGGCCGAGCTCGCCCCGGGGGTAGCGCTGCTGCACGTCGACCGTCATTTTTTCACTGACATGCACAGCCCCGAGTTCGGTCTGCTCGCCGCGCGCGGGCTGCCGGTGCGCAATCCGGAAATGACTTTCTGCGTCGCCGATCACGTCGTGTCGACCGAGCCCGGACGCAGCGGCGGCCACGCGAGCTGGAGCGCGTCGCTGCTCGCCGAACTTCGCGCCGGCAGCAAGACCCATCGCATCAAACTGTTTGATGTCAACGACGAGGGCCAGGGCATTGCGCATGTGATCGGCCCGGAGCTGGGCATTACCCAGCCGGGCATGCTGGTGCTGGTCGGCGACAGCCATACCAGCACCCATGGCGCGCTCGGCGCGCTAGCCTGGGGCATCGGTGCATCAGAAGGAGTGCACGTGCTCGCCACCCAGACCGTGGTGCAGAGAAAGCCGCAGCGCATGCGCATACGCTTCGAGGGCAGGCCCGGTCCGGGCGTCGAGGCGAAAGACCTGATCCTGCACGCAATCGGCAAGCTGGGTACCGCCGCCGGTGCAGGTTATGCGGTTGAATACGCCGGCAGCGCGATCCGCGCTCTGGAAGTCGAAGGCCGGCTCACCCTGTGCAATCTGTCGATCGAGTTGGGCGCGAAATTCGGCATGATCGCGCCCGACGACAGGACGGCCGCCTACCTGCAGGGCAGGTCCTACGCGCCGAAGGCCGAACACTGGGAGCGCGCACTACGGTATTGGCGCTCGTTCAGCTCCGATGCGGACGCGGTTTTCGAGCGCGAAATCGAAATCGATGCGGATAAAATCCGCCCGCAGATCACCTGGGGCACCAGCCCGCAGGATGTGATTGCGGTCGACGGCATGATACCGGATCCCGCCAGCGCCGCCGACGGCGAGCGCAGGCAGGCGATGCGCGCTGCGCTCGAATACATGGGCCTGGTTCCGGGCCGGCCGATCGCCGGCACCAAAGTGGACTGGGTATTCATCGGTTCGTGCACCAACAGCCGCATTTCCGACTTGCGCAGCGCGGCGAAGGTGGTGCGCGGGCGCAAGGTCGCGGCGCATGTGCGCGCCTGGGTCGTGCCCGGGTCGCAGGGGGTGAAGCGCGCGGCCGAAGCCGAGGGACTGGACCGGATCTTCCGCGCCGCCGGTTTCGAGTGGCGCGAACCGGGTTGCTCGCTATGCGTCGGTGCGAATGGGGAACTGGTCGGGCCGGGTGAGCGCTGCGTGTCCACCTCGAACCGCAATTTCGTCGGCCGGCAGGGTCCGGGGGCGCGCACCCATCTTGCCAGTCCGGCCATGGCGGCGGCTGCGGCGATCGCCGGCGTGATTACCGATGTGCGGCGTACGCCAGGGGAAGATCATTGATGGAGAAGTTCACCCTGCTGCAAGGCATCGCGGCGCCGCTGATGCTGCCCAATATCGATACCGACCGGATCATACGCATCGAGCGCTGCGCCGGCGTCCCGCGCGAACGCCAGGGCGAGTACCTGCTGGAGACGATGCGCTTCAACGCGGACGGCAGCGAAAAGCCGGAATTCATCCTCAACAAGCCGCCTTACCGTGGTGCGAAGATCCTGCTCGCGGCGGAGAATTTCGGCTGTGGCTCCTCGCGTGAAAATGCAGTTTGGGCGCTGATGGGCTGGGGACTGAAGTGCGTCATCGCGCCTTCCTTCGGCGATATATTCTTCGGCAACTGTTTTCAGAACGGTATGCTCCCGATCCGCCTCGCGGCGGCCACCGTTGAGCGATTGGCGGCAGGCGCCGAAGCCGATGCGCGCGATGCGCTGCTGACGGTCGATCTCGAACGCCAGCGGATCGTCACCGCCAAAGGCGAGGAAATCGCCTTCGAGGTCGAAGCCCTGCGCCGCACGATGCTGCAGGAGGGCCTGGACGAGATCGGTATCACGCTGCGGCATGAGACTGAAATCGCAGCATTCCAGCGCAGCGATCGCGATGCCCGTCCCTGGTTGTACACCTGAGACGCTGCCCCGCGAGCTGACTGCCGAGGGGTCGGGTTCTGCCGCTGCCTATGCGGGTGGTGCGCATTCGGTTCCCGCAGCAGGCAGGTGTATCATGAAATCTCCCCGGCACCCGGGCGGGCGGCGGGGCCACCAACCAAGGAGGGCGAGATGGCTAAGGAAAAAAGCGGGGTCTACAAAATCGTCGAGGTGGTCGGAATCAGCAAGGATTCATGGGAGGACGCAGGCAGAAAGGCGGTGGAGGTCGCCTCCAAGTCGCTGCGCGACCTGCGCGTGGCCGAAGTGATCAAGACCGACATGAAGGTCGAGAATGGCAAGGTGACCGCGTTCCGCACGCGCGTATCGCTGTCGTTCAAGTACGAGGCTTGAGGCTGCCCGCAGGCACGCGCCGGCGCAGGCCGATCGAGGCAAGGCGGTGAGTTCCGACCTTCTTGCCTCGGTCGAGGACGGCCTGCTTCGGGTCACCATCAACCGGCCGGAGAAGCGCAATCCACTGTCGCGCGCCGTGCTCGCGCAGCTGCAGCAGGTATTCGAAGAGCAGCGCGACAACGACACGCTCGTGCTGGCGCTGATCTGCGGCGCGGGCGACAGGAGTTTCGCCGCCGGCGGGGATCTGCGTGACCTGGAGCAAGTGCGCACAGTGGAGCAGGCGCGCGCCTTGTTCGATCTGGGCAACGGCGCGTTTCAGGCCATCCGGAGCTTCGGCGTTCCGGTGGTGGCGGCTCTGAACGGGGTCGCGCTGGGCGGCGGCGCGGAGTTGGCGGTGGCCTGCGATCTGCGCATCGCCGCGGCGCACGCGCGCATCGGCTTCGTGCAGGGCACGCTCAACATTCCCACGGCCTGGGGCGGCGGCAGCGATCTTGCCGCGATACTCGGTCCGGCGCGCGGCCTGGAGCTTTTGTGCAGCGCGCGCGTGCTGTCGGCGTCCGAAGCGCTCGCCGCGGGGCTGGTCGAGGCCGTCGCGCCCGAGGGCGTATCGTTCGCCGCTTTCGTCGAGCGGTTCATCGGTCCCTGGATGCAGCAGCGGCCGCAGGTGATGCGTGCCTTCAAGTGGCAGGCAGCGGCGCGCAAACTGGGCATGGCGCGCGAACTCGCCGACCCGCGCGATCGCGATCTGTTTGCAGCGGCGTGGTGCCACGCGGATCACTGGCGGGCGGCGGCCGATATACTGAGCAAGGAGACGAAGAAATGAGTGCAGTACCCAAGCCCGGCGCGCCGCGGCCCGAGACGCGTGCAGTGACGCCATCGGGGATCGAAGTGCCGGTGGTGGTGACGCGCGAGATGGCGGCCGAATCGGATCCGGGGCTGCCGGCGCAGTATCCGTACACGCGCGGCATATTCGCCGACGGTTATCGCGGGCGCGCCTGGACCATACGCCAGTATTCCGGCTTCGGTTCGGCCGAGGAATCCAACCAGCGCTACCGCTTTCTTCTCGATCAGGGCCAGACCGGGCTGTCGGTGGCGCTAGATCTGCCGACCCAGTGCGGCTACGATCCGGACGACCCGATGGCGCGTCCCGAAATCGGCAAGGTGGGCGTATCGCTCTTTTCCCTGTCGGAGATGGAGACCTTGTTCGATGGCATAGACCTGGGCGCGATTTCCACTTCGTTCACCATCAACGGCACGGCGGCGATCATCTATGCCATGTACCTGGCCGCGGCCGACAAGCAGGGCGTGCCGCGCGAAAAACTGACCGGCACCATCCAGAACGACATACTCAAGGAATACGTCGCGCGCGGCACCTGGATTTTTCCGGTGCGCCCGTCGCTGCGGCTGATCGCCGACTCGGTACTCTTTTCGAACGAGGTGTCGCCGCGCTTCAACGCCATTTCGATCGCCGGCGCGCACGTGCGCGACGCGGGCTGCACCGCCATCGAGGAGATGGCCTATACGCTGGCCAACGGACTTGCTTACGTAGACGAGCTGATCCGCCGCGGCGGCGACCTCACCAGGTTCGCGCGTCGCCTGTCCTTCTTCTTCTACACGCACATGGACCTGTTCGAGGAGGCGGCGAAGTTCCGCGCCGGCCGCCGGCTGTGGGCGAGGCTGCTGCGCGAGCGCTACGGGGTCACCGACGACAAGGCGCTGCATTTTCGCTTCGGCGTGGTGTGCGGCGGCTCCTCGCTGGTCGCGGCGCAACCGTACAACAACATCGTGCGCGTGGCGATCGAGAATCTGGCGGCGGTGCTCGGCGGGGCGCAGTCGATATTCACCTGCGCCTACGACGAGGCATTCCAGATTCCGACCGAGTTCTCGGCCGAGATCGCGCTGCGCACGCAGCAGATCGTGCAGCACGAGAGCGGCATCGCGGCCACGGTCGATCCGCTGGGCGGCAGCTATTACGTCGAATGGCTCACCGAGCGCATGGAGCAGGGGATGCGCGAGGTGATGGGCGAGATCGACGCCTACGGCGGCGTGGTGAAAGCGATCGAGGAGGGCTGGCTGCAGCGGCGCATCGCCCAGCGCGCGCGCGAGAAGAAGGACGCCACCGACCGGGGCGAGCGCGTTGTCGTCGGGCAAAACCAGTTCCGCCGCGAGGCGCAGGCCGACAGCTACGGCGAAGTGTTCCGGCTCGATCCGCAGATTGCCGGGCGCGTGCTCGCCAAGCACGCCGAATTGAAGCGCAGCCGCGACGCGGCGCGCGTCGAGCGCGCGCTCGGCGCGCTCGAAACCGCGGCCGCGAACGACGAGCAGAATCTGATGCCGCTGCTGGTGGAATGCTGCCATGCGTATGCGACCGTAGGTGAAATGGTGGAGCGCCTGAAGCGCTGCTGGGGCGAGTTCCAGGAACCGGTGCGCCTGTGAACGCCGCCATCGGCGCAGGCCCGCTCGCGGGAAAGCGCATACTCGTCGCCAAGCCCGGGCTCGACGGGCACGATTCGGGCGCCAAGGTGATCGCGCTGGCGCTGCGCGACGCCGGAGCCGAGGTGATCTACACCGGGCTGCGCAAGACCCCGGAATTCATCGTGCGCGTGGCGCTGGACGAGGACGTTTCGGCGGTGGGCCTGTCGATACTTTCGGGCAGCCACAAGGAACTTGCGCGCGAGGTACTCGAGGGCCTTGCGGCCGCGGGCGCGGGCGATATTCCGGTGTTCGTCGGCGGTACCATTCCGCCGGAGGATGCGGCGGGACTTCTGGCGGCCGGGGTCAGGGGCGTGTACACCAACGACATGCCGCTTGCCCAGATGATAGACGAACTGGCGCTCGCGCTCGCATGAACGGGCCGCTCGCGGGCATCGTCGTCCTCGAAGTCGGGCACATGCTCGCGGGCCCGTACTGCGGCATGCTGCTCGCGGATCTCGGCGCCGAAGTCATCAAGATCGAACCGCCCGAGGGCGATATCGCGCGGCGCGTCAGCCCGCATTCGATCGGGCCGCACAACGCCTATTTCGCCAGCCTCAACCGCAGCAAGAAGAGCGTGGTGCTCGACCTGGCCTCGGCCGCGGGGCAGGGCAAATTGCGCCGGCTGGCCGCGCGCGCGCACGCGCTGATCGTCAACCTGCGCCCGGCGGCGATCATGAAGCTGGGCCTCAACTACGCAGCGTTGCGGGAAGTGAACCCGAAGCTGGTGTGCGTCGCGCTCACCGGCTACGGCCTGGAGGGCAGCTATGCGGATCGGCCCGCCTACGACTACGTGATACAGGCGCTGACGGGCGTGATGGCCATTACCGGCGAGCCCGGCGGCCCGCCGGCCAAGACCGGCTATTCGGCGGTGGACAATTCAGCCGGAATGATGGGCGCGCTCGGCCTGCTGGCAAAAGTCGTCGATGGAAAGGGCGGCCAGATCGACTTGTCCATGTACGACGTGATGCTCTCGCAGCTGAACTATCTTGCCGGCGCCTGGCTGAACGCGGGCGAACGCGCCGAACGCATGCCGCGCTCGGCGCATCCCTACATCGTGCCGGCGCAGATTTTCGAGACCAGCGACGGCTGGCTGGTGGTGTTCATTTCGCACGACGAATTCTGGCGGCGCTTCTGCAACGAGGCGGGCAGGCCGGACTGGCTCGCGGACGAGCGCTTCGCCACCATGGCCGCGCGCAGCCGCAATCGCGGCGCAGTGCTGGCCGCGCTCGAGCCGGTGCTGAAAAGCGACACCACCGCATCGTGGAGCGCGCGCCTCGCGCCGCTGGGCGTGGTGGTTGCGCCGATCGAATCGCTGGAACAGGCGCTGGCCTCGGACCTGGTGCGCGAGCGCGAAATGGTCGCTGCGATCGAATGCGCGGCCGGCACCATCCGCGCGGTCGGCAATCCGATCAGGATCGCCGGCACGCAACGCGAATACGGGCCGCCGCCCTTGCTGGGCGAGCACAATGCCTTGTTGCTTGGGGAGGAAGGCAACTCGATACACCATCAAAGGGAGGAAACCTGAGCAGCTGCAGGGCAAATAGAAGTTTATATAATGCATATAAACAACTATATACATAAACAAATTAAAGTGAATTAGTGGTTGTTGCCGTTCAGCTTCCTGTTCCCGCCGAATTCCTGGCCAGCGCTGCGATTACGACCGCCGTTATCGCCTGCGTGCCGTCCTGGCCGCCTGATTCTACCGATCGAATATTGCCCGAGCCGAAGGCTGCGTCCACCGCTAGCCTGAGGCGGGTCGCTTCGGTACAGGCCTCGGGCAGGCTGTGTTTTTCGCCCAGCCACTCCAGCATCAATCCCGCTGAAAGGATCATGGCCGTAGGGTTGGCCTTGCCCATCCCGGCAATATCCGGCGCAGTGCCATGGCTGGGCTGAAACAGCCCGTGCTCGTCTCCGATATCTGCCGAGGGCGACATACCCAGGCCGCCTATCAATCCTGCGGCAAGGTCTGAAAGGATGTCACCGAACTGGTTTTCGGTCGGGACCACGTCGTAATCCCAGGGGCGCTTGACCAGATTCAAGGCCATGGCATCGACGTAGCAGTGGCTCGCCTGGATATCCGCGTAGAGCTCGGCCCGCTCCCAATAGACTTTATGGAAAAACGCCATGCTGCTCAGTACGTTGGCCTTGTCTACACAGGTGACTTGCCCCTTCGCCGGGTCGGCGTCCCGGCGCCGGCGTGCGAGACGAAAGGCGAAATCGAACAAGCGCTCGGAAGCCTTGCGCGATATGCGTCCGAGATCGAACGCTTCGCTGTCGTTCGCTTTCGGCTGCTTTTCGGGGTAGAGGCGGCCATAGAACAGACCTTCGGACTGCTCGCGAACCAGGACCAGATCTATCTGCGCGGCGCGCGGGTCGGCCAATACGGAAGGCACGCCGGGGATGGCGCGGATGGGGCGCACGCCGGCATACAAGTCCAGATCCTTGCGCAGATCCAGTTGCGGACTTATTTCCGTGCCGTCGGGGTAACGGATATGGGGCAGGCCCATGGCGCCAAACAGTATGGCATCCGCGTCTTCGCAGGCGCGCAGCGTGCTCTCCGGCATGGCGACCCCGGTATCGGCGTAGTGCTGCGCACCACCCGCCGCGTGTATGTAGCTGAGGCCAAAGCGCGGCTGGTCCGCCAGCAGGCGTTCCAGCACCCCGAGGCAGGCATCCATCACCTCGGAACCTATACCGTCACCCGGCAGGACGGCGATCCTGAATAGCTGCTTGGTCACGGTGTATCAGATCCTTATTCGAGTTTCTGGCCATCCCGCCCACCTTATTAGCGCATTGCAGAACAAGCGAGGAAACCAGTGTTGATCGCGATCAATGGTGCGCGCCGAGCCTAGCATGGGAACGGGAGGGCGCGGAAGTCGAAATCGGTGTCGTGCACATAGCGTTGCAGTTGTGCGGCAGATATGACTTTCGTCAAGCCATGGGCAGGGCGAGGGGATAAGCTGCAGCCATGCACAGCATCGTGGCGCTGGTTCAATGCGACGCGCGCGTCCGGCGCGCCGCGCAGGGCTTGGCGACATGGGTGCAAGGCAGACCAACGCGGCGACCTGCGGCGTCTTTCCCTCCTGACCGGCGCCGGGCCATTGCCGCTGGCCGGGTGTGCGTGCAGAGGCAGAATTGAACTCAGCGTCTTCCGTCCAGACGCAGGTCCTGATCATCGGAGGCGGCGTAACGGGCACGGCGCTCGCCCGTGACCTCGCGCTGCGCGGCGTAGACTGCGTCCTGGTCGAGATGGACGACATCAACGCCGGCGCCTCCGGGCGCAATCATGGCTTGCTCCACAGCGGCGCACGCTACGTCGCGGGCGACCGCGAGGCAGCGGTGGATTGCCGCTCCGAAGGTGACATCCTCAAGCGCATGGCCAAGCAGGCGATTCAGGACACCGGCGGCTACTACGTCGCGGTGCAAGGCGACGACGAACGCTACATCGCCGACTTCCCGTCTTGCTGCGCGCGGTCGGGAATCAGCGCGCGGGTCGTGGACGTCGCCCTGGCACGAGAGCTGGAACCTGCGCTCTCGCCGCGTACCATCGCGGTGTTCGAGGTGCCCGACGCCTCGATCGACCCGTTCCGTCTGTCGCTGGAGAGCATGGCGCATGCGCAAAGTCTGGGCGCGAGGCTGATGCGGCGCACTCGCGTCGTCGGCTTCGAGCGCGAGGGCAGGCAGATCCGTGCGGTGCGGCTACAGTCCCGCAACGGCGGACAGGCGCAGCGCATCGAGGCGGCGCAGGTCGTCAACGCTGCGGGAGCCTGGGCGCGGGAGGTAGCGCTGCTCGCCGGAGCGCCGATCGAGATGAGCTATTCCAAGGGTACGCTGCTGGTTACGCACACCCGTCTGGCCGGCCGCGTGGTGAACCGCCTGCGGCTGCCAGGCAACGCCGACATTATGATGCCGGGCGGCACCGTCTCCATCGTCGGCACCACGTCGACTCGGGTTGACGCCCTGGACGACATCCGCCCGACGACGCTGGAGGCCGACTTGATCGTCGCGGAAGCCTCGCGCATGCTGCCGGCGCTGGCGGCGATGCGCTACGTACGCGCGTATGCGGGCGTGCGTCCACTGGTGGGCGCAACGGGCGGCAGGGACGCTCGCGCGGTCTCGCGCGGCTACGCCTTGTTCAATCACGAGGACCAGGGTCTCGATAACCTGGCAACGATAACCGGCGGCAAGCTCACCACCTGTCGCTTGATGGCAGAGCGCGCGGCCGACCTGGTCTGCCGGCGACTCGGCGTGACGCGAGCCTGCGTCACTGCGACCCTGCCCCTGCCCGCAGTCCCGGAATGCGCGTGGACGGAGCCGGGCCACTCGCCGCGCGCGTGGATGCGTACGCTGCGGCTGAAGGATCCGCTCCTGTGCGAGTGCGAGATGGTGTCGGGCAGCGCCGTCGATGCCATCTACGCGGCGCTGCGCGCGGCCGGCGACACGCCGACATTGACCGACATCGGCTTGCGCAGCCGCGTGGGCAAGGGCGCCTGTCAGGGCGCTTTCTGCGCCCTGCGCACCTCCGCCCACCTGTACCAGGGCGGCGGCTTCCAGGGGTCGCGCGGCCTCGCCGAAATTCTCGATTTCGTCGGCGAGCGCTGGCGCGGCCAGCGCGCCGTCCTGTGGGGCGAGCAACTGGCCCAGGCAGAATTGATGGAGGCCCTGCATTGCGGTCTGTTCGGGGAGGAGTTGCAGGACGATGGCCTGCCCGATGCGCCGGGCCAGGTCGCGGCGGGCAGGGCGCAGCGATGAAGGATGCAAGCTGCATCAGTTGCGACGTCGCCGTAATCGGCGCCGGGATGGCGGGCATGGCGGCGGCGCTTTTCGCCGCGCAACGGGGTCTGCGCTGCGTACAGATCGGCAACGGCGGAAGCCTGCTTTTTGCGAGCGGCCTGCTCGATCTGCTGGGCGTGTACCCTGTCGCCGAGCGCCGCCTGTGGCGATCCCCTTACGAGGCTCTCGCGCTGCTCGCGCGCGAGCAGGCGGAGCATCCTATGGCGCGGCTAGCAGTCGCTTCGATCCGCTCGGCGTTTGAGTCTTTCGTCACCGCCCTGGCCTCGGCCGGGCTAAGGTACGCTCCGCTGGGCGAGTTCAACCGGAAAGTGCTCACGTCGATCGGGACCGTCAAGACCACCTTCGGCGTGCCGCGCTCGATGATTGCCGGCGCCGCAGCGCTGGAGGCGCGGCCGCCCTGCCTACTGGTGGATTTTCGCGGGCTGCGCGAGTTCAGCGCACGCCAGATCGTTGCGACGCTGGGCGAGCGCTGGCCGGGGCTGCGGCATCAGCGCATCGAGTTCCCGGGCGCCGAATCCGCGCCCGAGTTGTATGCCGCCCACCTCGCCCGCGCCCTGGAATCGAGGCTGATGCGCGAGCGGACGATCAATCTGGTGAAGCCGCTGCTCGGCGACGCGCGTGCGGTCGGATTTCCCGCGGTACTCGGCCTCGCGCGTGCGGGCGAGGTCCACGCGGCCTTCGAGGAGGCGCTGGGCATGCCGGTGTTCGAAATCCCGACCATGCCGACATCGGTGCCGGGACTGCGGCTGCTCGGCGCACTGGAAACCGCAGTGTCGAAGCTCGGCGTCCGTCGGCGCCACCAGGCCAGCGTGCGCGCGCTGGTGTTCAGCGCCGGCGCAGGTCCGGCCACGCTCGAACTCGACGGCGCACAAGGCGGCGAGCGCGTGGTTGCCCGCGCCGTGGTGCTGGCCACGGGGCGATTTACCGGCCGCGGGCTCACAGCTTATCGGGGACAGGTACGCGAGAGCATCCTCGGTTTGCCCGTGCACCAGCCGGACTCGCGCGAGACCTGGCACCAGCGCGACTTCCTCGACCCCTCGGGCCACGCGATCAACCGCGCCGGGCTAGAGATCGACAGCGCGTGGCGGCCCCTGGACGCTGCCGGTAGACCGGCGTGGCCGCGGCTATTCGCAGCCGGTTCCATTCTTGCGCACCAGGACTGGATGCGCGCGAAATGCGGCTCGGGGCTGGCCATCGCCACGGCCTGGGGGGCAGTGGAGCAGGTCGCGCGCCAGCTGCGCAGGGTCGGGGCAGGGTAGGACGGACATGTCGCAGGCCCTGTTCCAGACCGCACTCTACGCATCACTGGCGCTGTGCGCCCTGGGCCTCGTATGGCGCGCCTCGGCCTGGTTCCTGGTCAGAATCGGTCCGGACGTGCGCGAGATCACGTTTTCTGAGCGCGTGGCCGCAGTCTACCGCGGCACCATCGCGGCGCTTTTCAGCCGCGATCTGTTAGGCCTCGCAGGCGCTTTTTTTCTCGACGTGCTGCTCCTGCGCCGGCTGTTTGCGCACGAAAAACTGCGCTGGTTCGGGCATCTGCTGGTCCTGGTCGGGTTCACGCTGCTGCTATCGATGCACGCGCTCGCGCCGCTGGTGACCGCGAACTTGTTCCAGGGCTACCAGCCTACGCTGGCTCCCTACCTCCTGCTGCGCGACCTTTGCGGCGCGATGGTCCTGGCCGGAGTGGCAATGATCTACTTTGGACGACGCCGTCCCCAGCCTGGGCTGGCGCAGCCGCGCCGTCCCCTGGGCATGGTGTTCATTGCGCTGCTTGGGTTCGTACTCCTTACGGGATTCCTGCTCGAGGGCCACAAGATCGCATCTCCGCGCGCCTTCCAGCGCATGACGGAACGCTATGTCGGCTATAGCGATGCGCAGGAACTCGAGCCCCTGCGCGCCCTCTGGGCCAGCGAGTTCGCAGTGGCGTTCGACCATCTGAAGGCGCCGATCGACCCGGGCCTGGTGGCCCAAGGCCGCAAGTTGCACAGCGACGCCTGTGCATCCTGCCACGCGCGGCCGGAATCTGCCTTCGTGTCCTTTCCAGTCGCACGGATGCTGGCGCCCGTGACCGGTCTGCTGGACGCCGCCCGCGCGGATGTCTGGCTGCTGTACCTGCACGTGTTCGCGTGTTTCCTCGGACTGGCGAGCCTGCCGTTCACTCGCCTCTTTCACGCTGTGGCAGTGCCGCTCAGCCTGCTGGTGAATGCGGCGGCGACGAATCGGGGGTACTCGAGCGCAGGTCGTGCTGTGCAGCGGGCACTGGCGCTAGACGCCTGCGTGCGTTGCGGCATCTGTGACGCGCGCTGTTCCGTCGCACCCTTGGCACGCAACCTGGGCAATGCCGGCCTGCTGCCTTCGCACAAACTCATTGCCAGCGCCGCTCTGGCGAATGGTCGCCTGTTGCGGCCAGGCCGCGAGAGCGACGCCTTGCGGGCCGCGGACGGGGCTTTCCTCTGCACCGACTGCGGACGCTGTACCAGCAGCTGCCCGGCGGGGCTGGATCTTGAGGATCTGTGGCAGGCCGCGCGCGGCGACCTGGTCGCTGCTGGACTACCCGCGCCGGCGCATTGGGTGCAGGAACGGCCGGCCCTGGATTGGGCCGAGTCTCTGGGGTCGGGTTGCGGGCTGCACGCTTTTTCCGACGCGGACGCTGCTTGCGCTCCGCTCTCGGCCGACCGAAATTCGTTCTCGCGTTGCGTGCAGTGCCAGACCTGCACCAACGTATGCCCGGTCGTGGCGCACAGCATCGAAAAAGCGGATGGCGTCGATCTGACGCCGCAAAAGGTGATGAACCTGCTGCGGCTGGGTCTGCGCGACCTCGCCCTGGGTTCGCGCATGGTCTGGGACTGCGCGACCTGCTACCAGTGCCAGGAAATCTGCCCGGAACGGGTGCGCGTGACCGACATCATGTGCGAGTTGCGCGCGCTGGCGGTGCAGCGCCTGGGCGCTGTGCGCGGCACCAGGGGCCGGTCATGAAGTACGCGCTGTTCCTGGGATGCAAGATCCCGTCACGACTGCCGGCCTACGAGCTGTCGGCGCGCGCCGTGCTGGGGCGCCTGGGCGTCACCTTGGTCGACCTGGAATTCGACTGCTGCGGCTATCCCGCGCGCAATGTCAGCCGCGATGCTTTCGTGTTGTCTGCGGCCCGCAATCTGGCTCTGGCCGAGCGAGCCGGCCTCGATGTACTGGCGCCTTGTACCTGTTGTTTTGGCACCCTGCGGCACGCGATCCGGTTTTTGCACGAGGATGCGGAACTGCGCCTGCGCGTGAAGCAGGCGCTTGCCGCCGAGCGCCTGACCTGGTCGGGGAACACGGCGGTCGAGCACTTGCTGCCCTTGCTGGCACGCGAGATAGGTGCGGATACGCTGGCCGCTGCGGTGTGCGCTCCGCGTACCGGCCTGCGTGTCGCCGCGCAATACGGCTGCCATGCGCTGCGGCCGAGCAATGTGGCCCGGATGGACAACCCGATGGCGCCGACGATATTCGAAACGCTGATCCGCGCAACCGGCGCGACGCCGGTGGATTGGCCGCGGCGGCTGGATTGCTGCGGCGATCCGCTGCACGAAGCCAACGGGCCGCTGGCCGCAAGCATGACGCGAGGCAAGATCAGCGATGCGCTGGAGTCCGGTGCGCAAGCCATCTGCACGGTCTGCCCGCATTGCCACCTGCGCTTCGACGCCGTTCCGGCGGGCGCTGCGGACCCGGCTATCCCAGTCTTGCTCTACACTCAGTTGCTAGGGCTGGCGCTGGGCCTGAGCGCGAAATCCCTGGGACTGTAGCTGCCGAAACTGCTCCGCCGGAATCAGGCTCATCCGGGACGCCAATTCAGACTCCCGTCGCCTCTGCCATCAACGCGCGCCAGCGGCGGTAACGCAGCCTTATTGCCGCATCCGCGGCCGGCGCGAAAACCTCTTCCGCGACGGCATGGTCCCAGGTCGCCGGCCGCGCAGCCGCCAGGTAGCCGATGCCGCGGGCGGTCGCTTCGGCATCGTCGCGACGATGCACGGGCAGCCCGCTGAGTGCGGCGAGTCTGCGGCAAAGACCGTCGATTTGCGAAACTCCGCCGCTGACCCGGATGCGCGCAGCCGGCGGCAGGTACTTTGCCATCTCTTCGATGTTGGCCTGGAGCAGGAAGGCGATGCTCTCGACCACGGCCACGGCCATTTGTGCAGGCTCGCCCGTGCCGATGAAGCGCGAGGTGAAATCGGGCCGCCAGAACGGGCCGCCGAGTCCGGCGACGCCGTTCAGGAACAGCGGCGGCTCGTCCGGCGCCGCCAGCCATTGGGGCAGCCGCGTGTCCAGATCCGCTATGCCCATTTCCTGCCGCAGCCACTCGAGCGCGGTGCCGGCGCCGTTGACGTTGCCCTCCACCGTGTACACCGTGGTTTCACCATCGTCGAGGATGATGCCGCTGAGCAGGCGTGGAACATCGCCGGGATCCCGGGTGAGCGCGCGCTGCACAAAGGCGCTGGTGCCGATGTTGACGTAAGCGGAATCCACCTCCGGCCAGCCGCAGGCGAACACCGCGGCCGACTGGTCGCCGTTCAGCGCCGTGAGCGGTATCGCGCAGTCCTCCAGCCGCAGCGTGCCGAAGCGGCGGCAGGTGGGAACGCTCTCGGGCAGGAAACCCTGGGGCAGGCCGAATAGCGCCAGCAGCTCCGGGTCCCAGTCCCGCGTGCCCAGATTCCATAGCTGGGTGCGTGCCGCGCACTGCGGATCGGCGATCAGGGGGCGTTCGTCCAGCAGCCGGAACGCGAGAAAGCTCGCCTGCGGGCCCCAGCATAGCGTGCCTGCGGCGCGCGCCTCGCGCACCGCGGGAAGATGATCGAGCGCCCAGCGCAGCTTGCTCGCGCCGTAATGCGCCGACAGGAACAGCCCGGTCTTGCGGTGCACTTCTTCGCCGCGCGGCTCGAACTGCCGCAGCCACTGGTGCGCGCGCCGGTCCTGCCAGCTGAACACTGGCGACAGCGGCCGGCCGCTGAGCCGGTCCCAGCAGATGCAACTCGAGCGCTGGCTGGCGAGGCCCGCAGCCACCACCGCGCGCCGGCCCGCGCCGACCGACGCAATTACCTCCCTCGCGGCGGCCAAGATCGATTCCACCATCTCCTCGCCGTCCTGTTCTGCCCAGTCCGGCTGCGGCCGCGCGAGGCCGAGCTCGCGCGCAGCGCTCGCGAGCACCCGTCCGCAGCGATCCAGCACCACCGCGCGGCTGGCGTGCGTGCCTTGATCTATGGCGAGGTAAAGCGGCTCCGGGTTCAAGCTGGGACTGTTCCGTTGCGGCGGTGTACGCGGCCCTCAGCAATATTCATTCGCATTGCGGCCTTCCTTGGTTATCATACGCGCTGGATCAGCCACCGTCGGCTCAGGCCGCAAGCGGTGCGTGGAGTCCGGTCTAGGGAGCATGTGCCATGTTACGTCCATCTACTGATGCGGTTCTCGCGATATTCGGTGTCGTGACGCTGCTGACGCTCGTCCTGTTCTTCGCGCCATCCCATGCCGAAGGGCCGCTGCCCGACCCCAGGGTCGATGCGACGCTGGCGCCGGCGGCGGGTACCGAAACCGCTGTTTTCGCGGGCGGCTGCTTTTGGGGCGTGGAGGCCGTGTTCGAGCACGTCAAAGGCGTAAGCAAGGTGGTATCGGGCTACGCGGGCGGGAGCGCAAAGACGGCGAACTACGAGCAGGTCAGTTCGGGCAGCACCGGTCACGCCGAGTCGGTGCGCATCAGCTACGATCCCTCGCGCATTTCCTACGGGCAGCTGCTGAAGGTGTTCTTTTCCGTTGCGCATGATCCGACCGAGCTGGACCGGCAGGGCCCGGATACCGGCACCCAGTACCGCTCGGCGGTATTTTTTGCCAACGACGAGCAGAAGCGGGTCACCGAGGCTTATATTGCGCAGCTGCAGGCAGCGCGCGCATTTCCGCGTCCGATCGTCACGCAGGTAACGCCGCTGAGGGCGTTTTACCTGGCCGAGGCTTATCACCAGGATTATCTTGCGCACAACCCGAACCAGCCCTACATCGTAATCAACGACCTGCCGAAAATCGCCAATCTTCAGCGGCAGTTTCCCGCGCTCTATGTGGGTAGGTAGCGCCGATTTCAGGCGAGGGAGCGGTCCACCATCGCCCCTGCGCTGCCGAGGTAATTGCGCGGGTCGAGCAGGCGTTCGAGTTCGGCGCGGCCCATGTGCGGGCTGATTTGGGTGTCGGCGCAAAGCAGTTCCAACAGCGGACGTCCGCTCTCGGCCGCCGCGCGGCAGGCGTCGTACACCACGTCGTGCGCGAGCTGGCGTCCGAGCTTGGGCGCGAGTCCCATCATCACCGCCTCGGTCACGATCAGGCCGGAACTGAGTTCCAGGTTGCGCTGCATGCGCTTCGCGTCGACGCTCAAGCCCGCCAGCATCAGCCTGGCCTGGCGCAAGGCGCCGGCGGTCGCGATGTAGCTCTCGGGCAGGGCAATCCACTCCGCATGCCAGGGCCCGGTTGCGCGCTCGAAGTCCTGCACCGTCGCGTCGAGCATCAGCGCGCAATGCTGGCGCACCAGCTTGGCGCAGGCCATGATCAGCTCTGAGGAGATCGGATTGCGTTTTTGCGGCATGGTGCTGCTCGCGCCGCGCCCGTGCTCGAAGGGCTCGAATACTTCGCCGAATTCGGTGGACATCATCAGCATCACGTCGCCCGCTATCTTGGCGAGCGAGCCGCTAAGCAGACCGGTGTAGAGCACGGCTTCGGCCAGGTTGTCGCGCGCGACATGCCAGGTGATGTCGGGTTCGCCCAGATCGAGTTCGCGCATGAGCGCGGCACGCACCGCCAGCCCGTCGCTGCCGAGCGAGGCGAGCGTGCCGGCGGCGCCGCCGAACTGGCCCACCAGCACGCG
>JACZJV010000038.1 GCA_014860355.1 Burkholderiales bacterium | reverse complement strand
CGCGCCGTTGGAAATACGCACCCGCCCACCCACCGCGACCTTCGGCTCCGTCGCATGCGAGACCGTGCGATAAGAACCGTCGTCCATGCGCACGGTGACGCGATAGCTGTAGTGCGTCTTCATGTTCTTTTCGATTTCATTGCCGGCCAGGGCGCCGCCCGCGGCACCGAGTATGGTCATCGCGGTATTGCCGTAGCCGCTGCCCATCTGGTTGCCGACCACGGCCCCGGTCACGCCGCCTGCAACCGCGCCCAATCCCGTGGCATCGCCTTTGAGTTGTACCCTGCGCACGGACTCGACTGTGCCGCAGGACGCGCAGACGCTGGCGCCTCCCGCGGCTGCGGGTTTGTATTCGATGCGCGGCGCTGCATGGACTGCGGGCGGGTTCTTTTCGGACCCCATGTCGGCTTTGTCGGAGCGTGCAAGCGGCAGCAGTCCGCCGATGGATGCCACCGCCATCAGACTCACGACCAGGACCGAAGCCGCGGCACCCAGTATCAGTGGATGCGTTCTGGCAAAACCGGTGCTATTCATTTCATCTCTCCTATCGCTAGCTATCGATGCGCGGCGCGCGCATCGGGAATTCCCCGGCCTGAGACGCCGCGGCGAGATTCTTCAAGGGGCTATCGCAAGCGCCGTGCCATGCATGAGGTATCTTTATTTATCAAATGCTTGGCGCCGTCCCGCGAACCGCGGGCGGGCGCGGTGCCGCGGCCGTTGTAGTCAGGGCCCGACAAACCGGCCGATCCCTGGTCGCAACAGCCTGATTCATTTGCGCTATCGCTTGTCGCTGCGCGACGACTGCCGGTCCGGCCAGGGATGAAAACGCGTTCGGGCCCGCCGGCACGGGCTGTGCAAATGCGAAGGGCCCCTTGCGGAGCCCTTCGGTTGGCTTACTGCACCAGGGGATTAGGGTGTGAGCGCACTGGCTATCGCCTGTATCTGAGCCGCAGTGAGCGGGCTGGAACCGGTCGATCTGAATCTGGCCATCGCACTTACCCCTGCGATACCGCTGCTGATGAGCTGAGCGGATGCGCCCTGAAACTCAGAACCCAGGATGTGGGCGCTGTTGGCGGAATCGATCGAGCCGCCGTGGCAACCGCTGCAGTTCTGCATATAGAGCGTCGCTCCGTTGATCGCGGCGGCATTCGTGGTCGCTGTGGCCTGGCTGGAGGCTGCGCTTTCGCCGGCGCTGTTCACTGCGGTGACGATTACGAAGTAAGCAGTGCCGTCCGCGAGGCCGGCAATGGCTTGCGGGCTGGTCGCTCCGGTCACTTTGGTCCCGGTGGCCGTCGTGACCCCGGACGCGCTCGACCAGTACAGATTGTAGGAGGTCGCGCTCGATACGGAATTCCAGGAAACGCTTAGCTGCCCGGCGCCGCCGGTGGCCGTGACTCCGGCCGGAGCCGGCGGAACGACCGCGACAACTGCGTTGGTGCTCGCATTGACCTCGACCGAAGCTGCGCTCTCACCGGCACTGTTCACCGCCGTGACGATATAGAAGTACGCGGTACTGGCGGAACGCCCGGTATCGACAAAGGGGCTGGTCGCGCCTGCCAGACGCGTGCCGTTTGCGGGTGTGACCCCGGCGCTGGTCGAGCGGTAGACGTTGTAGGAGTCTGCGCCCGTAACCGCGGACCAGGATACCGTCACCAGATTGTCTCCACCCAGGGCGCTGACGCCGGTTGGTGCCGCCGGTATGGTCGGAGGCGTGGGATTGGCGGGCAGCGTGGTTGCGGCTGCCTGTACGGAGGCGGCACCTTCGCCGGCGCTGTTTTCCGCGGTGACTATATAGAAATACGTGGTGGCGTCGTCCAGGCCGGTGTGCACGGCAGGACTGGTCACGTTGCTGATCTTGGTGCCGCTTGCGACGGTCACGCCGGAAACCGTGGACCAGTACAGATTGTAGCTGCTGGCGCCGCTGACTGCGTCCCAGATGACGCTCACCTGTTGGGTGCCGCCGGTGGCGCTCAGGCCTGTGGGTGCCGCAGGCACGGTGGGTGCCGGGGTGCTGCCGCTGGTAGTTGCAGAAACAGCGGCCGATGGCGGTCCCCTGCGCTTATTGCCTATCGCCCGGACCATGACGAAATAGGTGGTATCTGCGGCCAGCCCGGAGAGTACGTAAGGACTGGCGACATTCCTCACATGCTTCGCATGCCCGTCGTCGCGGTCCTCGTCGTCGGCGACACTGGACCTGGTCGAATAGAACAGGTCGTACGAAGTTGCGTTGGCGACTGCGTCCCAGGAAACCGTGATCTGGCCGTCGCCGCCCACAGCGGTAACGTTGGCCGGCGCACCCGGCCGCGGTCCCGGCTTGGGCAGGTCGTCGTCGTTGTCGGTGAAACTCCCGTCTTCGAAGTCTTTGACCCGCGCCGAGAAAATGAGGGCACCGGTGGTCGCATTGGTGATCGTGAGCGTGCCCTTGTCCAGCACTATCCTCACGCTGTCGAATACGGCATCCAGGCCGGTGTGATCGGCGCGGAACGTATCCCTGACCGGATCGGAACTGCCCGCGCCGAAGGCGGTGAGCAGGGGCTGGAGTTTGGACTGCAGAGTCGCGACCGCAGCCGGCATTCCGGATTTGAGCTTGTCCAGCGCGGCCGCGTCGGAATGATCGAATACCGCTGCGGGATCATCCACTCCGGCGGCATTGGCCAGGGCTACGCTAGACAGCGGATTGATGTTGGCCCTGCCCGGTTGTCCCGCAAAGGAATACAGTGTGCGGCTTACGCCGTCTGCGGTCCCGGTCGCCCTGAGCAGAAAGGGAGCCTGCATGTTCGAGACATCGATGGAAAACGAACCGTCGCCGGCGAGCACTGTTACCTTGTCCCTGCGTTCCGGGGAGGAATCCCTGAGGGTCACCTGTCCGGCCAAAGGTGAGCCGGTGGCGGCGACGCCACTGACCAGTTGCGACGAAACCGCTGCGCTTTCGCCACTCCCGCCGCCGCTGCCGCAACCGGCAATCAGGCCGCCGACGAACAGCAGTCCGAGCAGCGCAAGCCTGGCGCGCATTCGATACGTCCATCGTCCCAAGTCGTCTATCAGCTGCTTGTCCTTGTCGAAATCGTACATCGAGAATAATCGCATCCGTATCTCCTTTTATTGGTTTTGCTTGCCAACCCGACCCCGCAAGCTGCGGCCGGCAGGGGCGCGCGGCTTCGCTGGGCAAGGGCAAACGCAATAGCCGTGCCAGTGCGACCAAATCGAATGGGATCAGCGGCTTGCTGTAAATGCGCAGCCCGGCACCGGCGCAGATGGACGCGATGCTGTCGTCTACGCCCGACAGCCCAGGGCTGGCCTGAAGTTTTTCTGCAGATCGAGGCGGGTGGCGGCATCCACGCGCGACGGGTAGTCGCGCGTGCGCGATCGGCCGCTCAGGGCTTGAACATACCGGGCTCGAGCCGGTGGCGCTCCAGCAGTTTGTAGAATTCGGTGCGGTTGCGTTGCGCGAGTTTCGCCGCCTGCGCGACATTGCCCTGGGTGATCTTGAGGATGCGCACCAGGTAGTCGCATTCAAACGCGCGTTTAGCCTCGTCCAGGGACGTCAGGCTGCTCGACCGGTCGTTCAGCGCGCTTTGCACCAGGGACGCCGGGATGATGCCGTTGGTGGCAAGCGCCACCGTCTGCTCCACCACATTCTGCAGCTGGCGCACATTGCCCGGCCACGGTGCCGCTACCAGCTGCTCCAGGGCCTCGGGCGCGAAGCTGTTGACCTCTTTGCGGTAGCGCCCCGCCACCTGTTTCAGAAAATGCAGGGCGAGCGGCACGATGTCCTCGGGACGCTGGGCCAGCTCCGGGATGGTCAGGGCGACCACGTTCAAACGGTAATACAGGTCTTCGCGAAACTGCCGGTCGGCGATGCGCTGCTCCAGGCTGCGATGGGTTGCAGAGACCACGCGCATGGACACGTCGACGGTTTGCGTCGATCCGACGGGCCGCACCTGGTGCTCCTGCAGTACGCGCAATAACTTGGCCTGCAGCGGCAAGGGCATATCGCCGATCTCGTCCAGAAACAGGGTTCCGCCGTCGGCGCTTTGCAGCAGGCCCTTGTGCTCATAGACAGCGCCGGTGAATGCCCCCTTCTTGTGCCCGAACAGTTCGGATTCCATCAGTGCTTCCGGGATCGCAGCGCAATTGACCGCGACGAACGGCCCGTCGGCGCGCTCGCTGGCACGATGGATGGCGCGCGCGACCAGTTCCTTGCCGGTACCGCTGGCGCCAAAGATAAACACGCTGGCGTCGGACTGGGCTACCAGGCGGGCGCGGCTGAGCACGTCGTCCATAACCGCGCTGGCGGCGACAATGCCGGTGCGCCATTCATCGTCGGCCGACGCCGGGTCCGAGGCGTGGATACCGGCCGAAAGTTTCAAAGCCTGCGCTACCTGCTGCAACAGCGCCTGGTTGTCGAACGGCTTGGGCAGGAAGCCGAACACGCCGCGTTTGGTCGCGGCCACGGCGTCGGGTATGGTGCCGTGCGCCGTGAGGATGATCACCGGCAGGGTAGGCGCCCTGTCGTGTATCGCCTCGAACAGGGCCATGCCGTCCATGCCATCCATCTTCAGGTCGGTAATCACGAGTTGCGGGCGCGAGGTGGCCAGCGCCGCCAGAGCCGCATTGCCGCTTTCCACCGCCTGCACCTCGTAGCCCGAGGCGTTCAGGCGCATGGACACCAGCTTGAGGATGTCGCGGTCGTCGTCGACCAGCAGGATGCGCGTGCGGGGCTGGGTCATCGGCGTCTGGGCTGACTTTCCTGGCCGCGTTGAATGATGCTGCGTTCGACCTCTTTCAGCGCTTCGAGCTGAGAGCGCAGGCCGCGCTCCACTTCCTTCTGCGCCTCGAGCTGCTCGCGCAGGCCGCGTTCGGATTCCTTGTGCGACTCGATCTGTTCGCGCGATTTGTCGGCGCGCTTCTGCTCCGTGACGCGCTCGTTTAGCAGCACATAGAGCAGCCTGGCGAGCGAACTTCGCGGACCTGCTGCGTCGCCAGGCGCAGCAAGCGGCTCGAGCAGGCCCGCGGCGCGGGCGGGGCTGTAGGTACTGGCGCCGGGAGTGGCAAGCAACAGTGCAAGCCGTATGCGGTTGTTCGGGTTCATGTCCCTCGCGTATGCCTGGCTGCTGGCGCCGTACTCGCGGCGCTGCTGTTCGGCCGTCATCGTCGTGACGCGCTGGGCATACTGGATAAGTTCGATCACCTCGCGCTCCTCCGGATTCTGCGTTGACAGTTCGGGAATGCCCAAGCCGGCACAGCCCGCGAGCAGCAGCACCATGGTGAGGAGTAAGCCTGTAGGCATATTTGCGTTGTTCAAAATTGGGTCCGTTCGCGCGACGCCGGCAGGGTCAGGCGAAAATGCGCGCCGGGGCTGCGCTCGGCGATAACTTCAATGCTGCCCCGATGCGCAAGCACGAGTTCGCGTGCAATCGCCAAACCCAGTCCGCTGCCCTTGAGCCGTCCTTGATGGCCGAGCGTGCCTTGAAAAAACCAATCGAATACCCGCTCGCGGTCTGCATCGGCGATGCCCGGACCGGAGTCGCCGACCTCGACGAGGATATTGTCCGCCACGGAACGCACTACCAGCGTGATTGTACCGCCTTCCGGCGAATACTTGATCGCATTGGATACAAGGTTATCCAGCACGATGCGCAGCTTGTCCGCGTCCCCGGTCAGCACCGCGGCTTCGGCGCGCAGTTCAATCCTGAGATTTCGCGCCGCAGCGGCCAGTTTATGCGCCTGTACCACCTTGCGCGCGATAGCGGACAAATCGACCGGCCGGAACTCCAGCCGGTTGACGCTGTCCACGGCCTGTTGATAGCCCAGCAGGCCTTCGATCAGCTGCTGCAGCTGCAGGCTGTTGTTGCGCAGTATTTCGGCGATCTCGCTCTGCTGCGGGTTGAGCGCGCCGCTGGAACCGTCGGCGAGCAGTTCCGAGCCTTCGCGCAAGGCCGTCAGCGGCGTCTTCAGTTCATGCGACACGTGGTGCAGGAATTTCGTCTTCTGCTCCTCGAGCGCGATCAATCTCAGTCTGAGCCATTCGAGCCGCTGGCCGAGATACTCCAGATCGGCGGGCCCGCGCACGCGGATGCCGGTGGCCAGTTCGGCCCTGCCCAGCTGGCGTATGGCGTGATCGAGCTGGCGTATGGGTTTTGCGATCAGAAAGGCAAGCAGCGCCGCGATCAGAACCCCGAGCGCAATCGACGCCGCGAGCTGCCACAAAAGCGAACCCTGGGCCTGTCGCGCGGCTTCGCCCATATTCTCGATTTCGCGATCGATCAGCAGATTGCTCTGATTGAGCACGTCGTTCGCCAGTTCCGACAATTCGAAATAGCCGGCAATCTGCTCACCGCGTACGTCGCCCGTTCTCGGTCTACTGCCCAGTTGCTCGAACAGGTCCTGTTCCTTTTCGATCGTCCTGTTCAAACCCCGCAGTTGCGCCTCATCCAGGGGCAGCAGCGACATATCGCTGGTGGTCTGCTTGAAGCCTGCGCGGACCTTCGCGTAATCGGCAAGCAGTGCGGCATCGCCGAGGATCAGGTATTGGCGCGCCAGACGCTCCATCGCCGTGACCTGCTCCATCAGCACGCGGCTGCCGCGCGCCGCCTCGGCCGCCTGATCGACGGCGGCCTGGCTTTGCGTGCTCAGCCGGTCCACGTAGGCCGCCGCGTTCAGCAGTGCCAGGATCAGAGGCAGGCACACCAGGCCGAAGCCCAGCAGCAGCAATTTCAGGAACGATCTTGGATAGCCCAGGCCTGCGAAATCGAACGTGGCTTTCATGCGGGAAGGGACCTTGCATTGCTGAACGGGCCCGAGTCGCTCTGCGAAACATGAACTCCAGCGCAGGCGCAGCTCGTCAGAGTGCATCGGGGTTCGCGCTGCGCTATCGCGCGCGGTCTGCGGCAATTCGACGCCGTTTCGACGGTCTATGCAAGCCGGAGCGTCAGCGCGGCTCGTCTGAAATCGGTCTTTGGGGTATTAACTTTCTGAAAACTAACGTAAAATATCTATCTAGTCAGTTCGATGTGCTTGGTGCCCAGGAAGGGACTCGAACCCCCACAGTGTCTCCACCGCATGGACCTGAACCATGTGCGTCTACCAATTCCGCCACCTGGGCACAAGGTGCGCAATTCTATAGGAATCAAGAATTTTGTCAACGAAGAAGCCCCCCAGAACGAACTCCAGCACACGCGCGCCGCGTGCTCCGGACACGCGCGCCGGCGGTGCCGCGCCCGCGCGGCAGGCGCGCGATCCGCACTATGCGCGCGAAGCCGAGCGCTACGACCATCCGCTGCCCAGCCGCGAACTGATACTCGACACCTTGGCGCATGAGGGCATTCCGGTGCTGGAGGAAAACCTGTGCCATCTGCTGCATATAGAACCGGACGAGGTCGACAGTTTCCGCCGGCGGCTGCGCGCGATGGAACGCGAAGGCCAGATCATGCGCAACCGCCGCGACGCGATCCTGGTGGCGGGCAAACTCGACCTGATCCCCGGGCGGGTCGAGGGTCATCCTGACGGCTACGGCTTTCTCGTGCCCGACGAAGACGGGCCCGACCTGTTTCTCTCGGAGAAGGAGATGCGCAAGGTGCTGCATGGCGATCGCGTCATGGCGCGTGAGAGCGGCGTCGACCGGCGCGGGCGTCCGGAAGGCGCGATCGTGGAAATCATCTCGCGCGCCAATACGCGGCTGGTCGGGCGGCTGCACAAGCCGCATGGGGTCGCCTTCGTTGCTGCGGAGAACCGGCGCATCAGCCAGGATATTCTGATTCCGCCCGGTGCTGAAATGGGGGCAAAGCCGGGGCAGGTGGTGACGGTGGAAATCGTCGCCCAGCCCGACAAGAACGCGCAGCCGGCCGGACGCATAGTCGAAGTGCTGGGCAATTACGCCGACCCGGGCATGGAAATCGAGATCGCGCTGCGCAAGCATGAACTGCCGTACGAATTCTCGGGCGCGGTGATGCGTCTCGCCGAGAAGCTGCCGGACGAAGTGCGTCCCGGCGACGGCAAGGGGCGCGAGGACCTGCGTGCCTTGCCGCTGGTGACCATCGACGGCGAAACGGCCAGGGACTTCGACGATGCCGTGTACTGCAAGCGCGAGGGCAAGGGCTTTCGCCTGTGGGTGGCGATCGCCGACGTGAGCCACTACGTGCGCCCCGGCGATGCGCTGGACACGGCCTCGCGCGAGCGCGGCAATTCGGTGTATTTCCCGCGCCGCGTCATTCCGATGCTGCCGGAGAAACTCTCCAACGGCCTGTGTTCGCTCAACCCGAATGTGGATCGCCTGTGCATGGTGTGCGAAATGAGCGTGGATGCGCAGGGCGAAATCGGACCCTATCGTTTTTATGCTGCGCTGATGCGCTCGCAGGCGCGCCTGACCTACAACAGGGTAGCGGCTGCGCTGGGTCTGCAAGCGGCGACAGGCGAGCCGGTGCCGGCCCACCTGCTGGCGCAGTTGCACGATCTCTACGCGCTGTATCACGTCCTCGCGAAGGCGCGCGAGAAGCGCGGCGCCATCGACTTCGAGACCATCGAGACGCAGATGCTTTTCGACGCGCAGGGCAAGATCGGGAACATCGTGCAAACGCAGCGCAACGACGCGCACAGGTTGATCGAGGAATGCATGCTGGCGGCCAACGTATGCGCTTCCGACTTTCTGCAAAGCCGCAAGCATCCGGCGTTGTATCGCGTGCACCAGGGGCCGACGCCGGAGAAACTGGAGGCGCTGCGAGTCTTCCTCAAACAGTTCGGTTTGGATCTGACCGGCGGCGAGACGCCGCACGCCAAGGACTACGCGAAGCTGCTCTCGAATATCAAGGGCCGACCCGATATCCAGTTGCTGCAGACGGTACTGCTCAGATCGTTGAAGCAGGCGCAGTACAGTCCGGAAAACGTCGGCCATTTCGGCCTCGCCTACGAGGCATATACCCACTTTACTTCGCCCATACGGCGCTATCCGGACCTGGTGGTGCATCGCGCGATCAACGCCGCGCTCGCCGGAAAAAATTACAGTCCGGGCGACTGGGAGGAACTGGGGGCGCATTGTTCCATGACCGAGCGCCGCGCCGACGAGGCGACCCGCGACGTCGAGTCCTGGCTGAAGTGCTATTACATGCAGGATCGCATCGGCGAGGAGTTTGCGGGCTCGATCAGCGCCGTCACCGGATTCGGCATATTCGTCGCGCTGGACGATGTCTACGTCGAAGGCCTGGTGCATATTTCCGAGCTGGGCGAGGACTACTACCATTTCGACGCCGCGCGGCACCAGTTGCTGGGCGAGCGCACCGCGCGGCGCTTTCGCCTAGCCGACCGGGTGACGGTAAAGCTGGTGCGCGTGGACCTGGATTCGAGCAAGATCGATTTCCGGCTTGCCGAAGAGCGTGCGCCCAAAAAGAAAAAGGGCTGAGCCTTGAGCGGCGCGAGTTTCATCCACGGTTTCCACGCCATCACCGCGCGCCTGCGCCAGGACGCGAGGAGCGTGCACGAGCTGTATTGCGACAGCGCGCGCGCCGACCCGCGCATGCGCGAACTGGTGAAACTCGCCGAGGGCCTGGGCTTGCGCGTGCTGCAAGTGGACACGCGGCGCCTGGACGGTATGGCGCCGCCCGGCAGGCACCAGGGCGTGGTGGCGCGAGTGGACGCGCTGCGCCGGCTGGTCTCGCTCGACGACCTGTTGGATGGGCTGAAGGAACCGCCCTTGCTGCTGGTGCTGGACGGCGTGCAGGATCCGCACAATCTTGGCGCCTGCCTGCGCGTAGCCGACGCCGCGGGCTGCCATGCGGTGATTGCGCCCAAGGACCGGGCCGTAGGACTGTCAGCGGCGGTGATCAAGGTCGCGAGCGGCGCGGCCGACAGCGTGCCCTACATTGCAGTCACGAATCTTGCGCGCACCCTGCGCGAGCTGAAGGAACGCGACATCTGGGTGGTGGGGGCGGACTCGGAGGCGAGCGCTGGCCTGTATTCTGCCGAGCTCCCCGCCGCCCTGGCCTGGGTACTGGGCGCCGAAGGCGAGGGCATGCGGCGCCTCACGCGCGAAACCTGCGACCAGCTGGTGAAAATCCCCATGTTGGGGCAGGTGGAGAGCCTCAATGTCTCGGTGGCCAGCGGAGTCGTCCTGTTCGAATCGCGCCGCCGGCGGTCGATCGCCGGTGCTTGAGAAATACTTGCCTTGACGCGCGGTTTCCCTTTATAATCACACGCTTTTCGCCGATTGCCGGTTCATCCATCCGGCCCACCTTGCCTCACCGTTACGCATGACGGGAGGCTCAACCCATAAGGAGATGCGCATGCGACATTACGAAATCGTATTTATCGTCCATCCCGATCAGAGCGAGCAGGTGCCCGCAATGATCGAGCGTTACCGCAGCACCATCACCGCCCGTAAGGGTGCGATCCACCGCCTCGAAGACTGGGGCCGGCGCCAGATGACTTTCCCCATTGCCAAGATGCACAAGGCGCACTACGTGCTCATGAACATCGAATGCGACCAGGAAACCCTGGACGAACTCGAGCATTCGTTCAAGTTCAACGACGCGGTCCTGCGCCACCTTACCGTGCAGATGAAGGCCGCAGTCACCGCGCCTTCCCCGATGATGAAGGAAGAGAAGTCGCGCTCGGTGCTGAACGGCGAGGCGCCGAGGGCGAGCGAGGCTCCCAAGGCGGCCGAGGAGCCTGCCGCGGCAGCGACGACAGCCGCCGCTGCCTGAGCATATTGGACAATCAGTTCGTGCTTTCCGGCAATTTGATCGAACTCGGCGCGCTGCGCTACACGCCCGCCGGCATTCCGGTGGTCAATTTCAGGCTCAGCCACGCGTCCGAGCGGATCGAAGCCGGGCACACGCGCGCGGTGCAGTGCGAGGTGGCCGGTTTGGCCTTCGAGCGCGAAGCGCGCCTGATGGCCGCGGCCAGGCTGGGAATGCAGGTGAAGGTCAGCGGATTCCTGGCGGGCAAGAGCCGCGAAAGCAAACAACTGGTATTACACGCAACCAACATTGAATTCGTAGAAGGAGTTTGACATGCCACCACCAAGAAGAGGCGCCAAGGGCAAGGGCAAGGGCCGCAACGACAAGAAAGACGACAAGAAAGGCGGGCGCCAGCTGTTCAAGCGGCGCAAGTTCTGCCGCTTTACCGCGGAGAAAATCGAGTGGATCGATTATAAAGACATCGACATACTCAAGGACTTCATCAACGAGAACGGCAGGATCATCCCGGCGCGCATAACCGGCACCAAGGCCGGCTATCAGCGCCAGCTGTCCACGGCGATCAAGCGGGCGCGCTACCTTGCGCTGCTGCCTTACACCGACCTGCACTAAGGAGCGCGGCCATGCAAGTGATTCTGCTGGAAAAAGTAGTCAACCTCGGCGGCCTGGGCGATGTGGTCAAGGTGAAAGAGGGCTATGCCCGCAATTTCCTGATTCCCCACGGGAAGGCCAAGCGCGCCACACCTGAAAATCTCGCGGCCTTCGAGGTGCGCCGCGGCGAACTGGAGAAGGCGCAGACCGAGTCCCTCACCAAGGCGCAGGAACTCGGTTCCAGGGTCGACGGCCTGACGGTCCAGGTCACGCGCAAGACCGGCGTGGACGGACGTTTGTTCGGTTCGGTCACCACGCACGACATCGTCGAGGCGCTGCAAGCGCAGGGCTTCGAAGTCGAGCGCGCCGCTATCCGTCTGCCGGAGGGGCCATTGAAGCAGATCGGTGACAAGTCGATCGCGATTGCGCTGCATTCGGACGTGGTCGTGCACATCACGGTGTCGGTGCTGGGCGAAGCCGCAGAGTAGGGCTCAAGCTGTTGATTAGAAAAAGGCGGCTCGTCCGCCTTTTTTTATTCAAGATCGCTGATTACGCACGGATGTGTTGTTCATCCGTGCGTAATCAGCGATCCGCGCGGACGGGACGCCGTCCGCGCAAGTCGGGGCAGGACGGCCCGAGTCGCCGAGATTCGTTGCTGGCGTGGATCGGCCATTGCGCGCTCTGCGCGCCAACCGCGTTTTCTGCACGGAAAAAATCCTCCGTGCAGAAAACGCGGTTATGGATAAAACCAAAGACATCTTGGAGTAGAATTTGCTTTCCCACAAAGCGCGTCCCATGGCCCAGGCTATTCCTCAAATCGTGAACGATCCGCAGCTGGCGCAGCTGCGCGTGCCGCCGCATTCAATCGAGGCGGAGCAGTCGGTGCTCGGCGGCCTGTTGCTCGACAACCAGGCCTGGGAACGCGTCGCCGACATCCTCGCGGAAGGCAATTTCTACCGCGACGACCATCGCCGCATCTATCGCCATATCGGCAAGCTGATGGAAAAGAACCGGCCGGCCGACATGGTCACGGTGTTCGAGTCCATAGAACAAAGCGAAGACAAGGACAAGACCGGCGGGCTCGCCTATCTGGGGGCGTTGGCGCAGAACACGCCCTCGGCACACAACATCCGCCGCTACGCCGAAATCGTGCGCGAGCGCGCGATCCAGCGGCGCTTGATCGAAGTGGGCACCGGCATTGCCGACACCGCTTTGAACCCGATGGGCAAGGACGTGGCACAGTTGCTCGACGAGGCCGAATCGCGCGTGTTCGAAATCGCCGAGGCCGGCGCGCGCGGACAGCAGGGCCTGGTCGAGATCCAGCCCATTCTGGCGCAGGTGATGGAGCGCATCGACATGCTCTATCACCGCGACAACCCCTCTGACATCACCGGAATTGCAACCGGCTTCACCGACCTGGACCAGAAGACATCGGGTCTGCAGCAGGGCGACCTGATCATCGTCGCCGGGCGCCCGAGCATGGGCAAGACCGCGTTCGCGCTGAATATTGCGGAGCACGTGGCGGTGACCGACCGCCTTCCGGTGGCGGTGTTCAGCATGGAAATGGCCGGGTCGCAACTTGCCATGCGCATGCTCGGCTCCATCGGGCGGCTGGACCAGATGAAGCTGCGCACCGGGCGGCTGACCGACGAAGACTGGAGCCGCCTGACCGACGCGGTGGGCAAGGTGCACGACGCCCCGATCCATATCGACGAGACGCCGGCGCTGAACTGCCTCGAACTGCGCGCGCGCGCGCGGCGCATGCACCGGCAGTACGACGGCCTGGGCCTGGTGGTGGTCGACTATCTGCAGTTGATGTCGTCGACGACCTACGGCGAGAACCGCGCTACCGAGATTTCGGAGATTTCGCGCTCGCTCAAGGCGCTGGCGAAAGAGCTTAAAGTGCCGGTGGTGGCGCTGTCGCAGCTCAACCGCGGGCTGGAGCAGCGCCCGAACAAGCGTCCGGTGATGTCCGACCTGCGCGAATCCGGTGCCATCGAACAGGACGCCGATGTGATCCTGTTCATCTACCGCGACGAGGTGTATAACCCCGAGTCCGCGGACAAGGGCAAGGCGGAGATCATCATAGGCAAGCAGCGCAACGGCCCCATCGGCACGCTGAACCTGACGTTCATCGGTGAATACACCCGCTTTGAAAATTATGCGGACCCGGGTCGATATTGACCCGGGCCTGCATGATTTCGGTGCAGACCAGGCTGCGATGGCAGGTTCTCGTCGTAGTCAGGACACGCCGGCCCTGGCCGGTATTGATTTGAATCGACCATCCCGGAGGACCCATGACTGAACCCGCGTGTCCGCAAAAGTCCCCTTATGTGCTCGATCTGGCGCCCGGCGACTACTGGTGGTGCGCCTGCGGCCAGTCCAAGAATCAACCGTTCTGCGACGGTTCGCACAAGGGCGGGGCGTTCACCCCGGTGAAATTCACCGTGGACGCGCCCGCAAGAAAAGCCATGTGCGGATGCAAGCGCAGCAACACGCGGCCGTTTTGCGACGGCACGCACAAATCTCTGTAAAGCGGCACCTAAATGCTTTGGGGCAGCTTATGCTGCAGCGGTCCGTCTTGCTGCGGACTGCGGCGTTGACGGATAGGACCGGATACTTTGGGTCGCGGATGTGCTACAGGACCTCGGCGGCGTGATCGGCCAGGCGCGAACGCTCGCCGCGCTGCAAGGTTACATGGCCGCCGTGCTCCCAGCCCTTGAAGCGGTCGACCACGTAAGTGAGGCCGGATGAGCCCTCGGTGAGGTAGGGGGTGTCGATCTGCGCGATGTTGCCCAGGCACACCACTTTGGTGCCGGGGCCGGCGCGGGTGATCAGCGTCCTCATCTGCTTCGGCGTGAGGTTCTGCGCCTCGTCGATGATCAGGTATTTGTTGAGGAAGGTGCGCCCGCGCATGAAGTTGAGCGACTTCACCTTGATGCGCGACCGGATCAGATCGCGCGTGGCGGCGCGCCCCCATTCACCGCCTTCCTCGTCGGACTTGTTGAGCACTTCGAGATTGTCCTCCAGCGCGCCCATCCAGGGATTCATTTTCTCCTCCTCGGTACCGGGGAGAAAGCCTATGTCCTCGCCCACGGGCACGGTCACGCGGGTGATGATGATCTCCGAAAAGGTCTTGTCCTCCAGCGTCTGCATCAGTCCGGCAGCCAGCGTGAGCAGGGTCTTGCCCGTTCCGGCCTGGCCCAGCAGGGTGATGAAGTCGACCTCCGGGTTCATCAACAGGTTGAGGGCGAAATTCTGTTCGCGGTTGCGCGCGGTAATGCCCCAGATGTTGTTCTTCTGATGCGAGTAGTCCTTGACGGTTTCCAGCACCACGGTGCGCCCGGCCTGTTCGCGCACCATGGCGTGCAGCGGCCGCTCGCTCTCCTGGTACACGAACTCGTTCACCTGCAGGCGTTCGCACAGCGGTCCGGTGATGCGGTAATAGGTACGCCCGTCTTTTTTCCAGGACGCCATGTCCCCCGCGTGCTGGTCCCAGAAGTCCGCCGGCAATTCGCGCACGCCGGTGTACAGCAGGTCGATGTCCTCCAGCACCTTGTCGTTGAAGTAGTCTTCGGCGGCGAGCCCGAGCGCACGCGCCTTGATGCGCATATTGATGTCCTTGGACACCAGGATGACCTGCCGCTGCGGCTGCTGCCGCTGCAGGGCCATCACCACACCGATGATGTGATTGTCGGCCTTGCCCAGCGCCAGCGATTCGGGCAGCGCGCTCCCGAGCGCCTGCGTCTGCAGGAAGAGCTTCCCCGTGGCGGGGTCCGCGGCATGGCGCGTCAGCGTGATGCCCTCGTCGATTCTTCCAGCCACGCTGCTGACGATGTCGTCGAGGTAGCGGCTTGCCTGGCGCGCGTTGCGGGCGACTTCGGACAGGCCTTTCTTGTGGTCGTCGAGTTCCTCCAGCGTCATGATCGGCAGGAACAGGTCGTGTTCCTCGAAGCGGAACAGGCTGGTGGGATCGTGCATCAGCACATTGGTGTCGAGCACGAACAGCTTGGTCGCGGACTTGCCGGATTCGGAATGGCTTTTTCGTTTGGTCATGGGTGAATGGCCGGCAGCTTCGTCGAGTGCTGCATCGTTGTTATGCGAGCTTCGCTCAATTTCAGTTCGCACCGGGAGCTTTCCCTTGCCTGGGGGCACCCTTGCCCGCGTGACGCTCAGAGTGCTTTGACAAAATCGAACACCTCCTGTACATGACCCGGAACCTTGACGCCGCGCCATGCGCGCAGGAGGATGCGCTCGCGGTCGAGCACGAAGGTGCTGCGCTCGATCCCGCGCACCTGCTTGCCATACAGATTTTTCATCTTGATCACTTTAAATTGGCCGCAGGCCTTCTCTTCGGCATCGGAGAGCAAATCGAATGGAAGGCCGTGTTTCGCCTTGAAACCTTCATGCGATTTCAGACTGTCGCGCGAGATGCCGTAGATGCCGCAGCCCAATTTTTGAAATTCCGCGTGCAGATCGCGAAACTGGATGCTCTCGGAGGTGCAACCCGGAGTGTTGTCCTTGGGGTAGAAGTACAGCACCAGATACTTGTCGGTGGTCTGCGCCAAGCGGAAGGCGTTGCCGCCGGTACTGGGCAGCGAGAAGTCTTCGACTATGTGTTTTTCCATATATTCCTGCGGCGTGACCGGGACCGGCCTGCGAACGTATTGTTGATGAATCGGGACAGGAACGCAACCCGCCTTGTACGCACCCGCGCAATTTGTTTCAGCCGAGAAAGTCTTCCAGTTCGCGCGCGACTTCTTCCGGTCGTTCTTCAGGCAGGTAGTGGCCGCAATCCAGGGCATGCCCGCGCACCTCGCGCGCGACCTCGCGCCAGTCGGCGAGGCAATCGAATTGCTGTTCGATGACGCCGTGTTTTCCCCACAGGGCGAGCACCGGGCAGCCGATTTTGGTTTGCGCGTCGGCAGCGTCGTGCTCGAGGTCGATCGAGTCCGCCGCGCGGTAATCCTCGCAGCTCGCGTGGATCGCGGCGGGGTCGGAAAAACAGCGCACATACTCGGCCATGGCTTCGGCGGCGAACACCTGCAGTCCGCCGTGGCGCCTGCCCATCTGGTACTTGATGAAAAATTCCGGATCGGCGCCGATCAGGGTTTCCGGAAAAGGCGCAGGCTGCGTCAGAAAGAACCAATGGAAATACGCCTTGGCGAAGGCGCGGTCGGTGCGCGCGTACATGGTCCTGGTGGGACAGATGTCCAGCACGGCCAGTTTTTTCACGCGCTGCGGATGGTCCAGCGCGAGGCGGTGCGCGACGCGGCCGCCGCGGTCGTGGCCGACCAGGTGGAACTCGCGCTGCCCCAGCGCCTGCATGAGTTCGGCCTGGTCCATGGCCAGGGCGCGCTTGGAATAATTGCTGTGATCGGGCAATCCGGCCGGTTTGGACGAATCGCCATAACCGCGCAGGTCTGCGGCCACCACCGTGTATTTCTGTGCCAGGCGCGGTGCGATGGCGTGCCAGATGCAGTGGGTCTGCGGATAGCCGTGCAGCAACAATAGCGCCGGTCCCTGTCCGCCGTGCACCAGGTTGATGTTCGCGCCGCTGACCCGGATGCGCTTGCGTTCGAAGCCGGGGAATAGGGAATTCATCGCAGTCTCTCCCCGCTGGCCGGCGCAGCTGCCACTTCGGGGCGGCCGGTCGGACTCACGCGAGGAATTCCTTACCCTGCAGGGCGAGCGTCCCGGATCTGCCTGGAATCTCGCCCATGACCAGTTCGTGCCGGGGCAGGTCCTGCAGCTTGAGCGAGTCGTACAGGTCGCGCGTACGCGTCAGCTCGTAGCCCATGGCTTTCCAGCCGGTGAGCAATGCCTCGAAAACCGGCAATAGTTTCATGCCCTCGAGCTCGGCGTGCAGGGTGTACACATGGCCGGTCGGCGGCGGGTTCTCGGACAGTTTGAGCAGGTGCGCGGCGACATTGTCAGGGGTCAGCCCGTCCAGTCCGATCAGCTCGTCCAGGGTGGGCAGCGTGGTCGGCAACTGCGGGCAGGCGATGATCTCTCCGTGGTAGATGGGGAGGAAGGGGCAGCGGCCGCGCGTGTCCGAGCAATAGTCGAAACCCAGGCGCTGCGTCAGGCGCAGCGCGTGCAGGTTCATCTGCCAGCCCGCGGCGCCGTGGGTGCGTGCGGACGTGCCAAAAATCTCGGCAAAACGCAGGAAGGCCGCGCCCATTTCTTCGCCGGTCCAGTGCTCGCCGGCATGTGCCAGCTGGTCCTGCCACTTGACATGGTCCCAGGTATGAATGCCGACCTCGAAGCCGGCGTCGCGCGCGCGGCGCATGATTTCGGCGCAGCTTTTGCCGATGTCTGGGCTGGGCAGCAGCGTGCCGTAGAGCAGGGTCTTGAGTCCGTAATGCTCCAGCACCGAAGTGCGCGATACCTTTTTCATGAAGCCCGGACGCAGCGCGCGCTTGATCGCGCGCCCGGTGTGGTCCGGGCCGAGGCTGAACAGGAAGCTTGCGCCTGCTTGCTGCCTTTTGAGCACCTCGATCAGCCGCGGCACGCCTGCACGCGTGCCGCGGTAGGTGTCGACGTCTATTTTGAGGGCAAGCTTCATGGCAGCTTCAGTTGATTTGTCGCGCCAGATACTGGATAAAAGCCAACCCATGCCGCATGTGCTTTTATCCAGAACCGTGTTTTCTGTGCGGATGTGCCTTTCATCCGTACAGAAAACACGGTTGGCGCGCGTCCCCCAGGAGGACTTGCTTCGCGGCGCAGCGCGCAATGTTCGCTTGAAGATACCGGCAGATGTCGGATGATATTTCGAGCTGTGGGGTCAGAACTTGCGCGGACGGCGGCCCGTCCGCGCGGATCGTCAATTGCGCGCGGATGAAAAGCACATCCGCGCGCAATTGACGATCTTTTGAGAACCCCCGCAGCCTGTTCGGTGGTAACAATAACCGTGTTTTCTGAACGGATGTGTTCTTCATCCGTTCAGAAAACACGGTTGGCGCGCGCAGCGCGCAAATCCGCTCGTGGCATATTCGATCCGCTTCAATCCACGAGATGCCGCGCTTCGGCGACATGGCCGCGATAGAAGTCGAATATGTGCTTCATCGCCTGCTGCATGTTGACCCTGGGCTTCCAGCCGAGGTCCTTGCAGGTGTTGGTAATCTTGGGTACCCGGTTCTGCACGTCCTGGTAGCCCTTGCCGTAATACTGCGCCGAACTGGTCTTGATGAGCTTCACCTTCTTCGCGTGACTGCGGTATTCAGGATATTCCAGCGCCAGCTTCAGCATCATCTCGGCGAGCTCCCTGACGGAGAAATTGTTTTTCGGGTTGCCGATGTTGTAGATCTGGCCGCTGGCCACCCCTGCCGGATTGTCGATGATCTTGAGGAGCGCATCGATGCCGTCGTCGCTATAGGTGAAGGCGCGCTTCTGGGTGCCGCCATCCACAAGTTTGATGTTTTCGCCGCGTACGATGTGGCCCAGGAACTGGGTGATCACGCGCGAGCTTCCTTCCTTGGCGGTGTTGATCGAGTCCAGTCCGGAGCCGATCCAGTTGAACGGCCGGAACAGGGTGTAGTCCAGCCCTTCCTGCATGCCGTAGGCGTGTATCACCCGGTCCATCAATTGTTTGGCGCAGGAATAGATCCAGCGCGGCTTGCTGATCGGGCCCAGCACCAGCTGGGAAGAATACGGATCGAATTCGTCGTCGCCGCACATGCCGTAGACTTCCGAGGTCGAAGGGAAGACCACGCGCTTCTTGTATTTGACCGCCGAGCGTATGATCGGCAGATTGGCCTCGAAGTCCAGTTCGAATACCCGCAGCGGCTCTTTCACGTAGGTAGCCGGCGTGGCGATCGCGACCAGGGGCAGCACCGTGTCGCACTTGCGCACGTGGTACTCGATCCATTCCTTGTTGATGGTGATGTCGCCTTCGAAGAAATGGAAGCGCTTTTCTTCGAGAAGGTCGGAGATGCGCTCGGTCTGCATGTCCATGCCGTAGACCTCCCAATCGGTCTTGGCGACGATGCGTTTGGACAGGTGGTGGCCGATGAAGCCGTTGACGCCGAGTATCAGGATTTTTTTCATTTGGTCACGAGAAGGTAATTTTCTCTCTTGCGAACGCTTCGGGGTCGAGAATTGCGCCCCGGTCGTCCTTTGCTTCGAATTCCACAAGGCGCAGCACCTTGCCGTCGCCGCAATCGGCGAAAAGCGCGCCTGCTTCGAAATATAACCCAGGTGGGCCGCTGCGAGGGCGTCTATTTGGTTCGAGCCTCGTGCGCAGCACGCGCAGGGCCACGGCGCCGGCCTGCGAGTACGCCCCGGGATAGGGCGGGGCGACGCCGCGAACGAGGTTATGCACCTCCTGCGCGCTCCTGTTCCAGTCGATACGGCCGTCTTCGGGTTTGCGCCCGCTGTAATAGCTGCCCTGGTGCAGGTCCTGCGGCCTGATGCGCGCGTTGCCCGCAATCAGGCCGGGCAGTGCGCGCGCGAGCATGCGCTCGGCCGCTGCTGTCACTTTGCCGAATACCTCGGCCGCCGTGTCCTCGTTCCCTATGGGCACGGCTTCCTGATCGACGATGCCGCCGGCATCGGGCTTTTCCACCATCTGGTGCAGGGTGGCGCCGGTTTCACGCTCGCCCATGATTACCGCCCAGTTTACCGGCACGCGTCCGCGGTATTTCGGCAGCAGCGAGCCGTGCATGTTGTAAGCGCCGCGGGAAGGCAGCGCCAGCAGTTCCGGCCCGAGCATGTTGCGATAGTAAAAGGAGAACAGGAAATCGGGTGCCAGCTCGCCGATCTGCGCGAGCAGCGCCGGGTCGTTCGCGTTCTCTGGCGCGACCACGGGCAGGCCGCGTGCGCGCGCGAGCTTCTCCACGCTGTCGAACCAGATGGTCTCGCCCGGCTTGTCCCGGTGCGTCACCACCAGGCTTACCCTCACGCCCTGGGCGAGCAGCACCGAAAGGCAGCGTACTCCGACATTGTGGTAGGCAAAGACTACGGCTGAACTCATGCGGCGTAGGGCGCGATGGTCTTAGGGGCGGGCGCCGAACGGCGGGCAAAGTTTCACCTCAGGCCGCACCGCTTTCGGCTTCGTTCGCGGCGGGCGCCGGGCGCAGCAGCGCCGGGGCCGCGTCCTGTCGCTCCAGCACCGCCTGAATCAGGTAGCGCGGACGCTCGCGCACCTGCTGCGAAATGCGGCCTACGTATTCGCCCAGCAGCCCGATGCCGAACAAGGCGATGCCCAGCAGGAAGAAAACGATGCCGAACAGCGTGAACACGCCTTCTGCTTCCGGCCCGATCAGCAGCCGGCGCACGGCAAGAAATCCCACGAACAGGATGGACATCAGGGAAATCAGCATGCCGGCGAGGGAGTACATCTGCAGCGGCACCAGCGAAAAGGCGGTCATCAGATCGAAATTGAGCCGGATCAGCTGGTACAGCGAATACTTGGATTCGCCCGCCGCGCGCTCCTCGTGTTCGACTTCGATTTCCACCGGATACTGCGCGAAGGTGTAAGCGAGCGCCGGGATGTAGGTATTTATTTCGCGGCAGCTGTTGATCGCTTCGACAATTTCCCTGCTGTAGGCCCGCAGCATGCAGCCCTGGTCAGTCATGCGGATGCGGGTGATGCGCTCGCGCACCAGATTCATGGACTTGCCGGCGATGCGGCGAAAGGCGCTGTCGCGGCGCATGCGGCGGATGGTGCCGACGTAATCATGGCCTTCGTCCATTTTTGCGAGCAGGCGGCCGATTTCCTCGGGGGGGTTCTGCAGGTCCGCATCCAGCGTCACCACGCGCCGGCCGCGCAGTTGTTCGAAGCCGGCCATGATCGCCATGTGCTGGCCGAAGTTGCCGTTGAACAAAATGACGCGGGTGACGTCCGGACGGCGCTGGAATTGTTCGCGCAGCACTGCCGCAGAGCCGTCGCGGCTGCCGTCGTTGACGAAAACGATCTCATAGGCAATGTCCAGCCGGTCCAGCGCCGGGTACAGGCGCGCGAACAGGGCCGCGAGGCCCTGTTCTTCGTTGTAGACCGGGATTACGACCGAGAGCTCGATGTTCATCTTCCGACGATTACCTGGCAAGGTTCATTTATTGTTTTCCCGGATGACTTCGGCGACGGCAGTGCACACGCGCTCGACGTCGGCATCCACCATGGCCGGGAACAGCGGCAGCGTTACGGTGGTGGAACCTATGCGCTCAGCCTGCGGGAAGTCCCCCGGATTGTAGCCGAGTTTGCGGTACAGCCCGAACAGGTGCATCGCAGGATAATGCACGCCCACGCCGATGCCGCGCTGGTGCATGGCCTCGATGAAGCCGCCACGGTCGATGCGCAAGCGCGCGAGCGGCAGCAGCACCTGGAACATGTGCCAGTTGCAGTTCGCGTATTCCGCCAGCGGCAGCTCGCAGCCTGTGTCCGTATCGAAGCGCTCGAAATAGCGCTGCGCAAGCACGCGGCGCCTGGCGGTGAACGCTTCCAGGTGCTTTAACTGGCCCAGGCCTATGCGCGCGGCGACATCGGTCAGGTTGTGCTTGCCTCCGGCGACCTCGACTTCCTGGCCGCCGTCTGGGAGGCGCACCACCCCCTGCAGGCGCAGCCGGGTGCACAGATCGGTCTCGGCCGCATTGTTGAGCACCAGGCAACCGCCTTCCGCGGTGGTGATGTTCTTGTTGGCATGAAAGCTGATCGCCGCCAGATCGCCGAAGCTGCCGATGCGCTTGCCGCGCCAGGAGGCCCCCATGCTCTGCGCCGCGTCCTCGATCACGCGCAGGCCGTGGCGTCCGGCGATGTCGTACAAACGGTCGCGGTCCACCGGCAGGCCCGCCATATCCACCGGCAGCAGGGCGCGCGTTCTTGCGGTGATCGCGGACTCGATGCGCTCGAGGTCGATGTTGCGCGTCAGCGCATCGACGTCGACAAACACCGGCCGGGCGCCGGCGCGCAGTATCACGTTGGCTGTCGCGACCCAGGACAGCGGCGTGGTGATGACTTCGTCTCCCGCTTGCACGCCGGCGAGGGCAAGCGCGACTTCCAGCGCTCCGGTGGCTGAACTCATCACCCGCACCGGCCGGCCGCCGAAGTACTGCGACAGTTCCTGCTCCAGTTGCCTGGCGCAGGGGCCGCTGGTGATCCAGCCCGAGCGCAGCACTTCGGCCACACCCGCAATGGTCTCCTCGTCTATCGAGGGGCGGGTGAAGGGCAGGTAGTCCATCAGGAGCGCGCGACTATATATACGCCGACAATGATCACGCCTATGCCCGCCAGCCGCGTCATGGTGAGCGCCTCGCCAAACAGATACCAGGCGGCCAGGGCGTTGAGCACGTAGCCTACGGACAGCAAGGGATACGCGATCGAAACTTCGACGCGTGACAGGCCCAGGATCCACACCACCACGCTGACAACGTAGCAGGCCAAGCCGCCCAGGATATGCGGCTCGAGCGCGAGCCTCATCCCTACCGGAACGATGTTGCCGGCGCTGAATTCGAACTGCCCGACTGCGTTGGTGCCGGCCTTGAGCAGCAGCTGCGCGGTGGCGTTGAGAAATACGCCCAGCATCAGCAGCGAGAAGCTCGCGAGATTCATGGGCTCGCGGCCGGCCGTCGGGCGACGATGATCCGGCGCGTGTCGCGCGCGACCAGGCGCATCGGCAGGCCTTTTGCGCGGAACATGTCGTACGCGTCCGGCGACATCAGTGCCAGCGCCTCGCGCTGGGCGATCCAGGTTTTTTCAAATTGGGCAAAATCGGGAATGAATTTTTCCGGTTCGTGCTCGATGCCGAAGCCGAGCTCGTCCTTGTACACTACCATGGTGGTGCTGCGCCGAAGATAGAATTGCAGCGACTGGTCATAGGTATTGACGCTGTAGAAGGGCATGCCGGGTTTCATTTCAGGCTTGATTTTCTGGGCGATATAATACGCGGAATTCGCCTTGGACAGGCTCTCGTGGCCGCTCAGGGCGAGCTGCGCAAACGCGAGCCCGGTGAGCGCAAACACCGCGAGCGCGGCATTCGTCTTGCCGCGCCATGCAAGCCAGGCGCACGCGGCCGCGCCGGCGATCTGCAGCGCAGCGGCGGCGATCAGCCAGTCGGCGTATGCCCGGAACATTTCGGCGGGCACCTCGCGGCTGGCGTAGCGTTCTATGCCGGGCAGCAGTGCGAGCAAAGTCATACCCGCCAGCGCAGCCGGCAGGGTCTGCCAGGCGAGCGCGCGCGCGCCGAGTTGCGCCAGACGCACGCCGATGAGCAGCGCGAGCGCCGGGAACATCGGCAGGATGTAGGACACCAGCTTGGAGCTGGACGCGGAAAAAAACACAAACACCACGGCTGCCCATACGAGCAAAAAACGCTGCGCCTGAAAGCGCTGCTGCGCATCGCGCTTCCAGGCGCGCGCCAGGGCGTCGAACAGCGTGATGGTCCAGGGGAGCATGCCCGCGAGCAGCACCGGGATGAAATAGTAGGCCGGCTGGTAGCGCCCGTGCTGCTTGGTCAGGAAGCGCTCGAAATGCTCGTGTATGAAAAAGAAGTGAAAGAATTCGGGATTGGCGCGCGACACCGCCACGAACCAGGGCACTGTCAGCGCCAGCAACAGCGCGCTCCCGGCAATCAGGTGCAGACGGCCGGCGAGGCGCCAGTCGCGCTCGATCAGGATGTAGAGGACGAGCGCCGCGCCGGGCAGCACGAGACCGATCAGGCCCTTGGACAGCACCGCCAGCGCGAGCGCGGCCCAGGCGGCGAGCATCCAGCGCGCGCGCGCGCGCGCGTTCGTCGCGTCGCGCTGGGCGAGCACAAAGGCGCACACCGCCGCCGACAGAAAAAAACTCACACCCATGTCTAGCGTGTTGACATGTGCAATGAGCACCCAGAGCAGGCTGGAGCCCAGCACCAGCGCCGCATAGCCGCCTGCCCGGGCCCCGAAGAGCTGCCGCCCGGTGAAATACACCATGAAGACGCCGAGGAAACCCGTCAATGCGCTCCAGAGCCTGGCCGTCCATTGGTGCTCGCCGAATAGCGTGTACGCCACTGCCGTGGCCCAGTACTGCAGCGCGGGCTTTTCGAAATACTTGATGTCGTTCAGGCGCGGCGTGGTCCAGTCGCCGCTGGCTACCATTTCTCGCGGGATCTCCGCATAGCGCCCCTCGTCGGGGTTGATCAGCTTGCGGTATTCGAGATTGGAGAACCAGACTGCCGTGAAGGCGAGCAGCAGCAGGAGCGTGCGGGCGGCGGCGGCTTTCAAGTGAACAGGAGTGCTGCGGCGACCTTGCGCTCCTCGGCCGCCAGAATATTGTAGGTGCGGCAGGCAGCCTGGATATCCATGACCTCGAGGCCGATGCGCGCTTCGAGCAGCGCGCGCGTCAACTCCGGCCGCGGAAAGCGCAGGCGCGCGCCGGTGCCCAGCAGTACGATTTCCGGCTTGAGTTCGGCGAGCTGGCTGAAATCGGCCGAACCCAGCTGGTCGAACCCGGCCGGCTGCCAGTCGGTCACGAGCCGCTCGCGCAGCACCACCAGATTGCGGGCATAACGCTGCCTGTTGACCATGACGTAGCCCTCACCGTAGCCGGTGAACAGATTGATGCCGGAGATGTTGGACAGATGTAGCTTCAAGAGGGGGCCCAAATAGGCTAAAATTATAATCTTTTTCAGCACTTGCCGCGACCGACGCAGCACCTATTTGCAGCGCACCCTATGAGAGAATTCGCCCGCATCAATCGACTGCCGCTGTACGTCTTCAATATCACCAACGAACTGAAGATGGCGGCCCGCCGGGCCGGCGAGGATATCATCGACATGAGCATGGGCAACCCCGACGGGCCCACACCCAAGCACATCGTCGACAAGCTGGTGGAGGCTGCGCAGCGCCCCGACACCCACGGCTATTCGGTGTCCAAGGGCATACCGCGCCTGCGCCTTGCCATCACGGCATGGTACCGGCGGCGTTACGGCGTGGAATTCGACCCGGACAGCGAAGCCATCGTCACCATCGGTTCCAAGGAAGGCCTCGCGCACCTGATGCTCGCCACGCTCGAGCGCGGCGATACCGTGCTGGTGCCCAATCCGAGCTACCCGATCCACATCTACGGCGCGATCATTGCCGGAGCCGATATCCGCTCGGTGCGCATGACCCCGGGGGTCGACTTCTTCGCCGAGACCGAGCGCGCGATCCGCGAACTGATACCGAAGCCGAAAATGCTGGTGATCGGTTTCCCCTCGAACCCGACCGCAATGTGCGTCGAGCTGGAATTCTTCGAGCGCGTTGTCGCGCTCGCCAAGGCGCACGACATCATGGTGGTGCACGACCTCGCTTACGCCGACATCACGTTCGACGGCTGGAAGGCGCCCTCCATCATGCAGGTGCCTGGCGCGCGCGACGTCGCGGTGGAATTCTTCACCATGTCGAAGAGCTACAACATGGCCGGCTGGCGCATTGGCTTCATGGTCGGCAACAAGGACCTGGTGCACGCGCTTGCGCGCATCAAGAGCTATCACGATTACGGCACTTTCGCGCCGATCCAGGTGGCCTCCATCGTGGCGCTCGAGGGACCGCAGGACTGCGTCGAGGAAGTCCGGTTGAAATACCAGAGGCGCCGCGACGTCATGGTGAAGGGCTTGCACGAAATAGGCTGGATGGTGGCCAATCCGAAGGCATCGATGTACATCTGGGCCAGGATTCCTGAGCATTACGCCGGCATGGGTTCGCTCGAATTCTCGAAGAAGATACTCACCGAGGCCAAGGTGGCAGTGTCCCCGGGCATAGGATTCGGCGATTACGGCGATGACCACGTTCGCATCGCGCTGATCGAAAATGAATCAAGAAGCCGGCAGGCGCTGCGCGGCATAAGGGACATGTTCAGGAAGGATGGCGCGCTGTGACAGACATTGCTGAGAAAACGGCTGGTATGAATCCCATCTGCGTCGGATTGCTGGGCATAGGTACGGTCGGCGGCGGTACCTGGAACGTACTTGCGCGCAACCAGGAGGAAATCAAGCGTCGCGCCGGGCGCGGCATACGCATCGCCAAGGTCGGCGACAAGGACCTGGAGCGGGCGCGACTATTGGTCGCGGGGCAGGCCGCGGTCACTGCCGACGCATGGGAGGTGGTGAACGATCCCGCCATCGATATCGTGGTCGAACTGATCGGCGGCTATGGCATCGCGCGCGACCTGGTGCTGAAAGCGATAGCCAACGGCAAGCACGTGGTGACCGCGAACAAGGCGCTGCTGGCGACCCACGGCAATGAAATTTTCGCCGCCGCGCAGAGTAAAGGCGTGATGGTGGCGTTCGAGGGCGCGGTCGCCGGGGGCATCCCCATCATCAAGGCCCTGCGCGAAGGCCTTACCGCCAACCGCATCGAGTGGATCGCCGGCATCATCAACGGGACATCGAACTTCATCCTGTCGGAAATGCGCGACAAGGGCCTCGCCTTCGACACAGTTCTCAAGCAGGCGCAGCGCCTGGGCTATGCCGAGTCGGATCCGACATTCGACATCGAAGGCATCGACGCCGCGCACAAGCTCACCATCATGTCGGCGATCGCCTTCGGCATCCCGATGCAGCTGGACAAGGCCTATACCGAGGGCATCTCGGCGCTGACCCAGGACGACATCCGCTACGCCGAGCAGCTCGGCTACCGCATCAAACTGCTCGGCATCACGCGGCGCACCCCCGAAGGCATCGAGCTGCGGGTGCACCCGACCCTGGTGCCGGTACGGCGCCTGATCGCCAACGTCGAGGGCGTCATGAACGCGATCCTGGTGAAAGGCGACGCGGTCGGGGCGACCCTGTACTACGGTGCCGGCGCAGGCGCCGAGCCGACCGCGAGCGCGGTGGTCGCGGACCTGGTCGACGTGACGCGCATGCACACGGCCGACCCGGAGCACCGTGTGCCGCACCTCGCGTTTCAGCCGGACCAGTTGTCCGACATCCCCATCCTGCCGATGGCGGAGGTGGTCACCTCCTACTACCTGCGCATGCGCGTGGTGGACCGCCCGGGCGTGCTCGCCGACATCACCCGCATCCTCGCCGACCGCAGCGTCTCCATCGACGCGATGGTGCAAAAGGAGCCCTCCGAGGGCGAAGAGCAGGTGGACATCATCATGCTCACGCACGAGACACGCGAGAAGCACATCAACGCGGCCATCACCGCGATCGAAGCGCTGCCCGTAGTCACGGGCAAGGTGACGCGTATCCGGCTCGAAGAACTGGGGCGCAACTAGATTCTATGCGGCGCCTTTTGTACTGTTGCCTGCCAGCGGCGGATTTGCGCGCTGCGCGCGCCAACCGTGTTTTCTGCGCGGATAAAAAGCACATCCGCACAGAAAACACGGTTATGGTTAACACCAAACGGAATTTGAGGGTTTTCTGCAAGATCGTTGATTGCGTGCGGACGTGCTTTTCGTCCGCGCGCAATCAACGATCCGCGCGGACGGCTTTTCGTCCGCGCAACATCGCAACTCTGCAACAACCGGGGCAGGACTCCAGTCGCCACTCATAGATGCGCTACATCAGCACCCGCGGCGGCATGGCGCCGCAGACTTTTACCGAGATCCTGCTGGGCGGGCTGTGCCCGGACGGCGGCCTCGCCATGCCGCAGAGCTATCCGCAGGTGAGTGCGGCCGAACTCGCCGCCTGGCGCAGCCTGTCATATGCCGAACTGGCTGCACAAGTGCTGCGCAAGTTCTGCGACGACATCCCGGCCGCAGAGTTGCAGTCCCTGTGCGCGCGGACCTACACCAAGGCAGCGTTTCGCACCGAGGCGATCGCGCCGCTGAAGACGCTGGAGCCGGGCCTGCATATCCTCGAACTGTCCAACGGCCCGACGCTGGCGTTCAAGGACATGGCGATGCAACTGCTCGGCAACCTGTTCGAGCATGTGCTCGCCAAAAGCGGCGAGCGCATCAACATCCTCGGCGCCACCTCGGGCGACACAGGCTCCTCGGCCGAGTACGCACTGCGCGGCAAGCGCGGCATCAGGGTGTTCATGCTTTCGCCGCAGGGCAAGATGAGCGCGTTCCAGACGGCGCAGATGTTCTCCCTGCAGGATGCGAACATATTCAATATCGCCGTGCGCGGCGTGTTCGACGATTGCCAGGACATCGTCAAGGCGGTGAACAACGACGCCGCGTTCAAGGCCCGCCAGAGGATAGGCGCGGTGAATTCGATCAACTGGGCGCGGGTCGCAGCGCAGATCGTCTATTACTTTCGCGGTTATTTCGCGGCGACCAGGTCCAACGACGAAGAGGTCGCTTTCGCCGTTCCCTCGGGGAACTTCGGCAATATCTGCGCCGGCCACATCGCGCGCATGATGGGCTTGCCGGTGGCGCGTTTGATACTCGCGACCAACGAGAACGACGTGCTCGACGAATTCTTCCGCAGCGGCCGTTACCGCGTGCGCCCGCCGGCCCAGGTCGCGCAGACCTCGAGCCCGTCCATGGACATCTCCAAGGCGTCCAATTTCGAGCGCTTCGTCTATGACCTGGTCGGGCGCGACGCCGCGCTGGTGCAACAATTGTGGAGCAAGGTCGATGCCGGCGGCGAATTCGACCTCGCCGGCACTACTTACTTCGCCAACGTGCAGGAGTACGGCTTTGTGTCGGGTTCCAGCACCCACGCCGACCGCGTGGCGACCATACGCCGTGTGTACAAGGATTTCGGCGTGATGATCGATACGCACACCGCAGACGGACTGAAGGTGGGGCTGGAACACAGGCAGCCCGGCGTGCCCTTGATTTGCCTGGAGACGGCGCTGCCGGTGAAATTTGCCGAAACCATACGCGAAGCGCTCGGGCGCGACCCCGACTATCCGCCGGGCTGCGAAAACCTGGAATCGTTGCCGCAGCGCTTCGAGGTGATGGATGCAGATGCGGGCGCGATCAAAACCTACATCGAGCGTCATACCGGACTTTAGGTAATTGGGGTCGGGTTGGGAGTTTTTTTCTCTGAGGTTATTTTAATAATCAGATCGAGAAAAACTCCCAACCCGACCCCTGCGCTATTGCGCCGGATTGATCTCCTTGCCGGTTTTGATCGCAAGCGTACGCGGGTCGGCCGGATCCACGCTTACGCGCAGCCACTCCACCCATGGCGAGCCGTAAGTCTCGATGCGGGTAAAGTTCTCTACCGTTTGCTGTGTTGCAGGATCGACCAGCGGGTGATCGACGCGGTAGCGGTGGGAGTCGCCGTGAATCAGGATGACCGGTTTGCCGAAATCCAGCGTATGCGCCAGCAGTTGCTGCCTGAATTGGGCGTAGCCGTCGGTCGCATCGGCCGGGCGGCGCAACGGGCGTTCGAAACGGGGATTGGCCTGCGCCGCGATGAAGACTGCCGAATAGCCGCTACTTTTCGCCAGATCGAATCCCTGCGCAAGCCAGGCGGCGTTGGCCGCGCCGCGCCGCGCGTATTCGGCGTCCATTCGCGCCGTACGCCCCGAGTTGTTGTTGCTGCCGGGAAGGTTCAGGCCGATGAACAATACCTGGCCCATGCTCCAGCGCACGTTCTCGCGATATTCGGCAAAGCGCGCGTCGGCGCTCTGGCGCTCCAGCTTGAGTTTGGATTCGCCGAGGCTGTGTTCGTCCGGGTAGAACATTTCGCGCAGCTTCGAGAGCCGTTCCAGGGGATCGGCGCCGCTGCGGTGGCAATCGGTCCATTCGTTGTCGCCCGGTACGTAAATGAACGCGTGGCGCGCCGACTGGAACTGTCGCAGGCGCCGGGCGAACAATTCATCGGTGCAGGGACTGCTGCTGCTCTTGAAATCGCCGATATGCACGACGAAGGCGAGTTCTTCCCTGTCGATGTCCTTCAGCATGTCGGCGAAAATCCACTCCTCGCCGTTGGAATAGGGGGTGTCGCCGATGACGGCGAAACTCAAGCGCGCACCCGCATGCCCCGGCGCCAGCGCACCGGCCTGGGCCTGCGCCAGCGTCGCCGCCAGCACGAGCGCAGCAAGCAGGCGCATCACAATTGCTTCAGCTTGTAGACCAGTTCGAGCGCCTCTTTCGGGCTTAGTTCGTCCGGCTTGATTGCGGCGAGCAGATCCAGCGCCGGATGCGGCTCGGGTTCAGGCGCGGGCGCGCCGCCGGCGAACAGGTCGGTCTGGCCGCCGCGGGTCAGGCTCTGTTCCTCGAGTTGCAGCAGGTAGCGCTTCGCCGAGCGCGTCACGCTGCCAGGCACCCCGGCGAGCGCCGCCACCTGCAGGCCGTAGCTCTGCGAGGCCGGGCCTTCCTCGACCGCGTGCAGGAATACGATGGAATCCTTGTGCTCGACTGCGTCGAGGTGGATATTTGCGGCCTCGCGGTAATCCAGCGCCAGCCGCGTCAATTCGAAATAGTGCGTCGCAAACAGGGTGTAGCTGCGGTTCTTTTCCAGCAGATGGCGCGCGATCGCCCAGGCCAGCGCCAAGCCGTCGAAAGTGGAGGTGCCGCGCCCGACTTCGTCCATCAGCACCAGGCTCGCTGCCGTGGCGTTGTGCAGGATATTGGCGCTCTCGGTCATTTCC
>JACZJV010000037.1 GCA_014860355.1 Burkholderiales bacterium | reverse complement strand
AACGCGCATTAGGCAGCCCTCAGAGCCTCCCAGGGCGCCCGCAAGACCCGATCAACGGAAATTTCCACGATTCCAGCAACGTCGTGCCCCCTGTTGCTTTTTTGGCGCACGAGAGATTTCGTTTCCACACAACCTCGGTCGATAGCACCAGTTCGCCGATCTTGGAACCAGGCATCCCCGGCGCTTTCGTTCTACCAGGCGCCTTCGCGATCAGCCGAGGAAAAGTTTGTACGCGGGGTTCGCGCTCTCGTCCCAGAAGGGATAACCCAGATCGTGCAGGAAGCGGCGGAATTGCGCCATTTCCTTGGGAGGCACCTGCATGCCGACCAGCACGCGGCCGTAGTCGGCGCCGTGATTGCGGTAGTGGAACAGGCTGATGTTCCAGTCGGGGCGCATGCTGTTCAGGAACTTCATCAGCGCGCCCGGACGCTCCGGAAATTCGAAGCGGTATAAGAGTTCGTTTTTCGCCAGGGCGGCGTGCCCCCCGACCAGGTGGCGCACGTGCAGCTTGGCCATCTCGTTGTCGGACAGGTCCAGGGTCTTCAGACCGTGGCGCTGCAGGTTGCGGATCAGGCGCGCGGTCTCGTCGCGGTCGTGCACCTCGACGCCGACGAACACATGCGCCTGCGTCTCGCCGGCGATGCGATAGTTGAATTCGGTGATGTTGCGCGCACCCAGTGTGGCGCAGAATTTCTTGTAGCTGCCGGGACGCTCGGGTATGGTCACCGCGAGTATGGCTTCGCGGTGCTCGCCCACTTCTGCGCGTTCGGCGACGAAGCGCAGGCGGTCGAAATTGGTATTCGCTCCGCATGCCACCGCGACCAGGGTTTGCCCGCGCGCGCCTTTTTGTTCCACGTATGCCTTCGCCCCGGCGATCGCCAGAGCGCCGGCCGGCTCGAGTATGGAACGCGTCTCCTCGAACACATCCTTGATCGCGGCGCAGGTTTCGTCGGTATCGACCAGGATGATTTCGTCGACGAACTGCCGGCACAGACGGAAGGTTTCCTTGCCCACCTGCTTCACCGCCACGCCGTCGGCAAACAGCCCCACGTGCGCCAGTCGCACGCGCCGTCCTGCCTTGAGCGAGCGCGCCATGGCGTCCGAATCGACCGGCTGCACGCCGATGATCCTGATCTCGGGCCGCAGGCGCTTGACGTAGGCGGCGATGCCCGAGATCAGCCCGCCCCCGCCGACGGCGACGAATATCGCGTCAATCGGCGTCTTCGCCTGACGCAGGATTTCCATGCCTATGGTGCCCTGGCCGGCGATCACGTCCGGATCGTCGTAGGGATGCACGAAGCTGAGCTTGCGCGCCTTTTCCAGCTTGAGCGCATGCCGGTAGGCCTCGTCGTAGGAATCCCCGTAAAGCAGGACCTCGGCGCCGCGCGCGAGCACCGCGTCGACCTTGATCTTCGGCGTGGTTACCGGCATCACGATCACCGCCTTGCAACCCAGGCGCTGCGCCGCCAGCGCCACGCCCTGGGCGTGGTTGCCGGCCGAAGCGGCGATGACCCCGCGCTTCAATTTGGCGGGAGCCAGCTGTGCCATCTTGTTGTATGCTCCGCGCAGCTTGAACGAGAATACCGCTTGCATATCCTCGCGCTTGAGCAACAAATTATTGTGCAAGCGCGCCGACAGAATCGGCGCGGCCTCCAGCGGCGATTCGATCGCCACGTCGTATACGCGCGCCTTGAGGATTTTTTCGAGATAGTCGGGATGCATGTCAGTCTGCTTGGTTTTCAATGCAAGCGTGCAAGGGTAGCAGGATGTGCTTCGCCGGGGCAAGGCGCATCCTCGGGCGCACCCGCCGGAGCCGCGGTTTGATCGGGGCCGAGGCGAGCCTCGTAACGCTGCTGGGCTGGAGCTTTCTCGCCTCGACCCTGGTTCCGATCAGTTCAGAGGCGGCGCTGTTCGCCGTGCTCAAGCTGCACGCCGACCTCGCCTGGCCTGCGATCGGCGTGGCTACGCTGGGCAACACCCTGGGCGGCCTCACCACCTACCTGATCGGACGCTACATCGGCTCGAAAAAGCCGCTGACCCAGCTCGAGCGCGTCAGGCGCCACGGCAGCCCGCTGCTGGTGCTGGCCTGGCTGCCTTTCGTCGGCGACGCGCTGTGCCTAGCCGCGGGCTGGGCCAAACTCAACTGGATCGCGGTGGCGCTATGGTCGGCCGCGGGGCGCTTCGCGCGCTACTGGCTGGTGGCGCAGGGAGCACTTTGGTAAGCTAGCGCCCATGGCGACGATAAATAGCAATAATAGCCCGTTGCAGAATTGCATTTTGCAAGGGCAAACATAGAGGGAGCAGAAGGGGAAGACGCCCGAAGGAAGTCCCCTCGGGGGTGTCCCCTCGTTTCGCAATGAAATCCAGGAAAGCCAAGCCGTTCTGGGAACGCGGTTACGCCGGCCACGGCTACTGGCTGGGCAAGAGCAAGATCGGCTGGGTCGCGCTCGAAGGCAGGGGCAAGAACGGCTCGTACCGCTGGCAGGCGGGCAACCGCGCCGGCGAGGTGAAAACCCTGTCCGAAGCCAAGCGCGCGGTAGAGGAAACGGTGCTGTCGCTGGCGCGGCAATTGTCCCTGTTCGCAGATCCGGGCGCAGACTAGGATCGCGCCACCGTCGCCTGAGCGCGCGCGCATCGAAATGCTACTCTACTTTTTTGCTCTTGAATGCAAACCTCCTCGCGGCACCACAGGTTCATGAAATCGACAAAACGCTACGCCGCGCTGGCGGCACTGATCGCTCTCGCCGGATTCTCCCTCCCGGCCTACGCCTACCAGCCACTTGTTACCGACGATACCGGTACCCAGGGCAAAGGAGGCAACCAGCTGGAGTTTGCGCTTGTCGAGGATCGCGCAGAAACGGCCGGCGCAGTCGATCACTTGCGCGCCCTGGCTGTTGTCTATACCCGCGGCGTGTCCGAGACCATCGATGTTTTCGCCGGGCTCGTCTACTCGCAGATTCGATCGGATACCCCTGGTAGCGACGCGAGCGGCGACAGCGACCCGCTGTTTGGCATCAAGTGGCGGTTCTACCAAGACGAAAAGACCGGAACCAGTTTGGCGTTGAAGCCGGCAATTATCGTACCGGCCGGCGCCGGAGGCGATAACGCCGCACTGGGCAACGGGAAGGCCTCCGGCAACCTGAGCTTGCTGCTCACGCACGAAGCTGGATTCGGCGCCATACACCTTAACGCAGGCGTATTCCGTAACCGCTATCGCGATACCGATAGCAACCCCGACGCGACGACGACGCGCGTCTCTATCGCTCCGGTTTGGGATGTAAGCGCGCAGTGGAAGCTCGCCATCGATGTGGGAACGGAATCCGAGCGTGCCGAGGGCAACAGCGTACGCGCATATTATGCAGAGCTGGGCGCGATCTACTCCCCGAGCAAGGATCTAGACTGGTCGCTGGGCATTCTGCGCTCGTCCAACAATGACAGCCCCGGCACGACGAGGAATACAGCATCCGCAGGCCTTACCTGGAGATTCAGGTAAGCAAGACTGTCTGACGGAGTCCGCAACGGAGCGATGACTCCTCTCGAGCTCTGCTGATCAAGCCGGTAAGCAAATGACTTTCGTCGCGGGCCATTACTGGCGGCTCACCTTCGCTACGCCTCAGGCCGCACTCAACTTTGCATACTCCAGTGCCAGCCACTTCATGCCCTGGCGGCCGAAATTGATCTGCAGCCGCGCATCCGGCCCCTGGCCTTCGGCATCGACGATCACGCCCTGGCCGAATTTGGCATGGACCACGTTCTGGCCGATGCGCCAGCCCATCTGGGTCGCGCGCGGCAGCGGCTTGGGTATTGCGGCGTCGCGCGCCGATGCGAGCACCGGCCCGGCCGCGGGCAATCCGCCCAATCGCGGCGTCAGCCACTTCACCAAGCCCGCCGGTATCTCGTCCAGAAAACGTGAAGCCACGTTGTAGCGCGTCTGACCGTGCAGCATGCGGTTCTGCGCGAACGACAGGTACAGGCGCGTGCGCGCGCGCGTGATCGCCACGTACATCAGGCGCCGCTCCTCCTCCAGGCCGTCGTCTTCGTTGCGGCTCTGCTCGTGCGGGAACAGCCCCTCTTCCAGCCCGGTGACGAACACCGCCTGGAATTCCAGCCCCTTGGCCGAATGCACCGTCATCAGCTGCAGCGCGTCCGAACCCTCGCCCGCCTGGTGCTCGCCCGCCTCCAGCGCCGCATGCGCGAGGAACGCCGCCAGATCCTGCGCTTCGTCCTGTTCCTGCACGAACAGCGCCGCGGCGTTGATCAGTTCCTGCAGATTCTCCAGCCGGTCGGCACCGTCCTTCTCCGCCTGAAAATGCGCGAGCAGGCCCGATTTCGCCAGCATATGTTCCACGATTTCGGGCAGCGCCAGGCCTTCGGCCTCGCGCCGCAGCCCCTCTATCATCGCCGCGAACACGGCCAGGGAATTGCCCGCCTTGCCGCCCAGTTGCGGCACCGCCTTGTACAGGCTGGTATTGCCTGCCTTCGCCGCGTCCTGCAGCGCCCCGAGCGTGCGCGCGCCGATGCCGCGCGCGGGAAAATTGACCACGCGCAGGAAGGCGCTGTCGTCCTCGGAACTCGCGATCAGGCGCAGATAGGCCAGCGCGTGCTTGACTTCCATGCGCTCGAAAAAGCGCAATCCGCCGTAGACGCGGTAGGGAATGCCCGCGGAGAACAAGGCATGCTCGAGGATGCGCGACTGCGCGTTGGAGCGGTAGAGCACGCCGATCTCGCGCCGCGCGAGGCCTACGCCGCTGAGCGAGCGCACCTCCTCGGCCAGCCAGTGCGCTTCGTAGCCGTCGGTCTGCGCCTCGTACACGCGCAGCGGCTCGCCGTGCCCGGCGGCCGTCCACAGGTTCTTGCCCAGGCGCTTGCGGTTGTTCGAGATCAGCGCATTGGCCGCGTCCAGGATATTGCCGTGCGAGCGGTAGTTCTGCTCCAGGCGGATGACGTTCGCGACATGGAAATCGCGCTCGAAATCGGCCATGTTGCCGACGTTCGCGCCGCGGAAGGCGTAAATCGACTGGTCGTCGTCGCCGACCGCGAATATCACGCTGCCCGGACCGGCCAGGAGCTTCAGCCAGCGGTACTGCAGGCGGTTGGTGTCCTGGAATTCGTCCACCAGGATATGGCGAAAGCGGGCGCGGTAATGCTCGCGCAGGATTTCGTTTTTCGACAGCAGCTCGAAACTCCTGAGCAGCAGTTCGGCGAAATCGACCGCGCCTTCGCGCTGGCACTGCTCGTCGTAGGCGGCGTAGATTTCGGCATGGCGGCGGCTGAATTCGTCGTAGGCCTCGACCTCACTCGCGCGCCTGCCTTCTTCCTTGTTGGCGTTGATGTAATGCTGCACCTGTTTCGGCGCGAAGCGGTCCTCGTCCACGTTCATCGATTTGAGCACCCGCTTCACCAGCGACAGCTGGTCGGCCGAGTCGAGTATCTGGAACAGCTGCGGCAGACCGGCATCGCGGTAATGCGCGCGCAGCAGGCGGTTGCACAGTCCGTGGAAAGTGCCTACCCACATGCCGCGGGTGGAAATGGGCAGCATGGCGCAGATGCGCGTGAGCATTTCCTTCGCCGCCTTGTTGGTGAAGGTGACCGCGAGGACGCCGGCCGGGCTGACGTTGCCGGTCTGGATCAGCCAGGCGATGCGCGTGGTGAGCACGCGCGTCTTGCCCGATCCCGCGCCCGCCAGGATCAGCGCCGACTGGTTGGGCAGGGTGACCGCGGCGAGTTGTTCCGGATTGAGATTGGCCAGTAGCGACATCGTGCTGCGCGAGTTTTTTCGAAGCGCGATTTTACCGCACAGGCGGCTGCGGGCGGCCGAAGATTTCGCGCAATCGTCCGATCTCCCGTGCTGCGACGTAGTGTTCGGGCGGGATCGACGGCCGGGCTTGTATAATGCGCCATCCCTCAGACAGCGAAACCTCCATGCAAGCCCAGTACCACGCCGAGACCATAGAACGCGCCGCGCAGAAACATTGGGAAAAGACCCAGGCATTCCTGGCGGCAGAGGAAGCACCGGGCGCAGGCGCGCGCCCGAAATACTATTGCCTGTCGATGTTCCCCTACCCCTCGGGCAAGTTGCACATGGGGCACGTGCGAAACTACACCATCGGCGACGCGCTCACGCGCCATCACCGCATGCGCGGCTACAACGTGCTGCAGCCCATGGGCTGGGACGCGTTCGGACTGCCGGCCGAGAACGCCGCGATGGCCAACCGCGTGCCTCCGGCCAAGTGGACTTACGACAATATCGCCTACATGAAGAAGCAGCTCCAGTCGCTGGGCTTCGCCCTGGACTGGTCGCGCGAAGTCACCACCTGCAGGCCCGAGTACTACAAGTGGAACCAGTGGCTGTTCCTGCGCATGCTCGAAAAAGGGCTCGTGTACCTGAAGACCGGCAGCGTCAACTGGGACCCTGTGGACCAGACCGTACTCGCCAACGAGCAGGTGATAGACGGCCGCGGCTGGCGCACCGGCGCCTTGGTGGAAAAGCGCGAGATCCCGATGTACTACATGAAGATCACCGCTTACGCCGACGAGCTGCTCGCTGCGCTCGGTTCGCTGCCGGGCTGGCCTGAGCGGGTGAAAACCATGCAGGCCAACTGGATCGGCAAGAGCCATGGGGTGAATTTCGGCTTTCCCTACGCAATCGAGGGCGAGCAGAAGCTGCTCAAGGTGTTCACCACGCGCGCCGACACCATCATGGGCGTGACGTTCTGCGCCGTGGCGGCCGAGCATCCGCTAGCGACCTATGCCGCGAAGAACAATGCGCAGCTCGCGGCGTTCATCGACGAATGCAAGAGGGGCGGAGTGCAGGAAGCCGACATCGCGCTGCAGGAAAAGAAAGGCATGCCCGCCGGGCTCAGCGTGACCCATCCGATTTCGGGCGTGCAGGTCCCGGTCTGGGTCGGCAACTACGTGCTGATGAGCTACGGCGAAGGCGCGGTGATGGGCGTGCCCGGACACGACGAGCGCGACTACGCCTTCGCATTGAAATACGGCCTGCCGATCAAATGCGTGATACGCCACCCGGCCGGCGACAGCGTGCCTGAGCCGTGGAAGCCCGACTACGCCGAATACGGCAGCTGCATCAACTCGGGCAAGTACGACGGCCTGGATTATGCCGAGGCGACCGACGCCATCGCGGCCGACCTGCGCGACCGGGGCCTGGGCGACAAGCAGGTGGTGTGGCGCTTGCGCGACTGGGGCATCTCGCGCCAGCGCTACTGGGGCACGCCGATTCCGATCATCCACTGCGAGGCCTGCGGCGCGGTGCCGGTGCCGGACAAGGACCTGCCCGTGACCCTGCCCGAGGACCTGGTGCCCGACGGCTCGGGCAACCCGCTCGCCAAACACCCCGCGTTTCGCGACTGCAGCTGCCCGCGCTGCGGCAAGGGCGCGCGCCGCGAGACCGACACCATGGACACCTTCGTCGATTCGTCCTGGTATTACATCCGCTACGCCTGTCCGGATGCGGCGCAGATGGTGGATGCGCGCGTGAACTACTGGCTCCCGGCAGACCAGTACATCGGCGGCATCGAGCACGCCATCCTGCACCTGCTGTATTCGCGCTTCTGGACCAAGGTGATGCGCGAACTCGGGCTGGTCGAATTCGACGAACCCTTCGCCAGGCTGCTCACCCAGGGCATGGTGCTGAACGAGATCTACATGCGCAGGAGCGGCGCCGGGCGCATCACTTACTACAACCCGTCCGAGATCGAGTGGCGGCTCGACGACAAGGGCCAGCGCGCGCAGGCCGTGCTCAGGGCCGACGGCGAGGCGGTCGAGTTCGGCGGCATCGGCACCATGTCCAAGTCGAAGAACAACGGCGTCGATCCGCAGTCCCTGATGGAGAGCTACGGCGCCGACACCGCGCGCTTTTTCATGATGTTCGCCAGTCCGCCGGAGCAGACGCTGGAATGGTCCGACTCCGGCGTGCAGGGCGCCTATCGCTTTCTCAAGCGGCTGTGGGCGTACGCCTACGAACACCGCAGCGGACTCGCGCAGCCCGCCGGCGGCCAGTCGGCGCATCAGGCCGAGCAGCGGCGCGAGATACACCTCACGCTGAAGCAGGCGAACTACGACCTGAACAAGCATCAGTTCAACACGGTCGCCTCGGCCTGCATGAAAATCCTCAATGCGCTGGAACGCGCCGCGACCGCCGGCGCCGCGGGCAATGCCACGCTCAGCGAAGGCATGTCCATCCTGCTGCGGCTCCTTTCCCCGATCGCGCCGCACATCGCGCATGAACTGTGGCGCGAACTCGGCTACGGCGATGACATCCTGCATGCCCCCTGGCCCGAACCCGACCCGGCTGCGCTGGAACAGGACGAGGTCGAGCTCGTGGTGCAGGTAAACGGCAAGCTGCGCGGCAATATCCGCGTCGCCAAGACCGCGGGCAGGCAGGCCATCGAGGCCGCCGCGATCGCCAACGAGCAGGTGCAGAAGTTCGTCTCCGGCAAGACGGTGAAAAAGATCGTCGTCGTGCCCGGCCGCCTGGTGAATGTGGTGATTTGAGTGCGCAGGCGTCCCGGAACTTACCTGCGCGTCGCGGCGGTGCTGGTGCTGGGGCTCCTGACCGCGGCCTGCGGCTTTCAGCTGCGCGGCCAGGCCAAGTTGCCGTTCGAGACGCTGTATGTGGCGATTCCCGAGGTGTCGCCGCTGGGAACCGAGTTGAAGCGCAACATCATCGCGGGCACCAGTACCAGGCTGGTGAACACGCCGGCAGAAGCGCAGGCGATACTCGAGCTCGTTTCCGAAGATCGCGGCAAGACCATCCTCTCGTTCGACTCCTCGGGCCAGGTGCTGGAATACCAGCTGCACTATCGACTGAAATTCCGCGTGCGCGATGCGCGCGGCCGCGACTACCTGCCGCAAAGCGAAATCCGGCTTACGCGCGACGTCTCCTACACCAGTTCGCAGGTGCTGGCGAAGGAATCCGAAGAGCAGTTGCTGTATCGCGACATGCAAAGCGACGTGGTGCAGCAGATCCTGCGCCGTCTCGCCGCCGCGCCCACGGAGCCGGTCGCGTTCGAGCCCGGGCCTGAAGATGCAGCTGCGCGCTGAAGAGCTGGAGCGCCACCTCGCGCGCAGCCTGGCGCCGCTGTATGTCATCCACGGCGACGAGCCCTTGCAGTCCCTCGAAGCGGCCGATGCGATCCGCGCCAAGGCCCGCGCCGAAGGCTATGCCGAGCGCGAAGTGCTCGCCGTCGAACGCAACTTCGACTGGAGCCTGCTGGCAGCCAGCGGCGCCAATCTGTCGCTGTTCTCCTCGAAGAAGCTGATCGAGTTGCGCATCCCCGGCGGCAAGCCGGGCATCGATGGCGCGGCGGCGATCGTGCAGTACTGCTCGGGGAGCGTCCCTGACCTGCTTGCCATCGTCAGCCTGCCCAAGCTCGAGCGCAGGTCCCAGGATACCTCCTGGTTCAAGGCGCTCACGCGCAAGGGCGTGCTGATCAACACCTTCCAGGTGGAGCGCGCGCAATTGCCGCAGTGGATCGCTGCGCGGCTCGCGCGGCAAAAACAGAAAGCCGGCCGCGAGACACTGCAGTTTCTCGCCGACAGCGTGGAAGGCAACCTGCTCGCCGCGCACCAGGAGATCCAGAAGCTGGGCCTGTTGTTTGCACCGGGCGAACTCGCCTTCGACGCGGTATGCGGCGCCGTGCTCAACGTCGCCCGCTATGACGCGTTCAAGCTGAACGAGGCGATGCTCGCGGGCGACAGCGCGCGCCTCGCGCGCATGCTCGACGGACTCAAGAGCGAAGGCGAGGCCCCGCCCAAGTTACTATGGGTGCTGGCCGAAGAGATCCGCGCAGTGGCCAAGGTGCAGGCCGGCATGGCCGGGGGCGCAGACCTGCAG
>JACZJV010000036.1 GCA_014860355.1 Burkholderiales bacterium | reverse complement strand
TCTGACGACGGCGTTCTGACCGTCGTCGTAGTCACCGAACGCGCGGCGTGTACGCGCGTGTGGTGAGTGAACGAACAATCCCTGTGGGTGGGCCCACGCCGGTCTGGACACGACTGGGCGTAGCCGGATTGGCTATGCTGGCGGCCTCGCCGCAAATGACGAAGGCCCGGGCAAGTTCTTGGTCGGACCCCCGGGCCTTCAGCGCCGCGGCTCGCATGAGAGAACGCCTGCGCATCGCCTTTATGCCTGCGATGCACGGTGTTGTCCAGTCCTTCATGGGTCGTGCATGGCGGTGCCCGACGAAGCCGCGCGGCAATCCCATCGGCTGTATCAATGCGCCGCCTGCGGCCAGACGGTACACATCTGCCGAGCCTGTGATCGCGGCAATGTGTACTGCGCCGCGGCGTGTGCACGGATGCGCCGCACTGAGTCGTTGCGCCGCGCCGCCGCGCGCTATCAACGCAGCCACCGCGGCGCCACCCGGCACGCTGCCCGCCAGAGCGCCTGGCGGGCTCGCCGAATAAAAGAAGTGACGCATCAGGGTTCCCCTGCCGTGGCGCACGCTGTCCAATTGCCCGCTGACGCAATTGAAATGACGAGGCTGCTTGCAGATGGCGATGGGACCCACAGGAAACCCGGATCCGGCGTGCCCAGCATTGGAGCCGCGCTCGCGATCAATGCAATCGCCTCGCTTGCGTGCGGTTTCTGTCGGCGCAGGCTCACGCCCTGGACACGGATGGGGCCGCTGCGTCACACCCGTTGAGCGCCTGCGATGATCTCGCGCGCCTTGGAAGCCGAGATCCTGCGCTTGCATCATGCCGAGGGCTGGCCGATCGGCACCATTGCCACGCAACTGCGGCTCCATCACGGCACCGTGCGCCGGGTGCTGGCGCAAGCCGGTGTGCCGGCGGCTGCTCCCGCGGTGCGCGCCACGCTGGTCGATCCGTACCGAGCCTTCATCCTGCAGAACTTGGAGAAGTATCCCAGCCTGCGTGCCAGCCGCCTGTACACGATGGTGCGCGAACGCGGCTATCGCGGCGCGCCGGACCATTTCCGCGCGATCGTGGCGCGGCTGCGGCCGCGACCGATGGCCGAGGCGTATCTGCGCGTGCGCACCTTGCCCGGGGAACAGGGGCAAGTCGACTGGGCGTTCTTCGGCAAGATGCGCATCGGCCGGGCGCTGCGTCCGCTGATGGCCTTCGTGATGGTGCTCAGCTACTCGCGCATGACGTTCCTGCGGTTTTATCTGAACGCGGCGACGGGCAACTTCCTGCGCGGGCACGTCCAGGCATTCGCGTTCTTCGAGTCCTGCCCTCGGGTCCTTCTCTACGATAACCTCAAGAGCGCGGTACTGGAACGCTCGGGCGATGCAATCCATTACCATCCCCGGCTGCTGGAGCTGGCTGCTCACTACCATTTCCAACCCCGTCCGGTCGCTCCGGCTCGAGGAAATGAGAAGGGTAGGGTCGAAAGAACGATTCGCTATGCGCGGGACGCCTTCTTCGCTGCTCGCACCTATCGGGACTTGGAGGACCTGAACGCCCAGGCGCTCGCTTGGTGTGACGGGCAGGCCGCCGATCGGCCCTGTCCGGAAGATCGCCAGCAGAGCGTGCGTGCGCTCTTCGCCCTGGAGCGCGCGCACCTGCTGGGCTTGCCCGAGAACCCGTTTCCCACCGACGAACTGCTCGCCGTGCAGGTCGGCAAGACCCCTTACGTGCGCTTCGATCTGAACGACTACTCCGTCCCGCATCGCTATGTGCGCCGTACCCTCACGGTGCTCGCGAGCGAACATACCGTGCGCATTGTCGATGGCAACGAACTCGTCGCGTCGCATCCCCGAAGCTTCGATCGCGGCGCCCAGATCGAAGAGCCGGCCCACGTCGAAGCGCTCGTCTCGCACAAGCGCGCGGCGCGCGCCCACCGCGCCCAGGACCGATTGCATCACAGCGCACCCAGCGCCGGCGCCCTGTTCCTGCGCGCCGCCAGGCGCGGCGCGCACCTCGGCTCGCTCACGCGCGGCCTGTTGCGATTGCTCGACAGCCACGGCGGGCAGGCCTTGGAGCGCGCCATCCAGGCGGCCCTTGCCGAAGACGCTGCGCACCTGGGCGCGGTACGCCACTTCATCGATCAGCACGCGCGCGCCCAGGCGCTCGCCCCGCCGATCGCGGTGGCGTTGCCGGCCGATCCGCGGGTGCGTGAGCTCAGCGTGCGCCCCCATTCGCTGCGCGACTACGAACAACTGGCAAGGAGTTCCGATGAGTACGATCCCGACGACCAGAATGCCCCCTCCAGCGACAACGACGAACCTGCTGGTCCAGGCGCTACGTGATCGCTTGCGCGCACTCGGCCTGTACGGCCTGGCCTCACAGGCCGAGGCCTTGATGCACGAGCCCTGGCTTGCGCGCGTTCTGGAGATCGAAGAGATCGAGCGACACCGTCGCAGCCTCAAGCGGCGCATGGACGATGCGCGCCTGGGAACCTTCAAACTGTTGACCGAGTTCGACTGGGCGTGGCCAAAACAGTGCGATCGCTCATTGATCCAGGAATTGCACTCGCTTGCCTTCGTCGAGGAGGCCACCAACGTGGTGTTTATCGGCCCCAACGGTCTGGGCAAAACCATGCTGCTCAAGAATATCGCCCACCAGGCGGTATTACATGGCTACAGCGCGCGCTTTACCCTCGCCTCCGACATGCTGCACGACCTGGCCGCCCAGGACTCCAGCGTCGCGCTCTCGCGCCGGCTGCACCGCTATACGCGCCCGGCGATCCTCGCCATCGACGAGGTCAGCTATCTCTCCTACGACGCTCGCTACGCCGATCTGCTCTTTGAGGTGGTCACCCGCCGCTATGAGCAGCAGCGTCCCATTCTGCTCTCAACCAACAAACCCTTCGGCGAATGGAATCAGGTCTTCCCCAACGCCGCCTGTGTCGTCACGCTGGTCGATCGACTGGTGCATCGGGCCGAAATCCTCACCCTGGCAGGCAAGAGTTACCGGCTCAAGGAGGCCGAGGAACGCAGCGCGAGCAAAGCAAAATCCCGATCCACTCCAGATCGTAAGAAGCGCTGAGCACATGCAACCGAACGATCTGCCGCTGGTGTGCTTGCCCGTCGGCTTGAGCGATGAGGCCGCCGCCCAGGTGCTCGAATTCCTGAACTCGCTCACCGAGGCATTCGAACGACATTACGCCGACCAGCTTCACCGCTACTACGATGCCACCGAACAGCGAAAGGCCGAGCATTCCACCAGACCGACGCTCACTGACCCCCCGTTCTAATTCCGCCGCGCTCCCGCCGCCACGCCGGTTTCCGCACCTCACCCCCAGAATGACGCGCTTTTACGTCACCGCTAACAGTAGGGGCTCCGATTATTGCCCCGGTGGGATTATCTCCCTTCGAGCGCCCCAACCTTCGCTGGACGCACAATGGCGCTATGGCGAAAGGTCCAGGTTGAATAGCTGCAATCGGAGCAACATCTCCACCGGCAGGAAATGGCCGGTTGCACCAGTGGACCAGCGGCGACTTTAGAGAAGCCGAAATTCAACGGCCGCTTTTCGACTTCGAGATTGAGTAGTCGTAGGCTCACAAACGACCGAGGTTGTGTGGAAACGAAATCTCTCGTGCGCCAAAAAAGCAACAGGGGGCACGACGTTGCTGGAATCGTGGAAATTTCCGTTGATCGGGTCTTGCGGGCGCCCTGGGAGGCTCTGAGGGCTGCCTAATGCGCGTT
>JACZJV010000035.1 GCA_014860355.1 Burkholderiales bacterium | reverse complement strand
TCATCAGATTGGAGCCCAGGCTCTTGATCTGCTCGGCGACACGCGCCTGCGCGCCGCCGCCTACCGCAATCATGGTGATCACCGCGCCCACGCCTATGATGATGCCGAGCATGGTAAGGACGGAGCGCAGCTTGTTGACCCTTAGCGCGCGCAAGGCGATACGCAGCGTGGCGAGCAGGTCCATTCAGTCCACCTTTGCCGGCCCTGCGGCCTCGCGCAACATCGCCTCGGCATGATTGACCTTGCGCACGGGGTGATCATCGACCACCAGCCCGTCGCGGAAATGGATGTTGCGCCGGGCGAAAGCGGCGATATCCTGCTCGTGGGTCACCATCACCACCGTCATGCCGTCGCGGTTGAGCTTTTGCAGCAGTGCCATGACCTCCACGCTGGTGCGCGAATCCAGCGCCCCGGTGGGCTCGTCGGCGAGGATCAGCACCGGGTTGTTCGCCAGCGCCCGCGCGATCGCCACGCGCTGCTGCTGGCCGCCCGAGAGCTGGGCCGGGTTGTGGTCCATGCGGTCGGCGAGGCCGACTTCGGCAAGCCGCTTTTTCGCGCGCTCGTGGCGCTCGGCGGCCGGCACACCGCCGTAGAGCAGCGGCAGTTCGACATTGTCCAGCGCGCTGGTGCGCGGCAGGAGGTTGAACTGCTGGAATACGAAACCGATGCGCTTGCTGCGTATGGCTGCGAGGGCATCGCCCGAAAGCGAGGAGATGTTTTCGCCGGCGAGCGTGTAGTCGCCGCGCGTTGGGCTGTCCAGGCAGCCGATCAGATTCATGAAGGTCGATTTTCCCGAGCCCGACGGCCCCATGACGGCGACGAATTCGCCTTTTTCGACGACCACTGAAACGCCGCGCAGCGCCGCCACGGTCTGCTCCCCGACCAGGTATTCCTTCACCAGATCGGTGGTGCGGATCAGCGCTTCAGCCATTTGCGCATTCCCTGACTAGAACGGCATCCGCGGCCCGCTGGGGCGCGCGGCGCTGCTTCCCGATTGCGCGGTGCCTACGATGAGCGCGTCGCCTTGCTTGAGATCGCCGCCCAGCAATTCGGTCATGCTGCCGTCGGACAGCCCCGTGCGCACGCCGACCGCCCTGGCCCGTCCGCCGTCATCCAGAACGAATACGCGCCCGCGCGCGCCGCCGCTGCCGGCTGAGCGGCCGGCGGATTCTGCGACGATTTCTTCGTATTTCCGCTTTTGCTCAGGAGTGAGTATTTCGGTGATCCGCGCGCGCGTCTCACTGCGCACGCGCGCGCCCGCTTTGGCGCGATCGGCTTCGGGCAGCTCGCGCAGCGCTGCCAGCTTCTGCCGCGCGTCGGCCAATATCGGATCCAGCCTGGCCTGCTGGTCGGCATCCAGATCGAGCGCGGTGATGAGGCGCTGGCGCAACTGCTGTCCAGCGCCGCCGCCTGAAGCGGGTGGCGGCGCAGTCGCGCCGGGCGCAGACGCGGCGGCGCCGTCGCTGAAGCCCGGCGGCCGGAAGCGCAGGGCCGAATTTGGCAGCTTGAGCACGCTCTCGCGCTGGTCGGTGGTAATGCGCACGTTCGCCGTCATGCCCGGCAATAGCTGCAGATCCGGATTCGACGCGGAAATCACCACGGTATAGGTCACTACGTTCTGCACCACCAGCGCGGCCTTGCGCACCTGCATCACCTTGCCGCTGAAGGTGCGTCCCGGGAACGAGTCGACGCTGAAAGTCGCACTCTGGCCGAGCTTGACGCGGCCGACGTCGGCCTCGTCGATCGAAGCCTCCACCTGCATGTCGCGCAGATTCTGGGCGATCTGAAAAAGCTCCGGTGCCTGCAGGCTCGCAGCCACGGTCTGGCCTGCATCCACGCTGCGCTTGATCACCACCCCGTCGACCGGGGCGCGGATGATGGTGCGGGCCAGGTCCACCCTTGCCTGGGCCAGTTGCGATTCGCGCTGCCTGACCACCGCTTCGGCGTTCTTGGCCTGAGCCTCGGCTACGGCCAATTGGGCGCGCGCCGTCTTGACCTGCTCCTGCGCGCCGTTGTAGACGGCCAGGGCCTTGTCGCGGTCGGCCGTGGATACGAAGCCCTTTTCCAGCAGCATCTGCTTGCGTTCGTAGTCGCGCCTGAGGTCGGCCAGATTGACTTCGCTGCGCGACACCTCGGCGCGCTGCGCGCCCACGCTCGCCATCTGCGTCAGCACGGTCGCCCTGGTCGCTTCGAGGTCGGCCATCGCCTGGCGCACCCTGAGTTCGAACGACTCCGGGTCGATGCGCGCGATTACCTGATCTTTCTTTACCACCGAGTTGAAGTCGACGAACAGCTCCTTGATCTGCCCCGAAACCTGCGAGCCCACCAGCACCGACACCACCGGGTTGAGCGTGCCGGTGGCGCTGACCGCCGCCGTGATCGGCCCCATCTCGACCTTGCCGAAGCGATACGCCATTGCGTCACCCTTGTTTGACGCGTAGCGGTAGGCGCCGAGAGCGGCGCCTGCCAGGACGACGGCGGCGACGATCAGCAGCAGGAGTTTTTTCATCGGGTTGACGCGCGAGACGCAGTGGGCAGCAAGCTTAACATGCAGGTTCGCGGCCGTGCTGTTACCAAATGTATCGCATGCCGGCGCTTGCGTACTCTTGCGCAATCAACTCGGCGGATTGTGGTCGTCGAAGGAAACGAAGGGAGATTTCCCCTCGCGCTCCCGCTGGATCCGGCAACGGTGGCAATTCAGTCGGGCGCTCTGAGGTAATGCCCCGACTTCCCTCCTTTTTTCTCCAGCAGCCGTATGCCCTCCATGTGCATGCCGCGGTCGACCGCCTTGCACATGTCATAGATGGTCAGGAGGCCTACGCTGACTGCGGTCAGGGCCTCCATCTCGACGCCGGTGCGGCCCAGGGTTTCCACGGTAACGGTAAGTGCGATGCAGCTGCCGGCGACGTCGGGCTCGAATTCGGCGCCGACCCGGGTCAGCGCCAGCGGGTGCGCGAGGGGAATCAGGTCCGCGGTGCGCTTGGCCGCCTGGATCGCAGCCAGGCGCGCCACGCCCAGCACATCGCCCTTCTTTGCGGTGCCCTCGAGGATCAGGCGCAGGGTCGCGGCCTGCATGCGTATGCAGCCGCAGGCGCGCGCGACGCGGCGGGTTTCCGCCTTGCCGCCGACATCGACCATGTGCGCCTGGCCATGCGCATCGAAATGGCTGAGGTTTTTCGCCGGTGCCGGGGAACTTCGTTTCATGGCGGGGTATCATATCATCATGCGTCTCAGCAGCCTGCTCGCGTTGTTTCTGGTGTTCGCCGCGCCCGCTCTGGCCGAGGGCCTGCCCGAACTGGGGGACACGGCGCAAATCGCGTTTACGCCACAGATGGAGCGCCGCGTGGGCGAGGCTATCATGCGCGACATCCGCCAGCACGACCCTCAATACGACGCCGATCCGGAGGCCACGGAATACCTCAACGCCCTGGGCAGCCGCCTGGTGTCCAACAGCCCGGACGCGCGTCAGGACTTCGAGTTTTTCCTGGTTAAGGACGCGACTCTGAACGCGTTCGCGCTGCCGGGCGGCTACATCGGCGTGCATACCGGAACCATCGTGACCGCCCAGAGCGAATCCGAACTGGCCGCGGTGGTGGCGCACGAAATTGCCCACGTGACGCAGCACCACATGGCGCGCATGGTGAGCAAGGAGGGACAGCTTTCGACCGCGATGCTCGCATCGGTGGCGCTGGCGATCCTTGCGCGCAACTCGCAGCTGGGGTCCGCTGCGGCGGCGATCGGCCAGGCGAGCGCGATCACTGCGCAGATCGGATTTACGCGCGAGTTCGAGCGCGAAGCTGACCGAATCGGGTTCCCGATACTGGAAAAATCCGGATTCGACGTGCGCGCCATGCCTTCGTTCTTCGTGCGCATGCAAAAGGCGGGGCGGCTGTACGAAAACAACGCGCCGGCGTATCTGCGTACCCACCCGGTCACCACGGAGCGCATTGCCGACGCGCAAAACCGGATTCAGGATCTGCCGTACAAGCAGACGCCCGACAGCCTCGACTTCCAGTTGGTGCGCGCCAAGCTGCGCGCCGGACAGGGCACGTCGCGCGACGCGCTGGCGCAGTTCGAAGGCGACCTGCGCGACAAGAAATTCAGCAACGAAATCGCGGCGCACTATGGTTTGGCCGTAGCCTTGCTGCGCGCGCAGGAGCCGGCGCGCGCGGCGGCGGAACTCGCGCCGCTGTTGAAGGAGGCGGAACACCCGATGCTCGCGGGATTGGCTGCGCGCATCAAGCAGGCCAACGGCGACGACAAGGGTGCGCTCGCGCTGCTGCAGCAGGCGCTCGTGCACTATCCCAACAACCGCGCTCTCAATTACGCCTGCATCGAGTCGCTCCTGCGGCTAGGGCAAAATCGCGAAGCGGCGTCCCTGCTGGAGGAGCAGCTGAAGAATTTTCCGCGCGATGCGCGTCTGTACGCCTTGCAGGCAAAGGGGTATGCGTCCCTGGGCAAGCGCCTGCTGCAGCATCAGGCGCAGGCCGAGGCCTATGTGCTGCAGGGCAGTCTGCCGGCGGCGATCGAACAGTTGCAGCTGGCGCAAAAAAGCGGGGACGGCGACTTCTACCAGCTCTCCAGCGTCGAGGCGCGCCTGCGCGACCTGCGGGTGCAGCTGGAGCAGGAGATGAAAGAGAAAAAGTGACCGGCGGGCGAGCACGCCGCGGCAGCGTCCATGTGTCACTACTCGCGATGGCCAAAACCATCGGTTTCGGCGGGTCTGTTGCAGCCGCGATCCCGTCAATGATCCGGTGAATCAGCGCGCCTTATCAGCAAATCAAAATCTCTGGCTTGTGAGTGAGCTTGCCACTGCGCACAATACGCCCAGTTCCGTTGTCGCGAGCCCGCGCGTTCGGGCCACGCAACGCCTGCAGGTCAATACGATAAAAGAGGCGCAAGCATGTCCAAACTGGTCCATTCCCATGGAGGAGAATCGCTCAAGCCTTTGCTGCTTGCCGGGGCCGCGCTGAAGGCGGAACAGGCGCGCGCCCGGACCCTGCCACAGCTGCGCGTGTCATCGCGCGAAAAAGGCGATCTGATCATGCTCGGCATCGGCGGTTTCACTCCGCTCGAGGGTTTCATGACGCACGCCGACTGGCAGGGCGTCTGCGACGGCTACCGCATGGCGAGCGGCTTGTTCTGGCCGATACCGATCACCCTTTCCGCGGACAAGGCAGCTGCCGAGAAGATCAGGACCGGCAGCGAACTCGCGCTGGTCGACCCGGACTCGGACGATATCCTGGCGACGATCAACGTGACCGAGAAATACGTGATCGACAAGGCGCACGAGTGCATGTCGGTGTTTCGCACCGCCGACGAAGCTCACCCCGGGGTGAAAATGGTCATGGCGCAGGGCGAAGTCAATCTCGCCGGCCCGGTCAAGGTTCTTTCCGACGGCGGTTTCAAGGCGAAGTACGGCGCCCTGTTCATGACCCCGGCAGAGACTCGTGCCGAGTTCGAACGCCTGGGCTGGTCCAAAGTGGCGGCGTTCCAGACGCGCAATCCCATGCACCGCTCGCACGAGTACCTGGCCAAGGTCGCGATAGAGGTGTGCGACGGCGTGCTGGTGCATTCGCTGCTCGGAGCGCTCAAACCCGGAGACATCCCGGCCGAAGTGCGGACCCAGGCCATTGCATCGTTGATCGACAAGTATTTCGTCAAGAACACGGTGGTGCAGGCGGGTTACCCGCTAGACATGCGCTACGCCGGCCCGCGCGAAGCGTTGCTGCATGCGCTGTTCCGCCAGAACTACGGCTGCTCGCATCAGATCGTCGGGCGTGACCACGCCGGGGTGGGCAGTTACTACGGCCCGTTCGATGCGCACCATATTTTTGACGAGATCCCGAAAGGCGCGCTGGAGACCCAGGCGCTCAAGATCGACTGGACCTTCTGGTGCTTCCAGTGCGGCGGCATGGCGTCGGCGCGCACCTGCCCGCACGACGAGAAAGACCGGCTGAACGTCTCGGGCACCAAGCTGAGAAAATGGTTGTCCGAAGGCAGCGAGGTGCCGGCCGAATTCAGCCGCGCGGAAGTGCTCGCGATCCTGCGGGAGTACTATGCGGGGCTGGAAGCGCACGAGAAAGTGGAAGTGAAGCTCGCGGGGCATTCCGCGCGCTAGCCGGAAACTGTTCTTGTTCAACTGAATTTGCTTTTTTTTAGGAGGTAGTAACGATGCCGACATTCGTCCGTACCGAAAAATGCGACGGCTGCAAGGGGCAGGACAAGACCGCGTGCATGTACATCTGCCCGCATGACCTGATGCATCTGGACAAGGACGGTTCCGTAACCGGCCATGCGATGAAGGCCTACAACGCGGAGCCGGAACAGTGCTGGGAGTGCTATTCCTGCGTCAAGATCTGCCCGCAGAATGCGATCGAGTGTCGCGCCTACGCCGACATCGTGCCGCTGGGCGGGTCGGTGCAGCCCCTGCGCGGAACCGATTCCATCATGTGGACGATCAAGTTCAGGAACGGCACCATGAAACGCTTCAAGTTTCCGATCCGCACCACGCCGGAAGGCTCGGCCGATCCCTACGGCGGCAAGCCGAAGGCGGACATGGCCGATATCGCCAACGACGAGGTGCTGTTCACCAGGCAACTGCATGCGGGCGACCGCAGCCAGTTCGTCAAGTCCTAGGAAGCCGATCGCGGGGTGCGCCCGGATCGAGCGTGCGCATCCCAGACTGCAACTTTATTAACGGCAGAGGGCTACAGGGTTTAGTCCAAGCCGCAATGAAAAAGGAAATCTGCAATGGCTGAATACACGTTTGGCAGTCCGGAAGTCGTCGAAGAAGAAGTCGACATGCTCATCATCGGCGGCGGTATGGCCGCCTGCGGCACCGCTTTCGAAGTCCCGCGCTGGATCGAAGGCACCGGCCTCAAGGTGAAGCTGGTGGACAAGGCGGCGCTGTCGCGTTCGGGCGCGGTGGCGCAGGGCCTGTCGGCGATCAACACCTACCTCGGCGAGAACGACCCCGCCGACTACGTGCGCTACGTGCGCAACGACCTGATGGGCATCGTGCGCGAAGACCTGATATACGATGTCGGCCGCCATGTCGACGACTCGGTGCACAATTTCGAGGACTGGGGACTGCCGATCTGGAAAGCCCAGGGCGACGAGGAAAAGTCGCTGCGCAACGGCGGCAAGCCGGTGCGCTCGGGCAAGTGGCAGATCATGATCAACGGCGAGTCCTACAAATGGATCGTGGCCGAGGCGGCCAAGAAGGCGCTCGGCATGGACAACATCCAGGAACGCGTGTTCGTCGTGCGCCTGATCAACGACAAGAACGACCCCACCCGCATCGCCGGTGCGGCGGGCTTTTCGGTGCGCGAGCACAAGCTCTATATCTACAAGTTCAAGGCCTGCATGCTCGCCGCCGGCGGCGCGGTGAACGTGTTCCGCCCGCGCTCGGTGGGCGAGGGCGGCGGGCGCGCCTGGTTCCCGGTGTGGAACGCCGGTTCGACCTATTCGATGGCGGCCGAAGCCGGCGCCGAGATGACCATGATGGAGAACCGCTTCGTGCCGGCCCGGTTC
>JACZJV010000034.1 GCA_014860355.1 Burkholderiales bacterium | reverse complement strand
CACCTCGTCGCCCAGTTCGGCGGCGGGTTCGAACAGGCCTCTCTCGGGCGCATAAACATAGTAGTCGCGACCGCTGACTTCCATTAGACGAGTGGGGCCAGCAAAATCACCTACGGCCTGCGTGGCTGGGATGTTGCCCGCATGCGCCAGCAGGTTGCGCAAGCCACGCTCAACCATACGCACGCCCGAGGTGCTCACAGATCCGCCGCCGCCGAATTCACCGCCCAGCGCGACCAGGCCGCGATTGATGGCGGCCACCGACGACAGCCGCGCGTCCGGGCTATAGGCCCATACCAGGCCGATAGGTGCGCCAAACGCCTGCAATGCCTCCAGTGCCCTGCGATTGAGGTCGGGTTGATCCCCGAGGCGCATTGAAGCAAACGGCAGGTACTGCAGCGACGAACCCCCTGAATGTAAATCATGGTGGACGTCGGCCATCGGGTAGAGCACGGTGTCAATGTAATGCGCAATCGCGTAGGTCGGCGTGCCATCGGGATCTCCCGGGAACGCGCGGTTCAGGTTGACCTGATCGATCGGCGAGACGCGCACCCCGGCCAGCGCGGCCGGCAGATTGGCCGCTGGCAGGATGATCACGCGGCCGGCGATCTGACCCGGATCAAGCTCGCGGGCCAGTTTGCACAACGCAATCTGCCCCTCGTACTCGTCGCCGTGATTGCCCGCCATCAGGAATGTGGTCGGGCCCTTGCCATTGCGGATCACCGTGATCGGGAGTGCGATGTTGCCGTAGGCGGAGCGCGTGACCGAATGGGGCAACTGCAGCCAGCCGTGTTGCTTGCCGTCGCGCTCGTAGTCGACGCGAGTCCAGATCTTTGAAGCATTGCTCATCACCGTCTCCTCGGGAATGAAATGCGAACCGACGCTCAAGTCGATGTCACCTGCTTGCGCAAGCCATCCGCCAACGCTTTGATGTCGCGTGCGCTGGTATCCCAGCGACAGACGAAACGGGCGAGGCGCGGGCCGCGACGTTGGAAAAGAAATCCCTCCTCCTCCAGGCCCGAGAGCGCCGCAGGCGCCATGTCGACAAACAGCTCATTGGCTTCGACAGGGGCGATCAACTCAACCCCGGCAAGCGATTCGAGTTGCGCCGCCAGCTCAGTCGCCGCGGCGTTAGCCCGGCCAGCCAAGCGCAGCCACAGGTCGTCAGCGACATAGGCGAGGATCTGTGCCGAAGCGAAGCGCATCTTCGACCACACCAATCCCGCGCGGCGCAAATGGAACCCGAGGTCAATTGCCGCAACAGGCGTGAAGACGACGATCGCATCGGCCAACAAGCCGCCGTTCTTCGTTACGCCGAACGAGAGCACATCGACGCCCGACCTCCAGGTGGCCTGCGCCGGAGTGCATCCGAGGCGGACAACCGCATTCGCGAAACGAGCGCCATCCATATGCACTCGCAACCCATGGGCGTGCGCGATCCGGCTGACCGCTGCGACTTCGTCAAGCGCGTAGACGGCGCCGCGGTCGGTTGCCTGCACCAGATTGACTGCCGCCGGTTGGCTCTTGTGGGCCAGGCCAACACCTGCCGATGCGATTGAAGCCTCCAGCGCCGCTGCGCTCACTTTGCCGTGGTCTCCGGCAATGGGTACCAGCTTGGTACCGCCACCGAAGAACCCGGTTGCGTTGCACTCTGAGGTATAGACGTGGGCCTCGGGGCTGCAATACACGGCGCCGAACGGCGTCGCGGCGGCGGCCAGCGCCAAGGCGTTGGCGGCCGTGCCGGTTGGCACGGGAAACACTTGCACCGGGGCCTCGAACAGCTCGGCAAAACGAGCCTGCAAGCTCGCCGTTAGCGCGTCGCCGCCATAACCGAGGGCGGTGCCGGAGTTGGCTGTGACCAGCGCCTCGATAAGTTCCGGGGCGACCGCGCCGCAATTGTCGCTGCGGAAATCAACGCTCGTCGCGATCATGGCCCACTTCCTTCTTCATATGGTGTCCCGAGATGGAACAGGCAGTCCCCGCGCTCGGTCCGGCATGGCATGCGCTTGGTCAGCACGATGCCGGAGCGCTGGAATACCGCCAGGCTGGGCTCGCGCCAGGGGGTGTCGTGAAAATGAATGATGCCCGCGGTCTGGCCGGCGATCACTTCGTCGCCCAACTCGACCAGCGGCTCAAAGAGGCCGGAGTCCGGCGCGTAGACGAAATATTCTGGCCCGCGCACCTGCAACAAGCGCGTCGCCGGCGCCGGCGCAGTAGCCGCCTCGTCGGCGAGCGCGCCGATGCGGGCCAGGACGCGCCGGATACCGTCCTCGGCGATGCGCAACGCCGCCATGGTGAGCGTGCCGCCACCGCCCAGCTCTGTGCCCAGGTGCATCACGCCCTGCCGCGCCGCAGCCGCAGGCAGTGCGAGGTCATCTCCGGGCGGTGCGTCGGTGATATATGAAATCGGCGCGCCAAAGGCCTGCAACAACTCGAGTGCGTGCCTCATTCGTGTCGGGTCCGCGTGGCGTCGACTCAGCGCGCTGGGTAGGTACATCAGCGAACTGCCGCCCGAATGCAGGTCGAACACATAATCGCATTGCGTCAGCAGCATGTGCTCGATATACCAGGCAATCTGCGCGGTCGGGCCGCCGTCCGGATCGCCCGGGAACAGACGATTCAAGTTGCCATCGTCGAGCGGTGAAGTCCGCATGCCAGCCATGGCAGCCGGGAAATTTGCCGAGCTAAGGAAGATGATGCGACCCCGCACCGTAGCGGGCTCGAGCTGCCTGAGCAACTTGGCCAGGGCGATCTGACCCTCGTACTCATCGCCATGGTTCCCTGCCATCAGCAGTACGCGCGGACCATCGCCATTGCGGATGCAAGCTATCGGAATCGGAATCCAACCGTACGCTGAGCGATGCACGGAATGCGGCAGTCGCAGAAAACCAACCTGCTTGCCATCGCGGTCGAAATCGATTTCGGAGCGGATACGACCAGTGAGTCTTGCCATTTGGGGTTCAACTTAGGTCAATTGGGATGGAATGGGCAGCGCCTCGAGGCCGGATTGCACGTTCTGCAGCGAGTGTGCCTCAGACCTCCGGAGTCAAGAGGAGGCACGCCGCGGCGTGACCTGGTCGAATCTGGCGTAGGCTCGGTGTCTCCACCCGGCAGCGCGCCTGTGCCTGCGGGCAACGCGTGTGGAAATGGCAACCCGGGGGGGGGTGGCTCGGACTGGGAATCTCGCCTTTCAAGGTTGCGAGCGTCTGATTCGCCGACGGCCGCGGAATCGGCACCGCTGCTAGCAACGCCTGGGAGTAAGGGTGTTGCGGCGATTCATAGAGCGCCTGCCGATCGGCGATCTCGACGATGCGGCCCAGGTACATCACCGCCACTCGGTCGGCGACATGCTTGACGACGCCCAGATCGTGCGCGATGAAGAGGTATGTCAACCCGAACTCCTGTTGCAGGTCGAGCATCAGGTTGATGATTTGGGCCTGAATCGAGACGTCGAGGGCAGAGACCGGCTCATCACAGACGATAAAGCGCGGATTGAGCGCCAGCGCCCGTGCGATCCCGATGCGCTGACGCTGGCCGCCGGAAAATTCATGCGGGTATCGATGCGCATATTCCTTGCGCAATCCGACCACATCCAGCAACTCGGCGACGCGCTTGCGCCGCGCCGCGCGGTCGCCAACCCGGTGAATCCGCAACGGCTCGTCGACGATCTCGCTCAAGGTCATGCGCGGATCAAGCGATCCGTAGGGATCCTGCAGGATGATCTGCATCTGTTTGCGCCGTTGTCGCATCGCTTCGGGCGCGAGACACAACAGATCTTCCCCCGCGAATTCAATGGTGCCGGTGCTCGGCTCGATAATGCGCAGAATCAAGCGGCCGGTGGTGGTCTTGCCGCAGCCGCTCTCGCCGACGAGTCCGAGCGTCTCACCCTCTTCAATATCAAAGTCCAGCCCGTCAACGGCGCGCACCGCGCCGACTTGGCGCGGCAACAACGCACCGTGCATGATCGGGAAATGTTTGGTCAGCCCCCTGACCCGCAGCAATGGTTCAGTTGGCATGACGATAATTATTCACCGCAATGCAGGCCGCACGATGGCCGGGTGCGACTTCGAAGGAGGCCGGCGCCGCTTCCCGGCAGGCAGGACGCACATCAGGACACCTAGGGTGAAAGCGACAGCCCGCCGGCAGATTCGACAGGCTCGGGACCATTCCGGGAATGGTCTGCAACCGATCCTGCTGCTGGTCCAGTGTCGGAATGCTCTCGAGCAACAGCCGCGTATAGGGATGAGACGGGCGCTCAAAGACTGCCGCCGCACTCCCCTCTTCCACGATCCGTCCGGCGTACATGACGGCAACCCGGTCAACCACTTGCGCGACTACTCCTAGGTCATGCGTGATCAATACCACGGCCATACCCAATTCCGACTGCAGTTCCCGCAGCAGTAACAGGATTTGGGCCTGGATCGTGACATCAAGCGCAGTGGTGGGCTCGTCGGCGATGAGGATCTGCGGTCGGCAAGCCAGGGCAATGGCGATCATGACGCGCTGGCGCATGCCACCGGATAATTCATGCGGATACTGACCGAGGCGCTGCGCCGGGTTGCTGATTCCGACCCGCTCGAGCATCTGCAGCGCACCAGAGCGCGCCTGCGCGCGGGTGAGACCGTCATGTACGCGCAACGTCTCGCCGATCTGTTCCCCGATCTTGAAGACCGGATTGAGCGCTGTCATCGGCTCCTGGAAAATCATCGAAATCTCTTTGCCACGAATCCGGTTCATCGCCTTTTCGCTGGCGTGCGCCAGATCTTGCCCCCGAAACAGGATTTGTCCCCCGGCGATGCGCCCCGGGGGATTCGGAATCAGCCGCAGAATGGACAATGCAGTGAGGGTCTTGCCGCAACCGGACTCTCCGACAATGCCCAGCACCTCCCCGGGGCCCAATGTGAGACTCAGGCCGTCGACCGCCACCTGCTCCCTGCCAGGCGGGCCAAAGACGACGCGCAGATCCTCGACGCGCAGCAGAGGCTCAGCCAATTTGCACCCGCAGGCGAGGATCAAGGACGTCGCGCAGCCCGTCGCCGAGCAGATTCAGCCCCAGACAGATCAACGCCACCGCGACCCCGGGGAAGAGACACAAGAGCGGCGCTTCCCGCAGGTAGTCCTTACCCTCGGCGATCATGTTGCCCCAGGTGGGGGCGGGCGGCGGCGGGCCGACGCCCAGAAAGCTCAGGATCGCCTCGGCCAGAATCGCATAGGCAAAGATAAAGGTGAGCTGGACCAGCAAAGGCGCGATGCTGTTGGGCAGGACGTGGCGCCAGACGATCCAGAGGTCGCGCGCACCGCACGCCTTGGCGGCCGCCACGTAGTCCATTTCGCGCACCACCAGCACGGTCGCGCGCACCACGCGGGCAGTGCGCGGGGTGTAGACAATGGACAGCGCGATTACGGCGTTAAAGGCGGACGGGCCGAGTGCTGCCGCGATGGCGATGGCGAGCAAGATCGCCGGAAATGCCATCAATGCGTCCATAAGGCGCATCAGAGGGCCATCGAGGCGCCGGAAGTAACCGGCGAACACCCCGTTCGCTGTGCCAGTGATGCCGGTGAGCAGCGCCACGGCAAACCCGATCGCCATCGACAGGCGCGCTCCATGGGCCAACCGACTCCAAATATCGCGGCCGTAGTTGTCGGTACCCAGCGGAAAGGAGAAGCTCGGGGTCTGGAAGCGCAGGCGCACCTGCATCTTCTCTGGCGGCAGGATCTGGATCAGATCGGCAAAGATCGCCAACAGCAACATGAAGACCACGATCACGGCGCCGGTCACAAACAATCGATGGCCCAGCAGCCGTTGCCACAGGCTCGGAGGTCGATCTGCGCCGGCCGGCTCGTCGGGCGCAAGCGCTACGGAGTCAACGCTGGCCATAGCGCACACGCGGGTCGATCAACGCATAGAGCACGTCAACGAGCAGATTGAGCAACACCAGCACGGCCGCGGTCACCAACAGCCCGCCCTGGATCATTGGATAGTCGCGCCCGAACACCGCGCTGGCCAGAAGTCGGCCCATACCTGGAATCGAATAGACGGTTTCGATGACCACCGAACCGGAGAGCAGCAAACCACAGCTGATGCCGATGACCGTGATGACGGGAACCATGACATTCTTCAGCGCGTGCTTGCCGTAGACCGACCACATCGGCATTCCCTTGGCGCGGGCGGTGCGCACATAGTCCTGCTGCAATACCTCCAGCATGGTGGCCCGGGAGATTCGGGCCAACAGGCCCACCTGCAGCAGGGCGAGCGATAAGCCCGGCAGGATGAGGCACCTCACCCAACCCACGGGGTCATCGGCAAACATCACGTAGCCGCCCGCCGGCAGCCAATCGAGCATCACTCCAAACAAGACGATCAGCATCAAGCTAAGCCAGAAATTCGGCACCGACACGCCAATCAGCGCGAAGGTCAGCACGGCTTGGTCCACCCAGGTATTGGCGCGGACTGCGGCAATAATGCCGCAGGGGAGTCCGATGGCGACAGTCAGGAACAGCGCGAACCCGGCCAGTGCAAGCGTCACCGGCACGCGCTCGGCGATGGCCTGCGTAACCGGGCGATTGAGCAGAATCGAGTCGCCCAGATCGCCACGGGCAATGCCGGCGTACCAACTTCCCAGGCGCTCAACGAACGGGCGGTTGAGGCCCAGCTGTTCGCGCACCATGGCAATTTCAGCGTCGCTGGCGCTTTGCCCGGCGATCAATACCGCCGGGTCACCCGGCACCAACTCCATGATCGACGCCGAAATCAGGCTGACCAGCAACAACACCGGCAAGGCGATCAGCAATCGCCGGAGAATAAACTCGGGCATCAGTCAGCCGAGCCGTGTGCCCGGTTGGCGCGCCGCGACTGCGCCGCGCCAACCAGCGTTCTCAGCCCTCGACCCATACGTTCCACAAACGTGGAATCCGATACGGCACGAAGCCCTTGACGTTGGAGCGTGCCGCCTGCTTGCGGATCAGATCCCCAAACTTCAGGAACAGCACCTGGTCATACACCCGTTCCTGGAACTTGGCGAAGGTTGCCTTGCGCGCTTCGAAACTGTTCCCTGTGACCAGCTCGGCGAACAGGCCGTCAAGCGTAGGATCGGCGACAAACTGGTTCTTCTGCGGTGAAACGACGTCCTTCATGGCAGTGAACGGGCCAATCGACGGCCCGGTTCCCTGGCCAGTGAACCACAGGTTCCAGGCGTCCTTGTCGCGGCGATGCTTCATCGCAGTGCCCCAGTCAAAGACATCCACTCTGACCTTGAGGCCAATCGCCTTGAGTTGTTCAGCCACAACCTGGGCCGCCTTGTACATGCTCTGATAGCTCGAGTTGGTAATGATCACCAGCTCTTCGCCCTTGTAGCCGGCTTCCTTGAGTAACGCCGCGGCTTTCTTAGGATCCTTGGCGTTATACAAGGCCGCGCCATTCGTCACATAGTACGGATTGCCCGGATATTGCAGGCCTGGCTGCAGCGTGTACGCGCCATCGGTGGCGATCTCCATGATCTCCTCCATGTCCAGCGCGATCTGGATCGCGCGTCGCACCCGCAAATCATTGGTCGGCGGCCGCGCAAAGTTCACCCAGGCGCCGTGCAGCCAGAAGTTCTTCAGATCGTAGATGACGATGTTCTTATTGCCGGCCAGGCGCTTGGCCGACTCGGCCGGCAAGTCCTCGATGATCTGCAGCTGTCCCGACTCCAGTCCTGCCACGCGAGCACTGGGTTCCTTGACGATCTTGAAGTCAACCGTGTCGAACCAAACCTGCTTGCGGCCACCAAAGCCCTCGGAACCCTTGTAGCGCGTATCCGGCTTATAGCCGTCGAAGCGCTTGAGCCGGATATGACTGTCGGGAACCCACTCGACGAATTGCATCGGCCCGGTGCCAATGAGATCAAGCTTGCCGCCCTCCTTGTCGGCCTGTTCGGCGGGGATGATCGCGATCGGCACGACAAAGGCGGAGAGTTCCTCGAGGAATACCGGCTGTGGCTTGTTCACCTTGATTACGAACGTCGCCGCATCGGGCGTGGTCATCGCGACCACCGGGGCCAGGGTCACACGCGCCAGGCCGATGCGCTGGTAGCGCTCGAACGAGGCCTTGATGTCTGCGGAGGTCAGTTCCTTGCCATTGTGGAACTTCAAGCCGGTGCGAATCTTGAAGGTATAGGTCAACTGATCCGGGCTGATCTGCCAGCTGTCAGCGAGCTCCGGAATGACCTGATTGTTCTCATCCCTGGTGACCAATTGCTCGAAGATATGCATGGCCACGTTGCGCGTCGCGACGGACGTCGAGAAATGCGGGTCAAGGGTCGGTGGCGTAGCTTCCTGTCCGATGGCCAACATGGCACTGTGTTTCTGGGCCAGCGCAGCCGGCGGCGACAGGATTCCAAAAACGACTATGGACAGGCCCGTAATCACGCCTCGGACCAAGTTTCGTCGACGTGGTGCGGTGGTGTTCCGAGCAGTCATGTTCTCCTCCTGTTTTTTATGGCGAGCTCGCCGAGCGAAGCCGATCCTAACACGCTGGTTTGAGGAGCAACACCCGGTTTCTTGATCGAATCAGTCCCGCTGGATCTGCCCGATTGAGGGCTGATGACTGCGTTGCGGAACCTTCAAGTTGCCGCCCCCCAGCTGTGATAGCTGGCAATCCGCGGCCCCGACCCGTAGCCCGATTCGAGCCGCTCGATCCGGAAGCCGGCGCGCTGGATCAGCGCGGCAATCGGCCGGTTGAGATGACAGCCGCCGGCGACTCGGCACCAGAAGGGGTCGATGCGGTCCTGCCAGCGGCGCACATCAGCGTCGGGGGCTGCGCCATGCTCGCAGAACACCAGCTCGCCGCCGGGGCGCAGCACACGGCGAATTTCGGCCAGGGCGAGCGCGACGTCGCCGATGGTGCACAGCGCGAAGGTCACCACAACGGTGTCGGCCGCGGCAGCGGGGAGCGGGATTTCCTCGGCGCCGCTAGGCAGGTATTCAACCGGGAAAGACGCCGCGGCGACGCGCGAGCGCGCCAGCGCCCAGCTCGCGCGCGAAGGTTCGAGCGCCCAGAGGTGATCGACCCGGTGGTGTTCGTAGTAGGGGAGGTTGTGGCCGGTGCCGAAGCCGACCTCCAGCACCCTGCCGTGGGCCTCAGGCAGGACCTTCTGGCGCCGTCGCCGCATCGATCCGGTCCCGCAAACGCAATTGACCAGATGCGGCAGCACGTGCCGTTCGTACAGACTCATGGCGGGCACCCGCTCAGGCTGGCGACTTGCGGGTCACGACTGCCGGCATCGGAGCCTCGTTGACCGAGAGCTGGAAGATGTCCGGGCGGCTGTAATGCCCGGAGACGTCGAAATCGAACTTGCCGCGACCGATGTCGCCGGGATCGAGCTCGGCGGTCAGGATGGTTTCGCCGCTGAAGTCCGGGCCTGCGAGCACGTTGCCGAGCGGATCGATGATCGCGCTGCCGCCGCGCATCAGCACGTCATTGGGCGCGTCGCCCAGCGAGATCCTTTCGGGGCCGACGAAGTCGCCGCGGCGCAGGTACTGGCAGGCGGTAAGCACGAAACAGCGGCCCTCGAGCGCGATGTGGCGCATGCTCGGCAGCCAGGTCTCGCGGTCGTCGGCGGTCGGGGCGCAATAGAACTGCACCCCCTTGGCGTACATCGCCATGCGCAACATCGGCATGTAGTTTTCCCAGCAGATCACCGATCCGATCCGGCCAAAGGGCGCATCGACCACGGTCAGGGTCGAGCCATCGCCGAAGCCCCAGATCACGCGCTCCATCACGGTCGGCATCAGCTTGCGGTGCTTGCCCAGCAGGCGGCCGTCGGGGCCGAAGAACAGCGCCGTGCAATAGCAGGTGCCGCCCTCGCGTTCGATCACGCCGATCACCACGAAGGCTCCGGCCGCTGCTGCGGCCTCGCCCAGCAGTTCAGTCTCCGGTCCTGGCACCGTGATCGCCGCTGCGAGATAGGCGCGGAATTCTTCCCGCCCCAACGGGTCGCGCGCGCCCACGACCAGGCCATAATTCATGCCCTTGGGATAGCCGGGGATGAACGCCTCCGGAAAGACCACCAGTTCGGCGCCGGTGGCCGCCGCTTCGGCAGTCAGGCGCACCGCCTTGGCGACGCATGCAGCGGTGTCAAACGGGATTGCCCCGGCCTGTACGACGGCGACCTTGACCTTGGCTTTGGTGGTCATCACTTGCTCCCTTTCGTCCCTGCGCTGAGCCTGCTCAGATACCGAGCGCGGTCAGGTTCAATCGTCCCGACACCATCGGCGGGCACCAGTAATAGCTGCCCGACACCGGGCGGGTGAAGCGAAACAGCGCATCGACGATGCCATCCTCGGCTCCGACCATGCGCCCCAGCAAGGCCTCGAAGGCGTCGAAGCTCTTGCCGAAGGCGACGAATACCAGGCCTTCGGCGCCGGCATCGGCCCAGGGAACCGAACGGCGGACCACGAAGGCCGTGGGATCGAAACTCTCCTGGGCGGTGCGCTTGACGTGCGCCGCCTCCGGCGCATCGTCGAGTTCCTCGTTGTCGCTGATCCTGCGCCCGAAGGTGTGGTCGCGCTCGTTCGCGCTCATGGCCGCGAACGCATCGAGGTCGTGGACCCATTTCTGCACGGCGACAAAGCTCGAGCCGTTTATTCCCGGTCCGCCACCGGTGACCAGCGCGGCGGCCGCCGCGGCGTCATCGGTGGGATTCTCGGTGCCATCCTCGTAGCCGGTGAGGTCGCGTTTTTCGCGGTAGAGAAATCCGTCGATGATGCTTTCAATCCTGAAGGCACTCGCCAACGCTGTCCGGAGCGCGCGGCCGCGATGGAGCAACACCCCGGGGTCTTCGCCCCGCAGCCAGCACCACAGCGAAGACGGGGTCGAAGGAACTGCCACGGCGGCGGCGCTATGAACCGGAAAGTCGCGCAGCCCCGGAATGTCGACCGCCAGCGCACTGACCAGCGGGGCGCCGACCCCGACCACCGCCTCATCGCCATCGATCAGGTCGCGCAGCGCGGCCAACGCCGGGCGCGGGTCGGTGCCGGGCAACAGCGCGAATGAGAGATAGCGTGAATGGCTGGGCAGCGCGCCCAGGATGCCGGGTTGTGATCTGTTCATGGTCCTCGCCCGTTGTTCGTTCCCGGGTCGGTCAATGCCGCTGGGAAATCCCCCGGCCATCCCGCTCCCGTCAGCTCGATTCTAGCGACTAGTCGCCGCCGGGTCAGTCACCCGTCGGTTCCGACTTCCTGCTTGCCAGCAGATCGCGCAAGCCGTCGAGCCGGCCCCGGGCGGCAGCGCCGGTGATGGTGGCCGCAGCGGGGGCGCGCGCGGCCAATTCCATTTCGGCGATGAACCGCGACGGCTCGCGACCGAACTTCTCCTTGCCTCGGCGCCTGGTGTTGCACCAGGTGAGCGTGAGACTGCGCTGCGCCCTGGTGACCGCGACATACATCAGGCGGCGTTCTTCCTCGACATGGGCGGAAAGCGCCGCCGCTGCGGCCGGCTCGGCGCTCTCGCCGTCAGCGGCCAGGCCACCGTGGTGGGGCAGCAGGCCCTCCTCGCACCCGGCGACATAGACGTGGGGGAACTCCAGTCCCTTGGCCGCATGGATGGTGGTCAGGCGCACCGCGTCGCCGTCGCTGCGCTGCTGGTCGATCTGCGACAGCAGGGTGACGGTCTGGGCGAGCTGCAGCAGATTGTCGCCGTCCTGCTCGGCGCGCTGCTCGAGCCAGCCGATAAAGTCGCTGACGTTGGTCCACTTGCCGGCGGCAACCTTGTCGCCGTTGCTGGCGAACAGGTGTTCACGATAATCGATGCCGCTCACCAGCTCGGAGAGCACCTGGGCCGCGGGCTCACGGCCGGCGCGGTAGGCGATGCGATTGATGAACTCGCCGAAGGTGCGCAGGTCCTGGAGATGGCGAGCGCCCAGGCGCGCTTCCAGGCCGGTCTCGAAGAGCGCCGCGAACATCGAGCACTGGCGCTCGCCGGCATAGGTGCCAAGCGCGGACAGCGTGGCAGTGCCCACGCCGCGCTTGGGCGTGGTGATCGCCCTGATGAAAGCGGGATCGTCGTCATCGTTGACCAGCAGCCGCAGGTAGGCCAGCAGGTCGCGGATTTCGGCGCGCTCGAAGAAGCTCTGCCCGCCCGAGATCACGTAGGGCACCTTCTCCTTGCGCAGCATCTGCTCGAACACCCGTGCCTGGTGGTTGCCGCGATAGAGGATCGCAAAATCCGACCAGCGCAGCCGGCGTTCGAAGCGCAGGGCCTGCAGGCGCATGGTGATCGATTCGGCCTCGGCTTCGTCATCTGCGCACATCACCACCGTGATCGGGTCCCCCGTTCCGAGCTCCGACCAGAGGTGTTTTTCGTGGAGCTTGGGGTTGTGGCCGATCAGGTGATTGGCCGCGCCCAGGATGGTGGTGCTCGAGCGGTAGTTCTGCTCGAGCTTGATCACCTTGAGTTGCGGGTAATCGGTACCCAGGCGGTGGAGATTTTCCAGAGTG